>JBGQKH010000077.1:0-7665 GCA_041499395.1 Candidatus Limnocylindria bacterium
CACACCCGGCCGGTGCGTGTGTCGGCCCGGTGCACCGACCCCGCCGCGAAGTCATTGCTCGAAGCCTGGGGCATCTATCGGCCTCCGACCTACGAAGGCCCGACCGGTATCTCCACGGTGGTCCTGGACGCGGCGGAGCGACGGGGAATGCAGCACGTCGGCTTCATGGGACAGGCGCCGCACTATCTGCCCGATTCCAAGAATCCGGCGGCGATCGAAGCGCTGGTGACCTATGTAGCCCGTCTGCTCGACCTGAGCCCGGACATGTCCAGGTTCGCCGAGGACATCGAGGAATTCCGCGCGCAATGTGATCAAGCGGTGGCTCGGGACCGCGCCACCCGGGAGCACGTGCGGAAGCTGGAGCAGGAGTACGACGCGGCGGCGGGCGAGGAGCAGCAACCGCTGCCCGGCGGAGAGCTCGACTCGGAGCGGCTGATGCGAGAGGTCGAGGACTTCCTGCGCAAGCAGGGGGAGGGTGGCCCGGGCGGGACGGGCGCCTAGCACGTCGAGCTCGCGCCATCTTCGCGGCGGGCCCCGACGCCTATCCGACGGGGTCGAGGACCTTGCCACCGGCCTCGACCGGCTTGGCGTCGATGAGAACGACCGCCAGCACGCACGGCGCGGTTCCCTGATTGACCCAGTTGTGGATGATACCCCGCTGCACCATGACGTCGCCCGCCTTGAGGTGGACGTTCGACCCGTCCAGCTCCATGTCGATCTCGCCGGATATGACGACGATGTAGTCGACCGATGAGGTCCGGTGGTTGCGCGCGGCGACGCCCGGCGCGAACTCGATGACGCGGAAGATGGTGCCGTTCGGCAGCGTCAGGCCGGTCTTGCGCAGGCCCGCGTCGGCAGAGCCGTCGTTGTTCGCGGGGAAGCCCTCGGTGGTCCAGACGTTACAGGCCGTCGCACCCGGTCGGCCGACGAACGTGTGCTGCACCACCTCGTCGACCTGGACGATGGCTCGCCCGGCCGCGTCGTGGCCCGTGATCACCCGTCGCACGCGAAGCGCCATCTCTCCACCCTCCTTTTGACTACAGCGCGGTGTACACCAGGTCGATCAGGCGGCGCACGTGCTTGTGTTGCCACCCTGGGCGGCCCTGATTCATGGCGTAGCCGATGGCGACCCGCGCGTCGGGATCGGCGAACCCGAGCGAGCCGCCGGCGCCGAAATGCCCGAAGGCGCGCGGGCCGGGGCCGAGGCGTCGCTCGGGCATGGTGAGCTGGAAGCCGAGTCCGTAGCGGGTGGGGCGTTCCAGCACGATGTCCACCCCGTTCACCTGCTCCTCGATCGCGAGGGCCACCGTCGCCGGGGCGAGCACGTGCACGCCGTGCAGCTCGCCGTCGCCGGCCAGGGCGGAGTAGACTCGTGCCACCGCGCGGGCGTTGCCGTGCCCGTTGGTCGACGGCACCTCCGCCGCCCGCCACGCCCGGGTGTTCACGATGGCCATGCCGGAGAAATTCGATGGGTTCCGGTACGCGTTGATCCGCATGAGGGCCGGGCCGCTGAGGGTCGTCGGGTCGACGTTGAGCCGCCGCTCGAACTCGTCGCGCTCGGGAGTAGGCGGGGGCGGGAGGTAGTCTGCGCAGCGTCCGTCAAGCGCCGGGCCGCAGCCGATGAAGAAGTCGATGCCGGCGGGCGCGGCGAGACTCTCGAGCAGAAAGGTCCCGAGCGACTTCCCCGTGACGCGGCGGACGACCTCGCCGATCAGGAAGCCCTGCGTGTTCACGTGATAGCCGTGGGCCGAGCCCGGCTCCCACCATGGAGCCTGCGAGGCGAGGGCGCCCGTGATGACGTCCCACTGGCTCCACGCCTCCGCCGGCAGGGGGCGGGCGATGGCGGCGAGCCCCGCCTGGTGCGTGAGGAGATAGCGCACCGGCAGCCGGCCTTTGCCCGCCTGGGCGAACTCGGGCCAGTAGCGCGCGACGGGTGCGTCGAGGTCGAGTAGGCCCGCCTCGACCAGGCGGAGGGCGCAGAGAGCCGTGATCGCCTTCCCCACGGAGAAGAGGTTCACGATGGTGTCGCGGTCCCACGACCGCGTCCGCGCCGCATCCGTGTGGCCGGCCCACAGATCGACGACGGGCTCCTTGTCCACGCAGACGGCGAGCGCGGCGCCGACCTCGGTGCCCGCGGCCATGATCTCCGCGAGGGCGTCACGGACCCGCGCGAATCGCGGCTCGCAGTGTCCGCGAACGGCATCCGGGTCGTCTCGATCGGTGCTCGCGATGGCCGCCGCCGCCACGGCTGGTCTCCTCCGACGGTTATCGCTCACGTCACGGCGGGCGGTAACCGAGCTGCTCGGCGTCCACCGTCACCCGGACGAACGCGATGCACATCTCGTCGGTGGTCTCCTCGCCCCACCTCACGTCGCGGGGGGGACCGCTCGGGTTGCGCCGGTTCGTCGAGGAGTTGTCGTAGACCGCCTCCACGTCGATCCGGGTGCCACCCGGTAGGGGCACCGGCCGAGCGAACGTGTAGGTGCCCTGCCAGTGGAAGTCCCAGTCGTCGATGTAGATCAGCGGCTGCACGGTGCCATCGGGCGAGGTCGCGGTGACCTTCATCGAGCGACCGAGCAGGTGCATGTGGGGCGAAATCCCGATGGCGTGCAGGTCCCGGCCGGGCGGGATCATGTAGGTGGTGCGCACCTCGTGGCGGGACGCCTCCGCCGGGATCAGGAAGGTGCGGTCGAGCACGGGTATCCAGCGCGCCCGCTTGTTCACCGGCTTCGTCGCGAAGTGGAGGCCGATCGTGGTGCGGTCGCTCTCGGGTCCGCCACGGCGGTTGTGGTAGTGGACCTGCATCACCACCCGGGCTCCGGCGGGCAGGAGCACTCCCACGCCGTCGGGATCCATCTGCGGGCGGGCGCCCGGCGCCCACCCGCCGATGCCGCCCGTGGGCGCGAAGCCGGGGCCGCCGAAACACGTGTAGCCCAAGCCCGGATCCGCCTGGTCGAGCGCCACCGAGGCTCCGGTGGTGTCGAGATAGGTGAGGACGTGGTGGACGATCTGCCGATTCCCCGGCGCGAACTCCACCGCCGAGAGGTAGCGGTCCTCTGCGAAGCGGGTCGGGATCACGAAGCAACGATAGAGATCGCGGTCGCTCGACGACACCTCGAAGGCGCGTTCGGGCGCCAGGACCGCGTCGGGCGCCCCCAGGGTCCACGTCTGGGGCCACTGTCGCGCCGGCGGGAGGTCGTGCGGGTCTCCCTCCGGTGCTCCCGCCGTGACCCAGTCGCGAATCGAGGCGACCTCGGCCTCGCTGAGCCGACGGGCATCCAGAAACTCGCCGAAGCCCGGGACGGGCTTCCAGGGTGGCATCCTCCGCCGCTCGACGACGCGCAGGATCTTCTGCCGCTCACGGTACGCATCCAGGTAACTCAGGAGAGGGAATGGCGCGATGTCGCCGGGACGATGGCAGCCCTGGCAATGTTGCTGAAACACGGGGGCGATGTCCTTGCTCCAGGTCACCCCGTTGGCACGATCGAGATCCGACGCGGATTGCTCGGATGTGGCGGGCAAGCGTGAAGCGAGACTGAGCGCGAGCAGGCCTCCGAGAACGACGAACAACCCGCGGGCCCGCATGGTCGGATCTTCACCGGCGGAAGACCTGCTGTCAATGCCTCACCCGACGACGATGATGAAGATTCGCCGGGTCACCACCGCGTCAGCTCTCCAGGGTGACGATCGGCGGCTGAGTCGCCCGTCTGCGAAGGTAGTCCACCGTGCGTCACTTCACGACCGCGAAGTGCCACCCGCGGTCGTCGCGCGATGCGACGGCGGTGCCGACCAGGCGCCCCTGGGCATCGACCCGATCGAAGGTGAGCGATTTCGCGGTCACCCACCGCGGGTTGACCGGGCCCCAGGTGAGGGGGCCGTCGTCGTGGGCCCACACGGTCAGCTCGAAATCCCACTCCATCCGGAACTCGCCGGAAGGCGCCTGTGACAGCACGTGGATCCGATTGACGAGCGGGCGGGGAGGCACGCCGCGCCCGATCGTCACGAGGAGGGATCCGTCGGGCGAGACCACCGGAATGTCGTCGAGCACCAGCTTGGTCCCGGTGCAGCCGCCGTAGGCCTCGACCCAGAAGCTGGGCCCGCCCCAGAGAGTGAGCCGCACCCAGTGCAGACCGGAGGCTTCGTCGTACCCTCGGTATTCGTACGTGACCTGACCGTCACCGGCCGGCTCGTCGGTGAGCGTGACCCGCTTGCCGTTCGCGAAGCGGAGCTGCGTGACCGCGCCGCTCTTGCTGACCGCGCTGGCGGGCGGGCGGCAGCGCGGCGCCTGGCCAGACGCGTCGAGGACAGAACCCGCGAGGAAGGCCACGCACAGCAGCACGGGGCCCACCGGCGCGCCAGCTCGAGCGGGTCGGCCGGGGTCCTTCAGCCGAGTCCTCCCATCTGGCGGACGATCCGCCACTCGGCCTCCGAGACCGGCTGGACCGACAGGCGCGGGAGGCGGGCCAGCGCCATGCCGGTGAGGCGTCGGTCCGCCTTGATCTGGTCGAGGCCGACCGGGGTCGGGAGCTTTCGCACCGCGGCGACGTCGACGGCGCGCCAGGCGGAGTCCGTCGAATCCGGGTGAGCCTCCGCGATCACCCGGACGATGCCGACGATCGCGCGCTCCTTGCCGGTGTGGTAGAAGAACGCCTGCTCGCCCTTCTTCATGGCGCGCAGGTGGTTCTGGGCCGAGAAGTTACGGATGCCTGTCCACTCCGCCCCTTCGCGGCCTTTCGCGACCTGCGCGGCCCACGACCAATCCTCGGGCTCGGACTTCAGGAGCCAGTAAGCCATAGGTCCTCGATTCAGCGCAGGCCGGCGGCGATCTGTCGAATCTCCGCCGGCGTGTGCTCCTCGGCCAGTGGGGTGCCGGGAAGGAGGTGCTTGCCCATGGCGAGGCCGCCCACCAGGACGGGTTCGAATCCGATCCCGCGGATGAGCCCCTCGGCGAGGGTGATGGCCTTCGGATCGTCGCCGGCGATGGGCACGCCGACGAGGCCGCCCGCGCGATGAGCGATCCCGCCCACCCTGCGATAGCTGATCCCGTTGAAAGCGCGCACGATGCGCGCCCCGGGCAGCAGCTTGGCGCTGGCCAGCCCGGCCCCGCCCTGCTCACCGACCCACTTGACCAGGTCGTCACCGTCGCGCCGGGCAATCGGATTGCAGACATCCATGACCAGCGGCTTAGTGGCGAGGACGCGGCCGTGCGCCTTGCCGATCTCCTCGAGCGCGGCGTAGGGGACGACCATCACGACCACGTCGCCGAAGGCGACGGCCTGCTCGACGGGGCCGGCCTGGGCGAGAGGCCCGAGACGCGAGGTGAGGTCTTTCAGGTTCTCCGGATGGCGCGACGAGAACATCACGGGGTGCCCGGCCTTGACGAACAGGGCGCCGAGGGCACCGCCCATGCGTCCGGCCCCGACCATGCCGATCTTGAGCAGCGGTGTGGTCGTCGTCTGGGCGCTGGCGCGAGCCGGCCCAGCGAGGACGGCCACGCCGAGCCCGTACCCGGCAAGCTGGAGAAAGCCGCGACGGCGGTGATCGGCGGCGTGATTCCTTGCCATATTCCTCTCCTTGTCCAGGTCCATGGGCTTCGTCACCGACCGATTCGAGCGATCCGAGCGCTCGGCAGACTCTACCACGCGGGGCGCGAGGTCGGATCGGGCGAAGCCCGGGGGCTAGTACAGTTGCCGCGGGAACACCACGTAGACGAGATCCAGGACGCGCTCCCAGAAGCTTCGGGCCGGCTGGAAGCGTAGAACCTGGACTCCCGAGACCCAGCGCAGGTCCCCGTCGGGATCGAGGTCAACCCGCCAGCTGTTCTCGGGTTTCATCGCCTCGTCCATGGCGCTGGCCGCGATTCGACCGAGGCCCGGGCTCTCCACGACCACCCCCATCTCGCTGTTGACCCCCTCCGAGCGCGGATCGAGGTTCATCGAGCCCACGAAGACCCGCTCGCGGTCCAGGACGATGGCCTTGGCGTGGAGCCCCAGGAACACCGACGAGATCGGTGGGGTGTCGGCAGCGGCGGCCTTCAGCGCCGCGTCGGGACGGAGCTCGTGCAACTGGACGCCGGCCTGGATCAAGTCACGCCGCCACAGCTTGTAGTGGCTGTTGACCGCAGGGACGTCGGTGGTGGCCAGCGAGTTGGTGAGGATCCGTACCGTGACCCCTCGGGCGGTCAGGGCGTGCAACAGGTCGATCATGTCCTGGTCGGGAATGATATAGGCGTTGGCGATCAGCAGTTCGCGCTTCGCCGCCCCGATCAGGGTCCGGATGGCTTGCGGCATCCAGTGCCTGACCGCCTCCTCCCCGGGCCGGTCCGCCACCACCCGGCTCTGCCCCGGCTGGAGCGTCGCGGGCAGGGCCTGCAGCTCCGCGGTCCAGTCCTGCGGCGGTGGCGGGAAGCGCGAGAGCTCGGGCGCGGCGGTGAGTCGGGCGGTGACCTTCGCCATCATCTCCGGCAGGTCTCCGGGTGTGGTCTTGAGGTCGAGACGGGAAACCTCCACCACGAGGGGGCTGTTCCAGTACCGATCGAAGACCGTGGAGCCCTGCCGGGCCATCGGCCCGACCCCGAGCACGTCGAGATCGTAGAAGTTGTACTTCGGGTTCAGCCCGAGGTACTCGGCGCCGATGTTGCGACCCCCGATGATCGCGACCCGGTTGTCGGCGACGAACAGCTTGTTGTGCATGCGGTGGTTGAGCCTCGCCAGGTCGCCGGCCGACTCGACCCCACGGCCGACCAGGGAACGGTTGTGCCACGGGTTGAAGAGCCGTATCGCGATGTTGGGATGCCGGTCGATCTTCGCGATGGGCGAGTCGCGCACCTTGGGCGTGTCCGCGTCCTTCATCATGGTGTCGAGGTCGTCGATGATCATGCGGACCTTCACCCCGCGGTCGGCGGCCGCGACCACGCGCTCCATGAGCAGGAGCCCGCTCGTGTCACCCGCCCAGACGTAGTACTGCAGATCGAGCGTGGAGCGGGCGGAGTCCACCAGGGCGAGGCGCCACCGGAGACCATCCTCGTTGCGCTCGAGGAGCCGGAAGCCCGAAGCGTCCGGGCCGCTCGCGTCACGCACCGTGGCCTCGAGCGCAGCCAGTGGCCCGTCCGCCGCCGCCGGTCGGGCGTAGTCGGGGGCCGGCGGTGGCCCGGCGGGAGCCGCGGTGGTGCAGCCGCCGAGCGCCACCGCGCCCGCCACGAGCCAGGCGAGGGCGGCATCCCGCCCGCGGAGGAGGAGCCACGCGAGTCTCACGTCGTCGCGGCGCTCATCCCGCCATGGAGTAGACCATCCGCATATCCCATGTGTCCGCGTCCAGCAGACGGCGCCCTCCCAGCAGCATGTCGGGCGCCGGCCTCGGTCGCCGAGTGTCGCAGACCAGGATCGGGTGGGAAGACCTCGTCCGGGAGTCGGCGCCTATCGGTACGAACCCGGCGCCGGAGACCGCCGCGAGCGTGTCGGTCGGGACCGTCGCGGTCCAGATCGTCAGCTCGGGGAAGCTCCCCCAGTCCACCGCCGCGCGCAGCAGCTCTTCGCGAAGGGCCGGCGTGGTCGCCTCCCAGTCCACGACGTTGACGCCGCGGGCCGGATCCTTTCGGTCCGCCCGCAGCACCAGATAGCCCTCCAGCCGGTCGGCCTCCCGGAACAGGAACCGATACTCGTAGAG
>JBGQKH010000078.1:0-7652 GCA_041499395.1 Candidatus Limnocylindria bacterium
CGATGCCACGCGCCACCTCGTCGCCGCGGGTGATGCCGCCGAAGATGTTGATGAGGATCGCCTTCACGTTCGGGTCGTCGAGGATGATGCGGAAGGCGGTCGCTGCGGCCGGTGCCCCGGCATGAGCATCCTGGTCGGCGGCGACACCCGCCTCGTGGTCCAGGGGATCACCGGCCGCGAGGGCGAGTTCCACTCGCGCGCCATGCTCGAATACGGGACCAGCATCGTGGCCGGGATGACCCCCGGCAAGGGCGGCCAGACGGCGGTCGACGGGCGGGTCCCTGTCTTCGACACGGTCGCCGATGCGGTGGCCCAGACCGGCGCCAACGCCGCCTGCATCTTCGTCCCGGCGCCGTTCGCCCCCGACTCGATCCTCGAGGCGGCCGATGCCGGCATCCCGCTGGTGATCTGCATCACGGAGGGGATCCCCGCGCTCGACATGCTCCGCGTCCACCACGTGCTGCGGGCCAAGGGCGTGCGGCTGATCGGGCCGAACTGCCCGGGACTGACGACGGTGGGCGAGGCGAAGGTCGGGATCATCCCCGGCGACATCCACCGGCCCGGCCCCGTCGGGCTGGTGAGCCGATCCGGGACGCTCACCTACGAGGTGGTGCAGGCGATGACCGATGCCGGCGTCGGGCAGACGACCTGCGTCGGGATCGGCGGCGATCCGATCGTCGGGACCAACTTCCTCGACGTGCTCGCGATGTTCAACGCGGATCCCGCGACCGAGGCGATCGTGCTGATCGGCGAGATCGGCGGGGACGAGGAGGAGCGCGCTGCCGCCTACTGCGCGCGCGAGGTGCGCAAGCCGGTGGCGGCATTCATCGCGGGCCGAACCGCGCCGCCCGGCCGCCGCATGGGCCACGCCGGGGCGATCATCTCGGGCGGCGCCGGGACCGCAGAGTCGAAGCGGCAGGCGCTCACCCAGGCCGGGATCATGGTGGCCGACTCGCCATCGCAGATCCCCGCGCTGCTGCGCGGGGCGGGGGTTCGCTAGCCGCCCGAGGCGGCCTCCCACTCCTCGCGCAGGATCGCCATCAGGAGCATGTCGGTGAGGCGACCACGCAAGCGGAACGAGCTGCGCAGGACCCCCTCGCGTCGGAATCCGACCTTCTCGTAGGAGCGGATGGCACGGGCGTTGTCGGCGCTCACCACAAGCCACACCCGGTGCAGCCCCAGCGTGCCGAAGCCGAAGGCGAGGAGCGTGCGCTGGGCGTCGCTTCCCCATCCGGATCCGACATGGTCACGGTCCATCGCGATGGCGAGCTCGGCATTCCCGTCGACACGGTTGATCTCCTTGAACCAGGTGGTGCCGATGTAGCGGTCGTCACCCAGCTCGCAGACGGCGAAGTAGAAGGCCTCTCCGCTGCGCATCTGGTCCAGGTTCTTCTGGTGCCAGGCCGATGCCATCTCGAGGCTGATCGGCATCCGGTAGCCGGCCCACAGGCCGACCTCGGTGTCGTTGATCGCGGCCACGGAGGCCGGCAGGTCGCGCTCCTCCATCGGGCGGAGCCAGACTCGCTCGCCCCGGAGCAGCGGGCGATCCGGGACGGGTGGTGACAGGAGCGGTTCGCTCATGCCTCTCCCTCGGAGGGCTCGGCCAGGAGCTCCCACAGTACCCCGTTCAGGCTCCGGGGATGGATGAAGGCGACCTCGCCGTGGGCGCCGGCGCGGGGCTCGCGGTCGATCAGCTCCGCCTCGGCCGCGGCGAGGTGGTCGAGGTCGCGCTGCAGGTGCCCGCTGCGCAGGCAGACGTGGTGCAGCCCCTCCCCGTGCGACGCCAGGAAGCGCGCGACGCCGCTCTCGGCGTCGATCGGCTCGATCAACTCGACCCGGACCGCCGGATCGGGGCCGGTGGGCAGGAAGCAGAGGCGGACCCGCTGGGAAGCGAAGACGCGGGGCACCTCCTCGGGCTGCCAGCCGAAGAGGGCCCGATAGCGCGGCAGCGCCTCGTCGATCGAGCGCACCACCACGGCAACGTGATGGATCGGGCCGATGGTCACGGCCGATGCTCCCCCCACGTCCCGCGCAGCGCGCCGCTGATCTCGCCCAGCGTGACCCGCGCCTCGACGCAGGCGCGAATGCGGGGCAGGACGTTCTCCGTTCCGGCCGCGGCCGTCTCGAGGGCGGCGACCGCCCCGGCGGCGGCTGCCCCGTCACGGGCCAGGCGCACGGCGCGGGTCCTGGTGCGCTGCTCCTCCTCGGCCGCCGGGTCGATCGCCTGGGCCTGGGGGCGCTGCTCCGCCCCCTCCTCGACGAACGCATTGACGCCGACCACGATCCGGTCTCCCGCCTCGATCGCCCGCTGGGCCACGTAGGCGGCATCGGCGATCGCGTTCTGCTGGTAGCCGTCGGTCAGCGCCGACAGCGTGCCCCCGCGCCGGTCGATCTCGGCCAGCTCGGCGTGGACCCGCTCCTCGATCTCGTCGGTGAGTCGCTCGACGTAGTAGGACCCGCCGAGTGGGTCAACCGGCGAGCTCACGCCGGACTCCGAGGCCAACACTTGTTGAGTTCGCAGGGCGAGTCGCGCGGTTGCAGGAGTCGGCAGGCCGAGCGCCTCGTCGGACGCGTTCGTGTGGAGGCTCTGCGCCCCGCCGAGGACCGCCGCCAGCCCCTGGATGGTGGTGCGCACGACGTTCGTGTCGGGCTGCTGGGCGGTGAGGGTGCTCCCCCCGGTCTGGACGTGGAAGCGCATCGCCATGCTCCGCGGGTCCTGGGCACCGAAGCGATCGCGCGCGACCCGCGCCCACGCCCGACGGGCGGCGCGGAACTTGGCCACCTCCTCGAAGAGGTCGTTGTGTGCGGCGAAGAAGAAGGAGAGGCGGGGGGCGAACTCGTCGAATGCCATCCCCGCCGCCACGGCGGCCTCGCTGTAGGCGATCGCGTCGGCGATCGTGAAGGCGACCTCCTGCACCGCGGTGGCTCCCGCCTCGCGCATGTGGTAGCCACTGATGCTGATCGTGTTCCAGGCGGGCATCTCGGCCCGGCAGTAGGCGAAGGTGTCGGTCACGAGCCGCATCGACGGCCCCGGTGGGAAGATGTAGGTCCCCCGCGCGATGTACTCCTTGAGGATGTCGTTCTGGATCGTCCCCCGCAGCTCGGCCGGCGCGATCCCCTGCCGTTGCGCCACCGCCTGGTAGAGGGCCAGCAGGATCGCGGCGGTGGCGTTGATCGTCATGCTGGTGCTCACCGCATCGAGGCGGATCCCGTCGAAGAGGGCCTCCATGTCCTCGATCGTGTCGATCGGCACGCCGACCCGCCCGACCTCGCCGAAGGCCATCTGGTCGTCGCTGTCGTAGCCCATCTGGGTCGGCAGGTCGAACGCCACGGAGAGGCCGGTCTGGCCGCTGGCAAGGAGGTATCGGAAGCGGCGATTCGTCTCCGCCGCCGACCCGAAGCCGGCGTACTGGCGCATCGTCCATGGCCGGCCGAGGTAGCCGTCGGGATGGACGCCGCGGGTGAACGGGAACGAGCCGGGCTCGCCGAGGGCCTCGGCCGGGTCCCATCCGGCCAGGTCGGCGACGCGATAGACCGGTCGGATCTCGATCCCCGAGGTGGACCGATGCGGAGGCCGGGAGGCGCGCTCGGGGTCGCTCATCGCGCCGATTGTACCCGGGCGCAGCAGCCGCCCCGGCGCTACTCGATCCGCATCAGCGAGGCCCCGGCGATGACCGTGTGGCCCGCCGCGACGGCGATCGACGAGACGCGCCCGGCCCGCGGTGCGCGCACCTCGTTCTGCATCTTCATCGCCTCGAGGGTGAGCAGGATCGCCCCCTCCCCGACCTCGGCCCCGTCCTCCACAGCCACCTCCACGACCAGGCCGGGCAGGGTGGCGCGGATCTCGATCGGCCCGCCGGCCAGGTGGGCGGCCGACTCGGCATCGGCCAGCACCCGCTCGCGCCAGCTGCGGACCGTGACCGGGATTCGACGCCCGCGCAGCGTCACCACCCAGTCGCTCCCCGCTCCCTCGACGAGGCACAGCTCCGACCGCGAGCCATCGCCCAATCGAGCGATCCCTGCGTCCCGGTCGACCCAGGCAAGGCTCCAGCGCTCGGCCGCCTCGGCCGGGGAGCCGTCGACCGTCAGCTCCAGGTCGCTCATCGGCTTCGCCGGTGGTTGACCGCCTCCGCGCGCCCCCGCGTGGCCCAGCCGCTGGTCGGCTGCAATCGATCGCGCAGGTCCACGACCGCGCGGCCGGGTTCCGCGGCAAGGCGCCTCTCGAGGCCGGCACGCGCCGCCAGCGCGCGCGTCTCGTCGTCGAGCTCGGGTCCACCGGCCCACCGCTCGGGGACGAGGCCCGTGTCGTAGGCACCCATCGCGAACCCGGGCTCGTCGACCAGCCAGCGCAGGAAGGAGAGGTCGGTCTGCACGCCGCCGACGATCGTCTCGTCGAGCGCGCGGCACAGCCGCGCGAGAGCGGCCGCGCGCTCGTCGGCGTGGACCAGCAGCTTGGCGAGCAGCGGGTCGTACTCGACCGGCAGCGGCGTCGAGGCAGTGACCCCCGCGTCGACCCGGACCCCAGGCCCTGCCGGCATCCGCCACGCGGTGACGGTGCCCGCCACCGGGGCGAAGTCGCGGTGGGGATCCTCCGCGTAGATGCGAACCTCGATCGCGTGGCCGCGCAGCTCGGCAGCCAGCACGGCCGGGGGGAGCCGCTCCCCCGCCGCAACCCGGATCTGCCACGCCACCAGGTCCACGCCGGTCACCAGCTCCGTGACGCCATGCTCGACCTGGAGGCGAGTGTTCATCTCGAGGAAGTAATGGTTCCCGTCGGCGTCGAGGAGGAACTCGACCGTCGCCGCGTTGTGGAAGGCGACCGTCCCGGCCACCCTGCGCGCGTCGTCCGCCAGCGACGCCCGGATCTCCGGGGTGACGGCCGGCGAGGGCGACTCCTCGACGAGCTTCTGATGCCGGCGCTGGACGCTGCAGTCCCGCTCGCCCAGGACCGCCAGGTTGCCGTGCCGGTCACCGAGGAGCTGCACCTCGACGTGGTGCGCGGGAGCGATCAGCCGCTCGTAGTAGAGGGTCCCGTCGCCAAACGCGGCCAGCGCCTCCCGACCGGCTGCCTCGAGGACGGTTGCCAGCTGCTCGGGCCGATCGACCCGGCGCATCCCCCGGCCGCCGCCGCCGGCCGCCGCCTTGACGAGCCCCGGGAAGCCGATGCCCGCCACCTCCGCGACCACCTCATCGCCCGTGCCGGCGAGGAGCGGGACAAGCAGGCCGGGGACGATCGGCACGCCGGCAGCGGCGACGGCGCGGCGCGCCGCCAGCTTGTCCCCCAGCGAGGCGAGCGTCTCGGGCGGCGGCCCGACGAAGACCAGCCCGGCCGCTTCGACCGCTCGGGCAAAGGCGGCCCGCTCCGAGAGGAAGCCGTACCCGGGGTGGATCGCCTCGGCCCCGGAGCGCAGCGCCGCGGCGATCACCGCGTCGATGTCGAGGTAGGACTCGCTCGCCGGCGCGGGACCGATCCGCTCCGCCCGGTCGGCCAGCCGCGTGTGCAGCGCATCGGCGTCCGCGTCGCTGTAGACCGCCACCGTCTCGATCCCCAGCTCGCGACAGGCGCGCATGACGCGCACCGCGATCTCGCCGCGGTTGGCGATGAGGAGCCGGTGGAAGGGCGGGGCGGGATCGGTCACGTCTTTGCGCAAAGACGGCGCGCCGTCAGAGCGGGATGTTTCCGTGCTTTCGAGCCGGCACCGCCTGGCGCTTTCCCTCCAGCATGGCCAGCGCGTCGACGACCCGTGCCCGCGTCTCGGACGGCAGGATCACCTCGTCGACGTAGCCACGGGCCGCGGCGACATACGGGTTGGCAAATCGCGTCTCGTACTCCCCCACCAGCCGGGACCGCTCCGCGTCTGGATCATCGGCCTTCGAGATCTCGTCGCGGAAGATGATGTTCACCGCGCCCTCGGCGCCCATCACCGCGATCTCCGCGGTTGGCCATGCGAAGTTCAGGTCGCCGCGAACGTGCTTGCTGCTCATGACGTCGTACGCGCCGCCGTAGGCCTTGCGCGTGATGACGGTCACCTTCGGCACGGTGGCCTCGCAGTACGCGTAGAGCAGCTTTGCCCCGTGGCGAATGATGCCCCGATGCTCCTGGTCGACGCCGGGCAGGAACCCGGGGACGTCGACCAGGGTCAGCAGCGGAATGTTGAAGCAGTCGCAGAACCGCACGAAGCGGGCCGCTTTGTCCGAGGCGTCGATGTCGAGGACGCCGGCCAGCACCTCGGGCTGCTGCGCAACGATGCCGATGCTTCGGCCCTCGACGCGGGCGAAGCCGCAGATGACGTTTCTCGCGAAGAGCGGGTGCACCTCCGTGAACGATCCCCCATCCACGATCCCCGCGATGGCGCGATGCATGTCGTAGGAGCGCTGCGCCGAATCGGGTACCAGCTCGTCGAGCTGCGCGCCGCTCACCTCGGGCGCAGGCCAGTCGGCGGCGGAGGGCGGCGGGTCGACGTTGTTCTGCGGCATGTAGCCGAGGATGCGGCGCGTGAGCGCCAGGGCCTGCGGCTCCCCCGCCGCGAGGAAGTGCGCGACGCCGCTCGTCTCGTTGTGGACGCGCGCGCCGCCCAGTCCCTCGAAGTCGATCTCCTCGTGCGTCACCGTCTTCACCACGTTGGGGCCGGTGACGAACATGTAGCTGCTGCCGTCGACCATCACGGTGAAGTCGGTGATCGCCGGCGAGTAGACCGCGCCTCCCGCGCACGGCCCCATCACGACGGAGATCTGTGGCACGACGCCGGAGGCGAGCGTGTTGCGCAGGAAGATCTCCGCGTAGCCGCCGAGCGACGCGACGCCCTCCTGGATCCGCGCCCCGCCAGAGTCGGAGAGACCGATGATCGGCGCGCCGGTATCCATTGCAAGGTCCATGACCTTGCAGACCTTCTCGGCCTGCGCCTCGGAGAGCGACCCGCCGAAGACGGTGAAGTCCTGCGCGTAGACGAAGACGAGACGGCCATCGATCCTGCCGTGCCCGCTCACCACGCCATCGCCCAGGTAGTGCTCCTCGTCCAGGCCGAAGTCGGTGGCCCGATGCGTGACGAGCGCATCCAGCTCGACGAACGATCCCTCATCGAGGAGCAGCTCCAGTCGCTCGCGCGCGGTGAGCTTGTTGCGTCCGTGCTGCTGCGCGATGCGCTCCTCGCCACCGCCGAGCTTCGCCTCTTCGCGAAGCCGCCGAAGGTGCTCGAGCTTGTCGGCCGTCGACATTGGGCACCTCCGGAGCTGGTGGTGGGCCCAGCAGGGATCGAACCTGCGACCCGCCGGTTATGAGCCGGATGCTCTGACCACTGAGCTATGGGCCCGATGGATGGTGGACAACTCGGAGTATAGAGCGTCGTCTTTGCACAAAGACGTCGACATCTTGGCAGTCTGTGGATAACTCGGATGGTCGCTGGCGAGCATCCGCGGGTATGATCGGTCGGTCGCAGACGCGACGTTCCACCCCCCGCCCGACCGCTGCTAGGTGCTGACGTGACCAAGGTTATCTCGATCGCGAACCAGAAAGGCGGCGTCGGGAAGACCACCGCCTCGATCAACCTCGGCGGTGCGTTGGCCGAGCTTGGCTACCGGGTTCTGTGCGTCGACATGGACCCGCAGGCGAACCTGACGGTCGGCCTCGGCATCAGCCTCTCCGATGTCCATCA
>JBGQKH010000079.1:0-7640 GCA_041499395.1 Candidatus Limnocylindria bacterium
GCTGCGCGGCACGCCGGCACCGAATGGGCCTGTCAGGCCGCTGCCGAAGCGGCTGTCGAGGAGACGGGCCGGGGGCAGGGCTCGGTAGGTGGCGCCACTCGCATCCGGCACGAAGTAGCCCGTCACGTCGAAGATCAGGTCCGTGGTCCGTGCGCCCGGCCCCTTGATGCCCGGCTGCTCGAGGAGCCAGTAACTTTGGAAGTCGCCATCAATCATGTAGTACCAGTTGCCACTCTGGCCGGGGAGCCTGGTGTACAAGTCGGTTGACGCGGAGGTTGCGGTCTTGATCGTGGCGGTCCAGGTTCCTGCTGAGATGCCGTACTGGCTGAACCGCCGCCCCACGTACGTGCCGGGAGCGATCTGCACCGTGCTCGGAGGGTTGTACACCGCAATCGGTGTCGGTAATGGCGGCGGTGGCGCGCCCAGGGTCATTCCGGCGGACTCGGGAATCCAATAGCTTCCCAGCGCCCCAACGGTTACGTAGTACCAGCTCCCCGCTTGGCTTGGGATGCTTCCCTTCTTGGTGGTCCAGACCGTCGAGCCGCCGGCAAGCGTGATCGACCTGGACGCTGTCACGGCTCCGTAGGTGTTGAACCTTCGTCCGACATAGGTTCCGGCTGGAACGGAAAGCGGGCGCGCGGTCTCGTACGTGGTGAGCGCGGGCTCTGGCGACGCCGCGCCGAGCGTGGTCCCAGACGACTGCTGAATCCAGTAACCGGCCAGGGCACCGCCGGTCAGGTGGAACCAATTGCCGCTCTGAAGGGGAACGGTGGCGCTCTGGTCGGTCTGGGCCGAGGAGGCGGATGCGAAGGTTGACGAGAGGGATCCGGTGACGGTCCCCGTCGAGCTGAAGGTATGCCCCACGTAGGTGCCGGCCGCCAATGAGAGCGTCCGTTGCGGGTTGAAGGTCTGGACGGGCCAGTTATTGACCAGGGCGGCGACGTCGGTTCGAATCGACGGCAGCTCGGCGTAGAGGACTCCGCCAGGACAGGCCGTGGCCGCGTAGTCGCGGTGGCCGGCGATATTCGGCTGCGTGCCGGTTACGCCGGAGTCGGGGTTGACGTACAGCGCACTCCCGGTGGGATCGATGTGGTACTTCCCCGATGCCCAGGCCAACATGCGGACGAGAGACGCCCGTGCGGCGGCCGTCGGCGCCTGAGACGTGAACGTGCCCAACAGCGCGATGCCCATCGTGCCCTGGTTGTAGTACTTGGTATGGCCGGCCGCGACGCCGAGGCCGGCCAGGTTGTCCGAGCTGGGTGTCGCACCGTTCCAGAAGTCGCGCGCGTAGCGGCCCTCATAGACCCGGCCCGCCTCGTCGATCAAATAGTTGTAGCCGATGTCTGTCCAGCGCCGGGTGACGGCGTGGTAGTAGTAGATCGCCCGAACCGTCGCCGCGGGATCGGGGTCTGCGTTTCGGCCCGCCGTGTGGTGAACCACCAGCTTCTGGACCGGGAAGAACTCTCGGGGCCACTCCTCATCACCGGCGGCGTTGAAGCGCAGGGACTCGTCGGCGCCCCACTGGGCGCGAGAGATGATGGGAGGCAGGGTCGTTGCCCCATCCGTGACTGCGCCAAGGCCGAGCGTTGGCGGCGGGGGCCCCGCGGCATCCAGAGCAAGGACGGACAGCTTGGCCAGCGGACGATCCGTGTGCACGCGGACCACGACCGCATGGTCCACGCCGATGAGAGCCCCGTAGGTCTCGCTCGTTTGGGGAGCGTCTGGCGCATCGCTGGGGTCTTCGATGTCGACCGCGGTCGGCTTCGAGAAGCTCCTCCCGTCCGTGCTGAACGATGCAGTGACGACGGCGTCGGGGTGGCCATCCCAGTGGATGGCGACATGGGTCGAATCCGGGGAGATGTCGAAGTCGTGGGTCCCGTTCACCGCCGCGGTCGTCTCCGCCGCCCGCACCTTGACGGGCCCCGCACCGGGCCGGGGCGCCATCGGCGCCAGGACTCCCAGCAGCAGCGCTGCGGTGAGCGCCACGGTGAGCGGTCGGGCGACGACGGAGAGAACGCGCATCCGGTGGGTCATGCCTCCTGGGGGTTCGGAACGGTCGAACGCCACCGTACGCCCATCGTCGCAGAAATGCCCTGACCCGGTGTGCCCAGAACGGCCCGGACCATCGGGTCGAGTCCGAAGCGGGCGGTGCGCTCACGCACCGCGAAGTCGGCTGGGTCGGCCAGTATTCGCGACCCAGGTGCGGCCCGCGCCCGATAATCCGACCCCCGCCCGCAACGTCAGAGGAGGATCCGGAATGTCGGTGAGAACTCGCTTGATCCGCCTGGGAGTGGGCGCCATGCTCGTTGCCGGCATGGCCATGCCCGCTGCAGGAGCCCTGGCCAACGGAGGCGATGAGGGCTCGCCACAGCACATCTTCGTGATCATGCTCGAGAACCATTCCCAGTCGAGCGTGATCGACGACGTGAACGCGCCATACATCACCTCACTTGCGCACACGTACGGCATGGCCTCGAACTATTACGGCGTCACCCATCCGTCGCTGCCCAACTACGTGGCGGCCATCTCCGGCAGCAACTGGTTCGTGAACGACGACCAGCCAACGAACACCTTCGATCACACCAACCTGGTCGACCAGCTGGAGTCGCACGGAAAGAGCTGGGCGGCCTACATGGATACCCTGCCGAACGCCGGCTTCACCGGGGCGCAGTACCCGGCAAGCGACGCGCTCTACGTCAATAAGCACAACCCGTTCGTGCTCTTCAGCGACGTGCTGACCAGCCCCGCGCGGCTGGCGAAGATCAAGCCGTACACGTCGCTTAAGGCGGACCTCAACTCCAGGCACGCACCGGACTTCGTGTGGATCACCCCGAACCAGTGCAACGACATGCACGGAGGCGTCTCCAACACGGTTCCCGGGCACCCCGAGACGCCATGCCCGTTCGGCAGCGCGAAGGATGACGCCAACGACGCGTCGCTCAAGGCCAAGGCCGACGCCTTCGTCCAAGGCGCCGTGACGACGATCATGTCCAGCAAGGCATGGACCGGGAACAGCGTGATCTTCATCGCGACGGACGAGAACGACTTCACCGGCAACGCCTCGACCGATGGCTGGGAGTCAGCCGCCGGATGCTGCGACTCCCCGATCCTGCCTCCCGGCTACGCGTTCCTCAATTCGCACGGCATCCCCGACGGCAACCACTGGGCCGGCGGAATGTACGGTGGCGGCCTCATCCCGGCGATCGTGATCGCGCGGCACGGGGTCCGGCACTACGTCAGCAACAACCCGTACAACCACTACTCCCTGCTCCGAACGATCGAGGAGGCCTGGGGGCTCGGTTACCTGGGCAACGCGTCTGATACGGCGCAGGTCCACTCCATGCGAGAGTTCCTGCACCACTAGCCGCGCGGCGCCGAGCTCGGCGCTCCTCTCTGGTCACGACCCCGGCGGCTTGCCCGCCGGGGTCGTGTGCTGCACCATCGGTCCGTGGGCGAGCTGATCAGGCGGGACCGCGTGGCGCGCGAGCGCGAGGAGGAGCGCCTCTCGCCAATGGCAACGCACTCGACGCAGAGCCGCGGGAGGGCGCGACCAGAGCAGCCGGACACCTATCGGACCGCCTTCGAGCGCGACCGGGACCGGATCATCCATTCGAAGGCCTTCCGACGCCTGAAGCACAAGACCCAGGTCTTCCTCAACCCGGAGGGCGACCACTTCGTCACCCGCCTGACCCACACGCTCCAGGTCGCGCAGATCGCCCGCGGGCTCGCGGGCGGCCTCTCGCTCAACGAGCCGCTGGCCGAGGCGATTGCGCTCGGCCACGACGTCGGGCACACCCCCTTCGGGCACACGGGCGAGGAGGCGCTCTCACCCTACTTCCCGCCGGATGGCTGGCACCACGCCAGCCAGAGCGTCCGCGTCTACGAGGTGCTCGAGAACCTGAACCTGACCTGGGAGGTGCGCGACGGGATCCGCGCCCATTCGTGGAAGATCAACCCGCCGCCGGCAACCCCGGAGGCCATCTGCGTCCGATACGCCGATCGGATCGCGTACCTGACGCACGACGCGCTGGACGCGATGCGCGCCGGCGTGCTCTCGGCCGATTCGTTCCCTGCCGGCGTCCTCGCCCGCCTGGGCGAGCCCGGGCGCGCCTGGGTCGGCGAGATGATCGATGCGGTGCTGGAACACTCGCTCACTACCGGCGAGGTCCGGATGGACGACGCGACGCTCGGGGTCATGCACGAGCTGCGCGACTTCATGTTCGAGCGCGTCTACCTCGCCCCCTCGCTGCTCCGCGAGCAGCGTGCCGCGATCGACGTCCTCCGCGATCTCATGGACCACCACCTCGCCCATCCGGACGAGATCCCCGACAGCTATCGCGAGGACGATGCGCCGCTCGTCACCCAGGTCGCAGACTACGTGGCCGGCATGACCGACCGCTTCGCCCTCGCCGTACACCAGCGCCTTGGCGGAGCCGGCTAGGGCGAAGAGGTCGCTCGTGCGAACGCCTGGACGCTACCGTTGGCGCAATCGAGGAAGATCCGGTCGGGCCGATCCGCAGCCTGCTCCGACGGCGAGCTGCCCGGCGGTCCCCACACGCGCCGCGTGGTGAGGCCGATGAAGGTGGAGCCGATCTCCACCGGCGACCCGCCCGCGAAGCTCGGCGCCGGGGCCGGGCTGCCGGCGGGCAGGTAGGCACGGTCGCCCCACTGGAGCCGATCCGGGCAGCCATCGAGATGGCTGAACGCCATCGACATGCCGAGCAGCCCGATTCCCACGAAGACGACGATCGCGAGCCCGCCGCAGCCGATCGCTCGCCAGTTCACGGGCGCGTGATCTGGAAGCGGCCGTAGCTGCCCGACGCCGGCGAGCGTGTTGCCTCGACCCGATCGACCTCGGCGCCCGGGGGGCCCAGCTGGATCAGGCGCTCGAGCTCGTCGAGCGATCGGCTCGGGCCCTCCGCCACCAGCTCGACCGAGCGCTCGTCGGCGGCGTTCATCACCCATCCGGTCAGGCCCAGCCGGTCCGCCGCGCTGCGCACCCACCACCGATAGCCGACTCCCTGGACCCGCCCGATCACCTTGGCCGACAGGCGCTGGACCTCGCTGCTCATCGCTCGGCTCCCCTCGGCCAGGCGAGCATCCCAACCTCGAGGGCGAGGCGCGGCGCCGCATTGACGCGCAGGGCGTCGCGAATCCGCTCCAGCTCCCGGATGAAGGCTCGCATCGCCGGCTGTTCGATGCTGCCTGCCACCTCCGGGAGGTCGGGGATGAGCGCCGAACCGGCCGCGAAACCGGGACGGCCGGCGGCCACCAGGAGCAGGTCGCGCGCCAGCGCCAGCCAGGCGTCGACGATGAGCAGCGCCGCCTCGCGCTGCGCCGCGGAGGTAGGGCGCGGAGCCTCTCCCTCGCCGCCTGCCTCGTCGCCCGCCTCGTTCGGAGCCTGCTTGCCAAGTCGCGACGCGTCGTCGAGGAGGTCTCGCACCGAACTGAATCGGTCCCCCCGCCCGCGTGACACCAGGCTCAACAGCTCGCGTTGGGTCCTGCGCCGCCAATCGACGACTTCGGGGCTGCGGGCGTAGCCGATCGCCGTCCCGGGCATCCCCCCGGCGATGCGAGCCAGGTCCTCGGCCTGGTCGATCGGGAGCCGCTCGTGATCGACGAGCCAGCCGACCAGCTCGTCGCGTGGGACAGCGCCAACCCTGAGCGGCTGGCTGCGCGAGCGGATCGTCGGCAGGACCCGCGTCGGCTCGTCAGCGACGAGCACGAACATGTGGCGGCCGGTCGGCTCCTCGAGCGCCTTGAGGAGGGCGTTCTGCGTCTGCTCGTTGGCCCGATCGATCCCCTCCACCAGCACCACGCGGCGCTCCCCGGCGATCGGCGCGCCGGCCGTCTCGGCGAGCCAGCTGCGCGCGGCGGCGACGATGCTTTCCCCCATGGAGCGCTCCTCGCGCCACCGCTCGGGCGAACCGATCACGAGGTCAGGGTGCGTTCGCGCCCTCGCCTGGCGACACCCGTGGCAGGTGTTGCAGGGCCGCTGCTCCGCCGGAGCCTCGCAGAAGAGGAGCGCCAGCAGGTCGTCGACGAAAGCTCCCTTGCCGCTCCCCGCCGGACCGTGGACGAGCAACGTCCGCTGGAGCCGGCCGCGCGCCGCCGAGCGCTGGGCAATCGCTCGCGAGACGGGCTGCCCAAGGCTGAGAAACCCCGGCTGGGCGGGCATCTGGCTCACCGCCGGAGTATGGCAGGCGGGTCCGTAAGCCAGCGATAACGGCCCGATCAGGCCGCTTCAACAGCATGCCACCAGCCCCGCCGGTCAGCCGGGCACCAGCGCTGACGGCCGGCCGGCAACCGGATCCGACGCATCGGTGAGGCACCGGCGGGGCGCCACGGACGGGAGAGTGCGATACTTTGGCAACGCCCCCACCTGAGAAGCAAGGAGATGCCAGCCATGGCCGATCAGGTACCGACGAAAGCCAGATCGATCGTCGAGCGGATGCTCGACCCGGAAATCCAGGAACAGCTCACGAAGCGTGGCCGCGCCTTCGCCGAGGCCATCAACGCCGCGGCCGAGACCGCCTCGGGGCGTGCCGCGACGACGTGGCAGGACGCGGAGCCGATCCGTCGCCAGGCCGCCAGCGTCGGGCGCGAGGCCCTCCGCTGGGGCGGCCGCACATGGAGCAGGGAGATGCAGCCGAGCCTGCGCCGGCTCTGGAGCAGCCGAGCCGCCGCGCTCACGACGGCGGGCGCCGCGGTCCCCGCGGCCCGCGAGCTGATCGATGACGCCGCCGTCCGCCTCGGGATCCGCAAGCGACGCGAGGAGCGCCACTGGGGCACCTTCTTCGCGGGCCTGGTGATCGGTGCCATCGCCGGTGCGATCGCGGCCATCCTCACCGCTCCGAAGGCCGGAAGCGAGATCCGTGACGAGCTGGCGGGGACGGCCCGTGGCGCCGCGACCCGCGCGAAGGAGGTTGCCGGTCGGGCTCGTGACGCCGCCGCGACCGCGGGCGAGTGGGTCCCGATCTTCCAGCGCCCCGGCGCGGATGGCGAGACGAACGGCGAGGCAGGGGCCGAAGCGGTCGAGGTGCCGGATGCGAAGCCGGCAGGTCCGCCGCGAAAGCGAGCCGCAAGCAGTGCCCCACTCGACGAAGCGGAGCAGCCCGGCTAGCGACCCACCGATCCACGACAAGGAGGAGGCCGGCCATCGGGCCGGCCTCACTGCGTCCGGGAGGTTACGGGGCCTTGGTGCGCCCCGAGCGGAACCGCTGCCAGATCCCCTCCTCAGCGGCGGGTGCCGCCTCGGCGGCTGCGCCGGCCTTCGGTCGGGATCGCGGCCTGGGCTTCGACGCGCCAGCCTCCGACGCGCTGTCGCCTGCCTTTGGGGCCCTGCGCCTCGGCTTGGGCGCCTCGACGGACGCGCCCTCGAGGGTAGCCGGTGCCTCCTCGGCCTTCGCGTCGGCCCGAGCGCGACGGCGCGGCGCGGCGGCCTTTGGCTCCTCCCCAACGGGTGGTGCCTGCGGCTCCGCGGCCTTCGGGGTGCGAGAGCGGCTCCGTGGCGCCCTGGGCGCCTCGACCGCGGCCTCGCCTCCCGATGACGCTGCGGGGAGGAGGCCGAGCTCGGCCAGAGTCGCCGCGTCCGCCTCTTCGAAGGTGTACTCGCGCGCCTCATCGGCGTCGCCGAGGCC
>JBGQKH010000080.1:0-7588 GCA_041499395.1 Candidatus Limnocylindria bacterium
CCGGTCCCGGTCGGGAAGGGGCCGGAGGTCACGCTCGGACGGTCCGCGCGGCACTCATGAGCTCGGAGTGCGAGGGGGGACGATTCTACCGATGAACCGAGCCACCATCCATTCCCCGTTCCCCGGGATTCCCTCCATCGTCGACGGGTCGGAGGCGATCGCGCACGTCGAGACGCGCATCAGCGAGGGCGCGTGCGCTTACCCGATCACCCCCTCCACGAACATGGCGGCCCTCTTCCAAGCCGCTGTGGCCGATGGCAGGACCAACCTCTGGGGCACGCCGCTGCGCTTCCTGGAGCCGGAGTCGGAGCACAGCTCCGCCTCGGCGGCGGAGGGGTTTGCGCTCGCCGGCGGACGCGTCACCAATTTCACGGCCGGCCAGGGGCTGATCCTCATGAAGGAGGTCCTCTACGCCATCGCCGGCAAGCGGCTGCCCGTGGTCTTCCACGTCGGCGCGCGCGCCTTGACCAGCCAGGCGCTGAACATCCACTGCGGCCACGACGACGTGATGGGCGTCGCCGACTGCGGCTGGGGGATCGTCTTCGCCCGCAACGCACAGGAGGCGGCCGACCTGACCGCCATCGCGCGGCGTGCGGCCGAGGAGAGCGAGACCCCGATCCTCGTCTGCCAGGACGGGTTCCTCACGACGCACACGCTCGAGAACGCGCGCCTGCCCGAGGACGAGCTGCTCAAGGCATTCGTCGGCGATCCGCGGAAACGCCTGCGCGACCTCTTCGACCCCGCCGAGGCGCTCATGAGCGGCGTCGTCCAGAACCAGGACAGCTACATGAAGGGCCGCATCGCCCAGCGTGACTTCATCCGCAGCCAGGCGCCTGCCCTTGTCCACGCGTTCGAGGAGTGGGAGAGACTGACGGGGCGCCGCTACGCTCCAGTCCAGGCGTACCGCTGCGACGATGCCGACGAGGTGCTCGTCGCGATGGGCTCCATGGCCGAGACCGCGATCACGGTGGTCGACCACCTCCGGCGCCAGGGGCGCCGGGTCGGCTGCGTCGCCGTCACCGTCTTCCGTCCCTTCCCCGCCGACGAGCTGACCGCAGCCATCCGCAACGCCCTTGCGGTGGGAGTCGTGGAGCGCACGGACGAGCCCGGCGCAGTCGACAACCCGCTGGCCCGCGAGCTGAAGGCAGCACTCGCCGATCGTGCCTTCGACGGCGCTCCGCTGCCGCGCGTCGTCTCCGCCTCCGCCGGCCTTGGGTCGCGCGACGTATCGGTCGGCGACCTGGCCGCCGTCTTCGACTGGCTGGCCGATCCCGAAGCGGCTCGCACGCGACGGCGCGTCGTCCTGGGCATCGCGCACCCTGACGCGCTGTCGCCCCTCCCACTCCACCTGCGACCGGCCGGGGCATACAGCCTGCGGGGGCATTCGGTGGGTGGCTTCGGGTCGGTCACGACCAACCGGCTGATCGCCTCCGTCGTGGCAGACCTCTTCCACAAGTACGTGCAGGCGTATCCTCGCTACGGGTCGGAGAAGAAGGGGCTGCCGACCACCTACTACCTGACCATCGCCGAGGAGCCGATCCGGCAGCACGCCGAGCTGCACGAGGTCGACTTCGTCCCGGTACAGGACATCAGCGCGTTCCAGTACGGCGCGCCGCTCAGTGGGCTGGTCGACGGCGGGACCCTCTTCATCCAGACCGCGGAGACCGATCCAGAGGCGATCTGGAGCTCCCTGCCCGCTGCCGTTCGCGCCGAGATCGCGGCCCGCTCGATCCGGGTCGCCGCGCTCGACACCGCCGCCCTGGCCCGCACCCACGCTCCGCGCCCCGACCTGGAGGTGCGCATGCAGGGGGTCGCGCTGGTCGGCGTCTTCCTCCGACTCGCGCCCTTCGCGGCCCGTGCCGGGCTCGACCGCGAGGCCTTGCTCGCTGCGGTGCGCCCCGGCCTGACCCGCTTCTTCGGCAAGCGCGGCTCAGCCGTGGTCGACGCCAACCTTGCCGTCATCGCCGAGGCCTACGACCGCGTCATCGACGTGACCACATTGCTCGGCGGCATCCATCGCCCGACCCTGTCGGGCGCCAGAACCGAATTGCTCCACGAGGAGGCGATCCCATGACCGTGCGCGCACCAAGCCCCTCGGTGGGCGAGCTGATGAGCATCGAGCCGATCACCATCGGCATCGACGAGGCGATCGGTCGCGCCGAGGAGCTGATGAGCGAGCGCGCTGTCACCGGCCTGCCGGTGGTCGACCGGGTTGGTCGCCTCCAGGGCGTGCTGAGCCAGACCGATATCGTCCGGGCGCATGCCTCCGGTCAGCCGCTCGCCAACTGGCCCGGCCTCGCGGTTCGCCACCTCATGACGTCACCGGCGCTCACCATCCGACTCGACGAGTCGCTCCTCACCGCGGCGCGGATGATGGAGCAGCACCACATCCATCGGCTGGTGGTGGTGGCCCCTGACGGCCAGCACCCAATCGGCGTCATCTCGACCACGGACCTGGTCCACGCCCTTGTCGAGCTGCTGGAGCAGGCCGATGGTCACTGACCTCGCGCACGAGGCCGCCGAGCCGAAGGAGGTCGCCGAGTCGCGCGTCGCGACGGCCCTTCCCCTCTTCGACGTCCACGCCTACGTCGACGACTTCAACCGCAGCATCGTGCCGGCGTATGGGCGCGGCTCCGCCGACGCCGAGCTGCCGGCCGATGCCGGCGTGGCGCGCAGCATCATTCCGCCCGGCACCTCCGCGGTCCGTGACTTCAGCCATCTCGCGGCGCAGATCCCCGAGCTGATCGCGGATCGCTGCGTCGGCTGCATGACCTGCGTCAATGCCTGTCCCGACAGCGCGATCCTCGGCGTCGCATTGCCGGCCAGCCAGGTCGATTCGCTGGTGACCGCCTTCGCGGCGGCACAACCGGACCCGGCGCGCGCGGAGGAGACCGCCCGCAGTCACTTTGCCCACACCACCAAGTACGCTGATGTGCCGGCGAAGCGGGGGATCGAGCCGGCCGAGTTCGGCATCTTCGTCGACCCGGTCCACTGCAAGGGCTGCTCCGAGTGTGTCGAGGTCTGCCATGCGCTCGGCTACGACGCGCTGCACATGATCACCAAGGAGCGCGAGGAGACGGCCGGCGGCTCAACCCTCGATCGCTATGCACGCGACATGGCGCTCTTCCGCTCCCTGCCCGCCACGCCAGAGGCGTACCGCTCGGAGAAGGCGCTCGCCGACCTGATGCTGGGCGAGCACGCGATCGGCTACGTCGGCGGTGCCGGCAGCTGCGCCGGCTGCGGCGAGGCGACCGCGGTGAGGATGCTGGTCGCCGCGACGCGGCAGATCCACGGGCCCGAGTCGATGGGGATCGTCGCCGCCACCGGCTGCAACACGGTCTACGGGAGCACCTATCCCTACAACCCGTTCCTCGTACCGTGGACCAATTCGCTCTTCGAGAACGCCCCTGCCGACGCGATGGGGATCCGCGCGCGCTGGGACCAGGCGGGCCACCCGGACCGCCGCCTGTGGGTCATCGGCGGCGATGGCGCGATGTACGACATCGGCTTCCAGTCCCTCTCGCGGATGGTCGCCTCGGGCGCCGACATCAAGGTGCTCGTGCTCGACACGCAGGTCTATTCGAACACCGGTGGACAGGCCTCGACAGCGACCTTCGGCGGCCAGGTCACGAAGCTGTCGGCGTACGGCAAGGAGCTCCACGGGCGCCCCGAGCGGCGCAAGGAGCTGGGACGGATCCTGGTAGGGCACGGCGAGGTGTACGTGGCGCAGACCACGCCGGCGCACATCAACCACTTCTATCGGGCCGTGATGGAGGCGAACGAGTATCCCGGACCGGCGGTGCTGGTCGTCTATACGCCCTGCCAGCCGGAGCACGGCATCGCCGACGACGCCTCGACGGCGCAGGCCAAGCTGGCGGTCACCTCGCGCGCCTTCCCGCTCTTCGTGTACGACCCACGCAAGGGTCGCACCATTGCCGAGCGGCTGAGCCTGCAGGGCAACCCCGCGCCGAAGGAGGACTGGTTCACCGCGCCCGATGGCTCGGTGCAGGACTTCACCTCATTCGCACGGACGGAGGGGCGCTTCCGACAGCACTTCCCGGCCGACGGAAGTGTCACGCCCGAGATCACCGCGACCCAGCAGGACCGCCTCGAGAACTGGCGAACGCTGCAGGAGATGGCAGGCGTACGCTGATCGGCATGACCGTGCCGTCGACCGCCCCGACCCGGGATGACATCGCGCGGTGGCAGCGCAACCTCCAGGGCGAGGTGGATGGGATCGCCCTCTACCGCGCCATGGCCGATGGGGCGCGGGAGCCGCAGCTGACCGACCTCTACACCCGCCTCGCCGCCACCGAGGAGCGGCACGCGGCGGTCTGGCGCGCCCGGCTGACCGCGGCTGGCGCCACGATCCCGGCGCGGCCGGCGTGGCGCGCGCGGGTGCTTGCCGCGGTTGCCCGTCGCTTCGGGCCCGGGCTCGTCGCCTCGACGGTCGCGGGACAGGAGTCGGCGGCGCGCGGCCAGTACGACGACCAGCCGGAGGCCGCCGGGACCGGCATGCCGGCCGACGAGCGCTCCCACGCGCGCGTCCTGCGGGAGCTGACGAGCGGCATGGAGGGCGGGTCGCTGGCCCGCTTCGAGGGGAGGCACCGCGCCGTGGGCGGCAACGCCCTGCGGGCCGCCGTGCTCGGCGCCAACGACGGGCTGGTGAGCAACTTCAGCCTGGTGATGGGGATCGCGGGCGCGGGCGGCGCCGGCTCCGCGATCCTGGTCGCCGGGTTCGCCGGCCTCCTGGCCGGCGCCCTCTCGATGGCGCTGGGTGAATGGCTCAGCGTCCAGAGCGCACGGGAGCTCTATGCCAACCAGATCGCCGTCGAGACGGCCGAGATCGCCGAGATCCCGCAGGAGGAGGAAGAGGAGCTGCGCCTGATCTACGAAGCGAAGGGGGTCGCTCCAGAGGCGGCCCGCCAGCTGGCGCACCGGATCGTCACCGGCGATCGGGCCGTGGCGGTCGACACTCTCGCCCGCGAGGAGCTTGGCATCAATCCAGAGGAGCTGGGCGGATCGGCCTGGGTCGCCGGAGCCACCTCGTTCACCCTCTTCGCGATCGGCGCCATCATTCCCGTGATCCCGTTCCTGTTCCTCCATGGCACGGCGGCAATCGTGGTCGCGGCCACCCTGGCCGGGCTTGCCCTTTTCGGGATCGGCGCCGCCATCACGCTCGTGACCGGGCGCGGCGTGCTGATCTCCGGGATCCGTCAGCTCGGCTTCGGGATGGCCGCCGCGGCGATCACCTTCGGGATCGGCACGCTCGTCGGGAGGGCGATCGGCTAGCCCCTCAGAGCCGGGCCAGAGGTCACCCGCGAATCGGGCAGATCGGCACTGATGCACAGATGCGCATGAGTCGCATCCTCGTGGCATGGAACGGATCTACGAGCTCCAGGCGGACATCCTCAAGACCCTCGCCAACCCGAGGCGCCTGGAGATGGCCCACCTGCTGGCCGAGGGACCGATGACGGTCGGCCGGCTGGCCGATCGCCTGGCACTCGCCCAGCCGAACGTCTCACAGCACCTGGCGCTGATGCGCGCCGCCGGCGTGGTGGAGGCCGAGCGCGACGGTCGCGAGATCCGCTACCGCCTCGCCGACTCCGACATCATCGCCGCCTGCAACCTGATGCGCGCGGCGCTCCAACGGCGCCTCACCCGCCTCGCCGAGCTTTCGTCGAGGGGTACCGACGCCCCAACCCCGGTCGCAGCCGGGCACAGGTAGGAAGCCATGGACCCACGACTCTCGCTCGTCCTCTTCTCGGGCACCGACGACAAGCTGAACGCCGCCGCCGTGCTGACCGCCGGCGCCGCCGCGATCGGGCGGCCGGTGCACCTCTTCCTCCAGTACTGGGCGCTCGACGCGTTCCGGGCCGACCGGATCGCCGATGACCACGGCGTGGCGCCCGAGGGTGGCCCCGAGGGCCTCCAGGCGGTCGCCGCGCTTCGCGCCGCCGGGCAGGCGCCCTGGCACGAGACCCTTCGCCAGGCCAAGGAGCTCGGCGAGGTCGAGGTCCAGGCCTGCTCGCTCTCCATGGACCTGCTGCACATCACCGAGGCCGACCTGGACCCCCTGGTCGACGGCGTCGAGGGCGTCACCGCCTTCTGGCTCGCCGCCGGCGACGGCCAGGTCGTCTTCATCTGATTCGAACGGAAGGAACCGCACCATGACCGTGACACAGCCGATCGCGACGACCGTCGACGCCCGTGGCCTCTCCTGCCCGCTGCCGATCGTGAAGACGGCGCTGGCGATCAAGGGCCTGGCCTCCGGGCAGCTGATCGAGGTCCTCGCGACCGACCCCGGATCCGCCAAGGACTTCACCGCCTGGACCAAGACGACCGGTCACGCGCTGGTCGAGTCATCGGTCGACGGCAAGGTCTTCCGCTACATCGTCCGCAAGAAGTGAGGCCCTCAAGATGACCGCAACGCTGACCCGACCCGAGCTGCCGACCGCGCTGGTCGAGGGGCTCGACGACCCGGTGACCGAGGGATCGGTCAAGACCAAGGAGCTCGTGATCGTCTCCGAGAGCGGAGACCTGGAGCGGACCTGGGCGACCACCATCCTGGCCAGCACGGCCGCAGCCGGTGAGATGAAGGTCTCGATCTTCTTCACCTTCTGGGGCCTCTTCAGCCTGGTCCGACCAGAGGTACGGGTCACCGGCACCAACTGGATGCAGAAGATGCTGGCGATGATGAACCGTCCCGGGATCGACCACGCCAAGCTGAGCAAGCTGAACTTCGCGGGGATGGGCCCGTGGATGATGAAGAAGCTCGCCAAGCAGTACGGGGTCGCCGAGCCGCGCGAGCTGCTCGAGATGGCCCAGGCCCTCGGCGTTCGCCTCATCCCGTGCCAGATGAGCATGGACATGATGGGGATCACCGCCGACCAGCTGATCGACGGCGTGGAGCCGGCGGTCGGCGCCGCCGCGGCGCTCGAGCTGATGACCAACGCCGACGCAAGCCTCTTCATCTGAGCGGCGAGAAGGACGCAAGACCGATGCAAACCCTTGAGACACCCGCCATCACCCGCACCATCGACGCGCGCGGCAGCTACTGCCCCGGTCCGCTGATGGAGCTGATCCGGGCGATCCGCGAAGGCCAGGTTGGCGACGTGATCGCCGTCTGGTCGAGCGATGCCGGATCCAAGTCGGATATCCCAAAGTGGGTCGAGAAGGCCGGCCATCGACTGGTCGCCGTCGAGGCCCGTGACGGCTACGACGAGATCGTCGTCGTCAAGCAGCGCTAGGAGACGTCGCCATGAGCCGGGTCCTTGTCCTGGGCGGGGGCGTCGGAGGGACGCTCGTCGCCAACCTCCTCGTCCGCAAGCTGCACGACGAGATCGGGCGCCACGAGGCGACCGTCACCCTCGTCGACGAGAAGGGGCAGCACGTCTACCAGCCCGGCTTCATGTACATCGCCATGGGCGGCGAGCGAGCCGAGCGGCTGCGCCGTCCGGAGCGCAGCCTCCTGGACAAGGAGGTCCAGCTCCGCGTGGGGCGGATCGTCCGCATCGACGAGGCGAACGCCTGCGTCGAGCTGGATGATGGAAGCCAGATCGGCTACGACCAGCTCGTGATCGCCACC
>JBGQKH010000081.1:0-7492 GCA_041499395.1 Candidatus Limnocylindria bacterium
GTGCCGACGGTCTCGAGCCGACCGCCGCCGAGCTGACCGGCCGCGACGCGCCCGCGTCGAACCTCGTCGTCCGGCTCGCCCGCCGGCCCCTTCCAGGCCAGCAGCGAGCCGCCGATCGACAGGAAGGGCAGGGCCAGCTCTACCAGCACCGGGAGTGCGGCGCAGGCACGCGCCGTGACCACGCCGTACCGCTCGCGGTGGACGGGATCCCGCCCGAGCGCCTCGGCCCGATCGGCGACGACCGTGATGTTGCGAATCCCGAGCGCCTCGACGAAGTCACGGAGCGCGGCGGCCTTCTTGCCGACCGAGTCGACCAGCGTCCAGGCCATCCCCGGCCGGGCGAGGGCGAGCGGGATTGCAGGCAGGCCGCCGCCCGAACCCAGGTCGATTGCCGTGGCCGGCTCCCACGCGTCCAACAGGGGGAGCGCGACGAGCGAGTCGAGCAGGTGCAGGCGGGCCACGGCATCCGGCTCGGTGACGCGGGTCAGATTGATTCGTCCGTTCGCCTCGAGCAGCATCGCGACGAAGCGCTGCGCGGCGTCCCCGAAGCCGGCAGGCAGCGCGGCGGCAATCGCTGGAGCATCGGCCAGCAGACCCTCGAGGGCCGCCCGCGTGGCCACCGCGTCTGCGGTGTGATCGGACATGGAAGATGCCTCTCCGGTGGCGTTTCGGTCTTCCCGGTCGCGAGCGGTTGATGGCCGGCTCTCGCATCGGCCCCGCGCGCGCCCGGTTACCGTACTCGGCCGCCGGGGAAGCAGGACCGTCACCGTACCAGCCGTTGCGACCATGGGGCAAGCCAAGTTATCCACCAATCGCCGCGAACTCGGCCGACCTGTGGATAAGTCCCCCGGATATACTCGGACCTGATGACGCCAGGGGCCCGGCGGGCCGGTACGATCGGGGACCAGTGGCGGCGACGCTGACGAATGGCTCGCCGCGCTTCGCTCACCAGAGCGAGGCGGAGCTGGCGAGGATCCTCGACTTCTACGGTGTCGCATGGCAGTACGAGCCCAACCTCTTCCCGATCTCCTGGAACGCCGACGGCGAGGTCGTCGAGTCGTTCGCCCCGGACTTCTACCTTCCAGAGATCGAGCTCTACCTGGAGCTGACGACGCTGAAGCAGGCGCTGGTCCGCAAGAAGAACCGCAAGCTGCGCTGGCTCCGCCAGCTCTACCCGGAGCTGCGGATCAAGCTCTTCTACGCTCGTGACTTCCGCGCGCTGATGCTCAAGTACGGACGCCTCGACTTCCTCGCTGACGTCGCCGCCATGAACGGCAACGGGCCGCTCGACGTGCCGTGATCGACCCAGACGTCGAAGAGGTGCTGCTCGGCAGCGAGCAGGTCCAGGCGCGCGTCACGGAGCTTGGCGCCCAGCTGTCGGCCGACTACGCGGGACGCGACCCGGTGCTGGTGAGCGTCCTGAAGGGGTCGATCATCTTCCTCGCCGACCTCGTGCGCGCCATGCCGATCCCACTCTCGATCGACCTGATGGAGGTGAGCAGCTATGGCGCGTCGACCGAGTCGAGCGGGCAGGTCCGCATCCTGAAGGACCTCTCCACCTCGATCGCCGGACGCGAAGTGATCGTCGTCGAGGACATCATCGACACCGGGCTGACCCTCAACTACCTGCTCCGCTATCTCCACGACAAGGGCCCCGCCTCGATCCGCATCTGCTGCCTGCTGGACAAGCCCGCGCGGCGCTTGGCGGAGATCGAGATCGACTACCGCGGCTTCACGATCCCGGACCGATTCGTCATCGGCTACGGCCTCGACTACGGCGAGCGCTACCGCAACCTGCCGTATATCGGCGTCCTCCGTCCATCCGTCTACGGCTCGGCTCCCGCGGAGTAGCCGCATGGCCGACGGCGCCCCGGGCGGCCGCTATCGCGTTTCGATCCTCCTCGGCAGCCTGCTGATGGTGGCTGCCGGATTTCTCACCTGGTGGCAGGCAGGCGGCGACGAGGTGAATGGCGTGTCCATTCCTGCGAGCACCGGGATCGGCCTGGAGGGACCCGGCGTCGTCGTCTACGGGGCGGCGCTGGCAGCGCTCGTCCTGCTCGACATTGGCTACATGCGCGGTCGATGGGGATTCGTCCTCGATGCCCCGTGGGTGTACCTGGCCCTCGGTGGCGTCGCGGCGGCAGCGCTCCTCTACCGCCTCTGGGAGCTCTGGTCGGTCGGCTTCCTGCCGCTCCCGCAGCGCTCGCCGGGGCTCGCGGCGGCGGCGCTCGGGATCGGGCTGGTGCTCTACGGCGCGGGGCGTGGCCTCGCTTCTCGAAGCCGGTACGGGTCGTAGGCGAGCATGAGATCGCGGAGCTGGCGCGTCCTCGGGATCGCGATCCTGGTGCTCGTCGTGGTCGCGGTGGTCGGCGTCGGTGCGGTGACGAACCGATCGGCGGTCAGGGCGACCTCCCGGCTGAGGCCGCAGGTCACGATCGAGTGCAGCGGCGCGACCGGAGCCTCGGCAGCGGCGTGCCAGGCGTGGGGCGACGCGGTCCTCGCAGCCGATCCCGCTCCACCGACCTTCGAACGCAGCGACCTCCGTCGAGTAGTGATCGACCGAGCGCTGCTGGGGATCGGCGGCTGCTCCGCCACCTTCTTCATCTTTCGCTACCCCGACGCTCCGGTGTGGAGTGGCAACGTGCCCTGCCACTGAGCCGGAGTCGCGGGCGTGGGCTCTGCACACCGAGCCACCGCCTCGGAGCCGCCATCGATCGGTAGCATGCGTGTCGTGGAGAGGCGCGCGCTGCTCTGGGTGATCGTCGTGGCGGGGGTCGCGGTCGGCGGGTTGTCGCTCATGCCCGGCTGGGTGGTCCATACCAGGGCGGTGCTGGGCGAGGGCACCCGCCTGGTCGTGACCGAACCTGGCCCATGGGACGGGCAGGCCATCCCGGTGCTCAGCGCCGCCGTCCTGCTTGAGATCGTGGTGGCCCTCGGGGCGGCGGTCCAGCTGGCGCGCTCATCGGGCGGTTCCCGCGTCCTGGTGGTCGCCCCCCTCGTCGGCCTTGGGCTGCTCCTCGCCGTCTCCTGGCCGGTATGGCAGTCCGGGCACGCATCGGGCGTGACGATCACCCCGTCGTGGCCCATGGCACTTGCCATCGCCGCTGGCGTGGTTGCCGTGGTGGCAAGCCTGTTGGTCGCCTCCCTTCGGCCGCCCCTCGTCGCGCTCGCGCTGGGCGCGATCGTCCTGGTGGCGATTGGTGGAGCCGCGGCGCGTTGGATCGAGCTCAACCTTGCCGAGGGCAACGGTCAGCACTGGGCCGAGGGCTCCTATACCCGTCGCGCGACCGGCGGCGAGGCGACGGAGACGCTGACCATGCAGGGCGGAACCTACCGGCTCGGCGCTCGATGGTCAGGCACCTTCGAGCCCTCGGGCCTCGTCGTGGTCCTGACGGGAGACCCGGCCTGTCCCGGGGACCGCGGCTCGTACCATGTCCGCTCGGTCGCCACGACCCAGGACATCACCTGGGATGCGATCGTCGACCTGTGCTCGAACGGCGCGCGGGCCCGCGATCTCGAGACGGGGACCTGGGTCCGCAATCGGTAGGGCCGATCGGGGGCGTCAGCGGGTCGCGGGCGGGAGAAGGAGCGGGCTCAGGACGATCCAGCCCGCCACGACCGCGACGAGGAGGAGCCCCAGCAGGATCATTGGTCGCAGGTCAGGGCGGTAGTCCTGCGGGCGGCGAGGGGGTGGCGCCATCGGCTCCGGCTGACCGCGGTCAGATCTCGCCGAGGTAGGCCTGGCGCACCTGGGTGTTGGCCGCCAGGTTGGCGGCCGTGTCCGACAGAACGATGCGCCCGGTCTGGAGGACGTACCCGCGCTGCGCCACGTTGAGAGCCATCAACGCGTTCTGCTCGACCAGGAGGACGGTCGTCCCCTGTCCGTTGATCTCGGTGATGATCCGGAAGATCTGCTCGGTGAGGATGGGGGAGAGTCCCATCGACGGCTCGTCGAGGAGGAGCACCCGGGGACGGGCCATCAGGGCGCGGCCGATCGCCAGCATCTGCTGCTCGCCGCCCGACATCGTGCCGGCCTTCTGTGTGCGACGTTCCTTCAGCCGCGGAAAGAGGTCATAGACACGCGCCACGTCATCGGTGATCGGGCCGCGACGGCTGAAGGCGCCCATCTGCAGGTTCTCGTACACGCTCAGCCGGCTGAAGACATGCCTTCCCTCGGGAGCGTGCGCGACGCCCAGGGCGACGACGTCGTGCGCCGCCATCGCCTGGATCTCCTGCCCCGCCAGCCTGATCGTTCCGCTTCGCGGCTTGTGGGTGCTGCTGATCGCCCGCAGGGTCGTGCTCTTGCCGGCTCCATTCGAGCCGATGAGGGTGACCACCTCGCCCTGGTTGACGTGCAGCGTGAGCCCCTGGAGCGCGTGGATGTTCCCGTAGTAGACATGCAGCTCGTTCAGCTCCAGGAGCGGTTCCGAAGTGGTCACGAGGCGACGGCCGCCTTTCCGAGATAGGCCTCGATCACCCGCGGGTCTGCGCGAACCTCCGCCGGCGTTCCCTCGGCGATCTTCTCGCCGTAGTCGAGGACGGTGATCCGCTCGCTGACGCCCATCACCACCTTCATGTCGTGCTCGATGAGCAGGATCGTGAGGCCCAGCTCGTCCCGCAGGCGAGAGATGAGTCGGGTCGTCTGCGCCGTCTCCGCCGGGTTCATGCCGGCGGTCGGCTCGTCGAGGAGGAGCAGCTTCGGATCACTGGCCAGGGCTCGGGCGATCTCCAGGCGGCGCTGGTCACCGTAGGGCAGGTTTCGCGCCCACTCATCCTCTAGGCGCTGCGGCAGGTCGAGCAGGTGCAGCAGGCCGCGCGCCTTCTCGGTCGTTTCCGCCTCCTCGAGTCGCGTGCCCGGGGTCCGGAGGATCGAGTTCCACCATGGGGCGCGCATGCGCACGTGGTGGCCAACCATCACGTTGGCGAGGACGGTCATGTCGCCGAAGAGCCGGATGTTCTGGAAGGTGCGGGCGACCCCGAGCTCCACGATCTCGTGGGGCGACAGCTCGGCGGTCGGCGTCCCGTCGAACACGATCTGCCCGCTCGTCGGCTTGAGCATCCCGGTGAGCTGGTTGAAGAAGGTGGTCTTGCCGGCGCCATTCGGCCCGATCAGCGAAACGATTCCATGGCGCGGAATGACGAAGTCCACCTCTCGGTTGGCCACCAGCCCGCCGAACCGCTTCGTGACCGCGCGTGCGGTCAGGATGTCGTCCTGGGGGCTCAGCTGCTCGGTCACCGGTTGCCTCCGAGACGCGTCCGGATGGTGCCGGTCTCCGTGACCAGGCCAGTCGAGGCCGAGCCGCCGGGGCCTGCCTCTCCCGCTGCCCCGCCAGCGGGCTCATCGCTCGACTCGTGCAGCTCGGCGCGGCGGCTCCGATTCGGGATCAGGCCCTCTGGCCGGAAGAGCATCATCGCCACGAGGACGGCGCCGAAGATGAGAAGCTGGTACTGCGCGAACTCGCGCAGGATGCCGGGGAGGCCGACAAGGACGAGGGCGCCCAGCAGCACCCCGGTGACGTTGCCCATCCCGCCCAGGATGATGAGCGCCAGCGCGTTGATGCTGATCAGGATGTCGAGGTTCTGCGGGAAGACCACGCCGATCTTCGCCGCGTAGAACGCTCCGGCAACCGCGCCGAAGACGGCGCCCAGCGAAAACGCCAGCAGCTTGTAGACGGTCGTGTTGACTCCCGTCGCCTCGGCGACGGTCTCGTCCTCGCGCATCGCCGCCCACGCACGGCCGACGCGCGAGTTGTAGAGCGACCTCGCGACCAGGGCGGCGATCACGATCGCAATGAGGAGCGGGTAGTACACGCCTCCCGGGGCCGAGCCGGGCTGGTCTCGGAAGATGACCCCGAAGATCGAGGCCGGCGGGATCCCCTGGATCCCGTTTGCGCCGCCCACATAGGGGGTCATCCACTCCGAGAGGAAGATGATGCGGGCGATCTCACCGAAGCCCAGGGTGACGATGGCGAGGTAGTCGCCCCGAAGCCGGAGCACCGGAGCGCCGATGATCAGGCCGACCCCGGCGCCGATCAGCATCACGATCGGCAGCGCCAGCCAGAAGTTGAGCTGCGGGTGGAACGCCGGCGACACCGGTGAGGTGAGCACGGCAATCGAGTACATGCCCAGGGCGTAGAAGGCCACGTAGCCGAGGTCGAGCAATCCGGCAAAGCCGACGACGATGTTCAACCCGAGGCCGAGCAGGATGAAGATCCCGATGGTCGTCGCCACGTCCGAAAGGAACGGGCCGAGCACGGTCGGCAGGAGGATGATCACGACCGCACCAAGGGCGAATGCCGCGATCTTCGCAACCTGGCGATTCTGGCGCGGGAGGGCCCTGTAGCTCTTCACCACGTCGCTGCGACGCGTCATCCACAGCCACGCGAGCACGGCGGTGCCGACGAACACCACGAGCGCACCCGGGAGGCTGAGCCCGTCGCCCTTGTAGAGGAAGGTGGCAACGGCGTTGAGCCCGACGTTTGACACGAGCTGGAAGACGAGGTTCTTCATCACCCCCAGGCCGAGCACGGTGCCTGCCGCCAGGACGAAGACCCGGCTCGCCCTGGCCGGGACCACGCGCAGGGACGCCGCAGCCGCACCGACGACCGCCCCGCCAAGCAGCTGCAGGAGCGTCGCAGGCATCGGGTCAAACCCGATTCGGAGATCCTTGACCAGGACCGGCGTGGCGTTGATCAGCATCCCGTTCGGGTGGAGGGCCTCGATGAAGAAGCAGAGCAGTGCGATGACTGCCCCCAACGCCAGGCCCGCAAGTCCCCCGGCAATGAGGATCCCGGCCACCGACGGCCGGAGGGTGGCGCTCCGCGATCCCGAGGCCCAGAATCCCGCGATCGGGATGACCAGCACCGGCAGCAGCTCGCCGAAGGAGACGTAGTCGGTGATGATCGGGCGGGTCTGGAACGCCTGCACCATCCCGACCAGGCTGAGGTGCCAGACGGCGAGTCCGCCGATCAGGCCGATGCTCACCGCGCGTCGCAGGAATCGGGCGTCCATCAGCCGTTGTCCTTCCTGCCGAGGAGGCCTGTTGGGCGGAAGATGAGCACCAGCACGAGCACCAGGAATGCGACGACGGTTGTCAGCTGGTTCGGGGTCGGGATGTTGAAGCCGTCGAGGAGCAGGTAGGGCCCGATCGATTCGAGGACGCCGAGCACCAGACCGCCGACCATCGCGCCGACCACGTTGCCGATTCCCCCCAGCACCGCGGCCGTGAAGGCCTTGATGCCCGGGACGAAGCCCATCGAGAAGAGGACCTGGTTGAAGAGCAGGGTGTACAGGATGCCCGCGGCGCCGGCGAGCAGGCCCCCGATGGCGAAGGTCGTCATGATCACGCGATTGACGTTGATGCCCATCATCGAGGCGACGTCCTTGTTCTCGCTCACGGCGCGCATCGCCCGTCCGGTCCGCGTCTTCTCGATGAACCAGTAGAGGGCGAGCATCAGCACGATGGCGGCCACGAAGACGACGATCTGGGTGA
>JBGQKH010000082.1:0-7333 GCA_041499395.1 Candidatus Limnocylindria bacterium
CGGTTGGTGATCCCCTGCCGAAGCACGGCGCGGATGGCGCGGTGCAGCCGCCGCACCTCGACCGGGGTGAGGGTGTCCGCGGCGCGCAGCGGGTGGAGGCGCGCGCGCCAGAGCGCCTCATCCGCGTAGATGTTCCCAACCCCAGCGATGAACGACTGGTCCAGGAGGAGGGTCTTCAGCCGCGCGGAGCGTCCCCTGAGCCGGTCCGCGAGGCGTTCCGCGCTGAAGGAGCGGGCCAGCGGCTCGGGCCCGTGCCGCGCGAAGACGTCGCCGACCCGGTAAGGCTCACGCCGCTCTGCGACGACCCGCCGCTTCGCTCCCGACCCGCGCCGCGACCCGCCACGCGACCCGCCACGCGCCCAGAGGCCGATCCGCCCGAACTTGCGCACGTCCCGGTAGCGAAGCTCGCGCCCGTCAGCAAGGTGGAAGACGACGCGCGCATACCGGTCGTCCGGGGTGCCGGGCGGGGCGACGATCAGCGCGCCGGTCATCCGCAGCGCCACCGTCATGACACGCCCGTCGGCGAGATGCAGCAGAACGCTCTTGGCCCGCCGCCCTACGCGACGGATCGTCGCGCCGCGCAGCTCGCCCACGAAACGGTCACTCGGCTGCGGGTGCCGGATCGTGCGCTCCCAGCGCACCTCTGCGTCGGTGATCGTGGCTCCCGCGATCCAGCGCTGCAGGTCGCGCGCCACGGTCTCGACCTCGGGGAGCTCCGGCATGCCTCAGCCGCCAACCTCGGCCAGCACCGGCTCGTCGGCCTCGGGCTGCTCGGGCGCGGCCTCGCGCCGCCAGACGCCGTCGGGGAGCTGGACGAGATGGTCCATCCGCTCCCAGTCGGCGCCGACCTTGAGCTCCACCGTGAGGGGCACGTCGAGCGGCAGGGCGCCCTCCATCACCTCGCGCGCGAGCGACGCGAGGGCGGGCAGCTCGCCCTCGTCGGTCTCGAAGACGAGCTCGTCATGGACCTGGAGCAGCATCCGCGACCGCAGGCCTCGCTCCCGCAATGTGGCGGCAAGCTTGACCATCGCGATCTTGATGGCGTCCGCCGCCGTCCCCTGGATCGGCATGTTGATCGCCATCCGCTCTCCCGCCTGGCGGAGCGACGGGTTGCGCGCCGTCAGCTCGGGGATGTAGCGGCGGCGGCCGAGCAGGGTCGACACGTAGCCCTGGTCGCGGGCGAGGATCTTCATCTCGACGATGTAGCGGCGGATCCCCTCGTACGCCGCGAAGTAGTCGGCGATGAAGCGCTGCGCCTCCTCGCGCGGGATGTGGAGCCGCTCCGCCAGCCCAAAGTCGCTCATGCCGTAGGCAACTCCGAAGTTCACCATCTTGGCCATGCTGCGCTCCTCGTAGGTGACCTCTTCCGGGGAGAGCTTCAGCACGCGCGCGGCGGTCGAGCGGTGGATATCCTCGTGCGCCGCGAAGGCGGCCTTCAGGCCCGGGTCGCCGGAGACGTGGGCGAGGATCCGCAGCTCCACCTGCGAGTAGTCGGCGGCCAGCAGCAGCTTGCCCGGCGGCGCGACGAATGCACGCCGGATGCGGCGGCCGAGCGCGGTGCGGATCGGGATGTTCTGGAGGTTGGGATCTGCGCTCGAGAGGCGCCCGGTGGCCGCGATCGCCTGCGAGTAGGTGGTGTGCACCCTCCCGTCGGCATCGAGCAGGAGCGGCAGGGCGTCGACGTAGGTCGACTTGAGCTTCGCCACCTGGCGGTGCTCCAAGATCAGCGCCACCACCTCGTGCTTGTCGCGCAGCTCCTCGAGGACCGACGCGTCCGTGGAGTAGCCGGTCCGCGTGCGCTTGGTGGCGGTCAGCCCGAGCTCGTGGAAGAGGATCTGCTCGAGCTGCTTGGGTGACCCGATGTTGAAGGGATGCCCCACCAGCTCGTAGATCCTCGACTCGAGCGAGGCGAGCTGCTCACCGAACTCGGTGGCCATGGCAGCGAGCACGGCACCGTCGATCTGGACCCCGGCCAGCTCCATCCCGACGAGGACAGGGAGGAGCGGCATCTCGACCTCGAGAAAGAGGTTGGTGAGTCCCGCCTCCGCCATCTCCGCCTCGAGCGCCGGCTTGACGAGGAGGGCGGTGAGCGCCTCCCCGGCGGCCCGCCTCGCCGCCACCGCCTCTTCGGCGCCCGACTCGCCGCTCAGCGGGCGCGGCGGCAGCTCCGAACTGAACCGGTTCGCTGCCAGGTCGTCGAGGGTCTGGGCGCGAAGGGCGGGATTCACCATGTACGACGCCACAAGCGTGTCGAACGCCGGCCCGCCAACCTCGCCCCCCGACCTCGCCATCAGGGTGAGCAGCTGCTTGAGGTCGTGCCCGATCAGCGGACGATCGGCGCGGGAGAGCCAGCGCGGGAGCCACGCACCACCTGCCCCCGGACCGGCCGCGACAGGAACATACCAGCACGACCCATCCTCGCCCGCGAAGGCGATCCCCAGCAGCGCGCGCTCCATGGGGCGCCCTGGCCCGGCCGCCCAGCCGAGCCCTACGCTGCCACCATGGACCGCCAGCCACGCCTCGAGCTCCAGGCGGTCGGCCTCGCTGCGGGGGATGCGCGGATCGACGTGCTCGATCGCGCCGCCGGGGTCCAGCAGCGGGTTCGGCGCGACCCGGACGGGTGCTGGCTCCTGCCCCCCAGCCTCGGGCACAGGCTGAGCGGCACCACCGAGCAGGTCGAGCGAGAGCTGCAGGCCACCCTTCGTCTCGCGCTCCGGAGCGTCGTGCCCGCTCGGCGCGATGCTCGACGGCGGCAGCCGATCGATCAGGGAGCGGAACTCGAGCTCGCGAAAGCGCTGCGCCACGGCACGACGGTCGTATCGGCCGGTGCGCGCCGACTCGAGGTCGAGGATCACCGGCAGGTCGGTGACGATTCGCCCCACCTGGCGGGAGAGGAAGGCCGATTCGCGGTGCTCGGCGAGCCGGTCGCGAAGCTTGCCCTTCACCTCGTCGAGGCGCGCGTAGATCTGGTCAAGCGAGCCGAACTCCTGGAGCAGCGAGATGGCGGTCTTCTCCCCCACCCCCGGAACGCCGGGGATGTTGTCCGAGGTGTCGCCCTTCAGCGCCTTGTAGTCAAGCATCTGGTCGGGCCGGAGGCCGTAGCGCTCCGCGACCTTCGCCTCGTCGTAGATCACGGTTGCGGCGACCCCCATGCGGGTCGTGAGGAGCCGGATCCGGTCGTTGACCAGCTGGAGCCCGTCGAGATCGCCGGAGACGATGTAGGTGTCGACCCCCGCCGTCGCCGCCTGCTGCGCGAGGGCGCCGATCACATCATCGGCCTCGTAGCCGGCCAGCTCCCGGATCGGCATCCCCATCATCGCCACCACCTCGCGCACGATCGGGAACTGCGAGCGCAGGTCGTCGGGCATCGACGGGCGTCCCGCCTTGTAATCGGGATAGGCGTCGAAGCGGAACTGCGGCTTCCCGAGGTCGAAGCTGACGATCGCGTAGTCCGGCTTGAGATCCTGCATCCCTCGCAGGACGATCTGGAGGAAACCAAAGACTGCGTTCACGAGGGCGCCTTCCGAGGTGGTCAGCGGCGGAAGCGCGAAGTAGCCGCGATAGACGAGGCTCGGCCCGTCGATGAGCATCAGGATCGGTCGACGTTCGGCCATCCCCGGAGTCTAGACCGATGGCGGGCCGTCTCCCCGGCCCGGCCGCCGCCTAGAATCCACGTCAATGCCAAGGGAGAGCGCGCCCGACCCCTACGCCGTGCTGGGCATCGCGCGGGATGCCAGTCCCCAGCAGGTCGCGCTCGCTCATCGACGATTGGCGAAGCGCTTTCATCCAGACCTGCATCCCGATGAGCAGGTCGTCGCGCGGATGCAGCTCGTCAACGAGGCGTGGGCCATCCTCTCCTCCACGACCCGTCGCGCGGAGTACGACGCCGCGCACCCCACCGCCGGCACGCCGGGCAGCGGCCACTGGGCAGCCTCCCGCAGGCCGATCCGGCCCGCCCAGCCGACCACGACGCGGACCTGGGCCACGTGGCGCGCCACCGCGGCCGAGACGCGCTCGGCTCCCCGGACGGTGCGTCAGCCGGGCGAGGTGCCGACGCCGCCCACGCGCCGGCCGCAACCGCTGGAGACCATGCCCCGGACCTTCCGTGACTCTGGCTGGGCGGCGCTCATCGTGGCGGTCGTCTTCCTGACCCTGCTCGCCACGGCGGTCGTGCTCGGGAAGCTCGCCTAGCCGGCCCGGGGGGTCAGGGAATAGCGCAGGATCGCGGAGATCCCCAACAGCCCGAAGCCGGCGATCAGGAGCGCGAGCCACGGCTGGTCGTGCGAGCCGCGATCGGCGGCGTGAACCGCCCCGGCGGACGGAGCGGGCGTTGCCGGGACTGCGGTCGCCTGGTCGCGCGGAGGGTTGGTGCGCGTGCCGTACTCGGTATCGGTGGAGACCGCCGGGACCGGAGAGTGCGCGCCGCCGGCACCGGGTGCCTCCGCCCCCTTGGACGACTGCTGGCTCACAGCCAGGTCGGCAGCCTTTCCGGCGATCCCGCCGAGCATGCCGGAGATGCCGACCGCACCGACCAGCACGAGCCCTACCCCTGCCGCCATCGCCGGCGCAGCGAGGCGGCGCAGCCATTCGACCGCCCCGGAGGGACGCGGCGCAGCGTCGGCGACGGGCGGGATGAGACGGAGCGGACGGAAGGGGGCGATGTCGGGGAGGAGGGAGAGCGCGTCCCGAAGGATGGTCAGCTCATCGACGATCGGGCGGCAGCGGTCGCAGCTGGCGACATGGCCGGCCAGCTCCCGGTCCGAGACGGCCTCGCGTGCCGCGCTGGCGTATGCGGCGAGCCGCTCGTCGTCGGGATGCGTTGCGTGCTGCATGGTCATCGGTCCAGACGCGCCTCGTTGAGGAACAGTTCCCTGTGCTCGGCCATCAGTTCGCGCAGCCTCAGGCGGCCACGATGGATTCGCGACTTGACGGTGCCGAGGGCCGACTGGGTGGCCGTCGCGACCTCGCCGTAGTCCATCCCGTACACGTCGCACAGCACGACCGCCGCGCGCTGGTCGTGAGGCAGGAGGCGGAGCGCGGCATCGAGGTGGCGATACAGCTCTGCGCGGCCCGCCTCGGCCTCGGGATCCGGCGCGCCCTGGTCCGGAAGCTCGGCTTCGCCCTCCTCCGCGTCCGGCAGGGCCGTCGTCGGGCGGCGCTGGGCGCGACGCAGGATGTCGTAGCTGGCGTTGGCAGTGATTCGCAGCAGCCAGGATCGGAAAAGGCCGCCGCGGTACTTGGCGATCGCGTCGTAGGCGTGGACAAATGCGTCCTGGGCGGCGTCCGCCGCAAGGTCCGGATCCCCCAGCAGCCGCCATGCGAGCCCGAAGCAGGCTGACTGGTAGTGCTCCATCAGCTGGGTGAATGCTCCCCGATCGCCTCGGCAGGCGCGGGCCACCACCGCCTCCTCGTCGGGGAGCGGGGCGGTGCGAGAGCCCGGACGGGCCGGGTCGGGGACGGGCATGGCGTTCCTATCATCACACCGCCGCCCGCGGACCGAATGGCACCGGAGTTCGGGACAAAGGCATCTCGACTCCTCGCCCTGGGCCCCAGAGAGTGGTCGGAGACGTCACGTAATGAGGGCGAACCGATGAAGACGCAGCCGCTCCCCGTCATCCGCTCGCCCCGTTGGATGATCGACCTCGTCAACCCGGTGGTGCTGCGCGTCGGCCTCTTCCCCGCGCTGACCGTCCAGGGCCGGCGCTCCGGAACGCCTCACACCACCCCGATCGGCGGGCCGTTCGAATTCGAAGGGGCGCGCTACCTGGTCTCAGGCCGCGGAGACACGGCCTGGGCGCGGAACCTGCGAGCGGCCGGGCGCGGCGAGCTGAGGATGCACGGCCGGGTCGAGCCGTTCCGAGCGGTGGAGGTGATCGGGTCCCAGAGCGATCGAGTCATCACCGCCTACCGGAAGGCCGTCGGCCGGTCGGTGTCCAGCTTCCTCACGCGGATCCCCGATCCCGCAACCCAGCCGGTCTTCCGCATCGAGACGCTCGAGGACGACGCAAGGTCCGCCTGAGCGTCGATCGGTTCACGCTTCTCAACAATCCGTTGTCCGCCCGTTGCTTGCAAACCTGCGCAACGGGGTTACCTTTCCTCATTGCACCAGACTGACGCGGAAGATTCATGACGCCTGGAGGAGTTCGAGTGGCGACCCTGCCGATCCGTGGGCGCAACCATCGCGCCCAGCCGCCTGCCCCACGCCGCGGCCGCTCGCCGGCCCTGGCCGTGATCGGCCTGCTCACGATGACGCTCGCCCTGGCCCCTGCCGCCGTCGCCGCGGCGCTGACCCTGACCACCCCCTACCCCGCCGTCTCGGTGGCCCCCGGATCCAAGGTCAGCTTCTCGATCAATGTCGTGGGCAACGCCAACGAGCAGGTGGCGGTCTCGGTCAGCGGGGCACCGGCCGACTGGAAGGCGACGCTGCGCGGCGGCGGGTACGTCGTCAACGGCATCCAGACCGATCCGACTGGCAAGGCGTCCCTGAGCCTGGAGGTCGACGTGCCGGCAACTGCAACCGACGGCGTCACGCACCTCATCGTGAGCGGGACCGCAGGTGCCGCTCACGCGCTGCTGCCGGTGGCGATCACCGTGAACGCCTCGATGGCAGGTGACGTGACGCTGACCAGCGACGTTCCCTCCCTGCAGGGCGCGTCGAGCAGCAGCTTCACCTTCAATCTGACCCTCACGAACGACAGCGCGGAGGACCTGACCTTCGCCGTGACGGCGACCGGCCCGACCGGGTGGGATGTGAGCGCCACCCTGACCGGGCAGTCACAGGCCGCCAGCGCGGTCATCAAGGCCGGCAGCACGTCGGCCGTCTCCGTCACGGCGAAGCCGCCGACCGGTGTCACGCCGAATACCTTTCCGATCGACGTTCAGGCGACGGTTGGTGACCGGAAGATCGACGCCCAGCTGTCGGTGAAGGTGACTGGCACCAATGCCATGACGTTGACCACCCCGGACGGGCTGCTGAGCAACTCCGGGTCGGCCGGCGGATCGATCACGCAGCAGCTGGTCATCAAGAACGGCGGCACGCAGCCACTCACGCAGGTGGTCGTCTCCGCCACAGCGCCGACCGACTGGAACGTGACCTACAGCCCGTCAAACACCGTCGCCAGCATCGCCGCCGGCCAGAGCCAGACGATCACGGCCACGATCGTCCCGTCGAACGACGCGATTGCGGGCGACTACGTGGTCACCTGGGCGGCCACCGCGACGGATGCGAATGGCTCGGTGGACATTCGGATGACGATCGAGACCTCGCCGCTCTTCGGCTTCGTCGGCCTGGCGCTGATCGTGCTGGTCCTCTTCGGCCTCTGGTACGTCTTCC
>JBGQKH010000083.1:0-7298 GCA_041499395.1 Candidatus Limnocylindria bacterium
CCTCCTGGTCGGCGCCTTCCTCGCGGTCGGTGGCGTCCCGCGCTCACTCGGCACCCGCCGCTGGCTGGGGCTCGCCGCCCTGGGCCTGATCGGCGGCAGCATCCCCTTCCTGCTCTTCTTCACCGGGCTGGCGCAGGCCACTGCTCCATCGGCGGCGGTGATCCAGAAGACGCTCTTCATCTGGGTCGCGCTGCTGGCGGCGGTGCTGCTGCGCGAACGGCTGGGAGCCTTGCAGATCGGCGCCCTGGGCCTCCTGCTGGTGGCGACCCTCATGGTCCAGCCGCCGACGGGCGTGAGCTGGGGAAGCGGCGAGTCGCTCATCGCGCTGGCGACCGGCTTCTGGGCGGTCGAGACGATCCTGGCCCGGCGGCTGCTGGCGTCGGTCTCGCCGCTCGTGGCGGGTGCCGGCCGGATGGGATTCGGGCTGATCGTGCTCGTCGGCTACCTCGCCTTCAGCGGGCGGCTCGGCATCATCGCGCAGCTCACCCCGGTCCAGTGGGCGTGGGTGCTTGGCACTGGCGTGCTGCTGGCGGGCTACGTGGCGACCTGGTACGGAGCGCTGAAGCGCGCTCCGGCGGCCACGGTCGCGGCGGTCCTGACACTCGGGGCACCGATCACAGCGGGCCTGTCGGCGGTCGTGAACGGGGGCGTTCCGGCCGCCGGTCCGCTCGGTGGCTACCTGCTCATGCTCGTCGTCGCCGGCGGCCTGGCGCTCGTGTCGCTCCCGGGCCGCCAGCAGCCCGCGTCGGCGATCGGCTGATGCTCGTCGCGCCGGTGGCCCCTGCCGTCACGCCCCGAGTCGCGCCCCCGCCGGGGCCGGTCCTCTTCGGGCGCTACGCGTTCGGGCCGAACCGGTTCGGCTACTGCGGGCCGGACGAGACCGAGGCGCTCCTCGCCCTCGCGGCCTCCGGGACCGATGACGGCGGGCTGCGCGGACTGGCCCGCGGCTTCGAGGGCGCCTACCCGTACCTCGAGCTGATCGCGGCCGCCAACGACGTGCCCGATCCCCTCGATCGCCAGGTGGTGGAGGCGTATTGGCTCGGCAACTCGCTCACCGCCGCGGTCCGCCGCCAGGAGCTGCACCGATCGGTCGAGGAACGCTTCCGGCCGCGCCTCGCCCCGTCGGACTGGCGCTGGCTCGAGGCCGCCGTCGCGGTCGGGGCGCGGCCCGTGCACGCGTTCCACGTCCTTGACGTCTTTCCGCGCGTGGGCTTGCTACGGGGAGGGGCGGTCGACAACATCCTCGCCACGATCGACTCGTGCCGGATCCGCTGGGGACGGGTCGAGGCGGTGCTCGGGGACCAGCTGCTCGTCTCTGCGGTCTCGCTCGAGCAGGTCGACGGCAAGCTGCGGCTCGCCGTGCCGCGGCTCGAAACGGTGAGCCGCTGGCTCGAGGGGATCGGCTTCGTGGACGACGTCCAGCCGGGCGAGATGGTCGCCCTCCACTGGAGCTGGGCCTGCGATCGGCTCACCCCGCGCCAGCTGCACAACCTGGTCGCCTGGACCCGGCTCGCGCTCGGGGTCGCGAACCGAGCCGTCTAGCCGGCTGCCGCGACCGGCCTGCGGCCTCGCTTCGGCGGATCGCCGGCCGAGGCTCGCACCCGGGCCACCAGCTGCGCCTCGGTCTGGAGGCCTGCCGGCGCGTCGAGCACGCTCCGAGTCCGGCCGTGGATCCGGTCCTCGACGCGAAGGAGAATGGCGAGGTGCTCGTGGACCGTCCCGGGACCGATCACCTCCACGTCATCGGTTCCCACCACCACGTCGGCCACCGTCCGCAGGTGATGGCGCATGTGCTCCTCGCGATGCCGATCCGGCGGCGGGCTGCCCATGGTGCGCAGGCTCGGGTCGTGCCCGACGTAGCCGCCCAGGCGCCGGTGGCTCGGCACCTCGCTCTCGATGCGGGTCAGCTTGGGAGCGCCGTCCCAGCGCACGATCACCGCGCGCTCGGCGTCGATCCAGACCAGGGTCCGGGGCTCGGTCGTCATCGGGACCACCTCCGTGTCGACCCCATCCTCGGCCTATCGCCGCGGCCGGCCAAGTGCCCATCGTCACGAGTTTCGAGCCGCTAGGCGAGCATCTGACGGATGGCGGCCATGATCGAGGCGGGTGGCTCCGGCAGCCGCGCCACGCTCGCCGCGCGACGCATCCGCCAGCCGCAGCCCGCGTCCACCGTCGCCTCGTCCACGCCGGGATGCAGCCCGGCCAGCTCCATCTCCCCGTCCGCGCCGAATCGGTAGACGCCCAGCTGGGTGACCACCGCGGTCGGCCCGGCGCCGGCCCAGGCAGGGCGCCCGCCGCTCCCATCGGGCCGGTGATGGCCGGGCGAGGTGACGAAGTCGACCCGCTCCACGAACGAGCGGAGCGACTGGTTCATCACCACCACGACGCGCCGTGCGTTCAGCGCGATCTCGCACGCCCCGCCGGATCCCGGCAGGCGGACCGACGGATGCGCGTACGGCCCGATCACCGTCGTGTTCAGGTTGCCGTAGCGGTCGATCTGGGCCGCGCCCAGCATGCCGACCTCGATGCGGCCGCCCTGCAGGAAGCCGCCGAAGAGGTCGCGCATGCTCATGCACGCCGCCGAGCCGGAGACGAGCGCCGGGTCGCCGATGCTCACCGGCAGCCGGCCTGGCCGCGCCCCGAAGATGCCCGATTCGTAGATCAGCTCCAGGTCCGGCGCGACGGAGGCGCGCGCCAGGTTGGCGGCGGTGTTCGGGAGGCCGATCCCCACGAAGACGGTCCGCACCCCGGCCAGCTCGGCCGCGGCCGCCGCGATCATCAGCTCGTCCGGGGTCGCGTCGCTCACCGGTAGCTCCCGTAGTCGACGCTCCCCGATGGGCGTCGCTCGGGTCGCAACGTCGCGACCCGCTCGGGTCCCAGCCGCTCGACGTACGCCGCCCGTCCATCGAGGCCGCGCACCCACTCGTCGAGCCAGGCCTCGAGGCGGGCGGGATCGCGGCTGATCGCATCCCAGTCGCGGTAGAAGGCGTTGTCGCGGTCGTAGTAGCCCTGCACGAAGGACGGGTGCGCGCCGAACGGCTCGACGCAGACGGCGTCCACGACGGTGCCGGGCAGCAGGGTCCGGTCCGGGTCGTCCCGGACGACCGAGGTGTCGACCAGCTCCTCGACCACGGCGATCACGCGTCGAGCGGCAAGGGCCGCCTCGCGCTCCACGCCCGCGATCCCCCAGACCTGCACGTTCCCGTCCGCGTCGGCCCGCTGCGCGTGGATGATGGTGACGTCCGGGTTAAGCGCCGGGACGACGTCGACCTGCTCGCCGTCGTAGGGCGAGGCGACGCGGCGGATGCGCGGGTTGGCGGCGGCCATGTCGCTGCCCGAGTACGAGCGCAGCGGGAAGAACGGGAGGCGGGTCGCGCCGGCCGTATAGCGCCCGACCATGCCGTGGTGGCTGTACTCCTCGATCTGCAGCTCCCCGTCCTCGATCGCCCGGCGAATGGCGTGCAGCGAGCCGACCCCGGGGTTGCCGACCCACGAGAAGACGAGCTTCGAGGCGCAGCCGGCGGCGACCAGCTGGTCGTAGACGAGGTCAGGGGTAAGGCGCGCCAGCGTCAGCCCGCGGCGACCCTGGCGAATCACCTCGTGCGCGGCCGCGAAGCTGATCAGGTGGGTGAAGCCCTCGATGGCCAGCGTGTCGCCGTCGTGGAGGTGGGCGGCGACCGCCTCGCGCAGGGTGCTGACCTTGGAGGTCATGCCCGGCTCAGCCGCCGATGTCTTCGAGTCCCTCGCGGGGGCGTGCTGCCGCGGAGATCGCCTCGCCGAAGATCCGAATGGCCGTGTCGACCGCCTCCTCGTCGACGATCAGGGGCGGGCAGAGGCGGATCGTCGCCTCGCCGCATTCGAGCACCAGCAGGCCCCGCTCGAAGCACTCCTGCTCGACCGCGTTGGCCGCCTGGTGGCTGGCGAACTCGACGCCGATCATGAGGCCGACGCCCCGGATGTCGCGCACGGACTCGTGCTCGGAGGCGACCTGCTCGACGCCGGCCCGGAGCCGCGCCCCCATGCGCGCCGCGTTCTCCATCAGCCCGCCCTCGATCAGGTCCAGGGTCGCCTTGCCGGCCGCCGCGCAGATCGGGTTGCCGGCGAAGGTCGAGCCGTGCGCGCCGGGCGGCCAGGTCATGACCGAGTCGCGCGCGATGAAGGCGCCGAGCGGCATGCCGGATGCGATCCCCTTCGCGGTGGTGACGATGTCCGGCTCCACGCCGGCGTGCTGGATCGCCCACCAGCGTCCGGTGCGCCCCATCCCCGATTGCACCTCGTCCACCACGAGCAGGATGCCGTGCTCGTCGCAGATCTCGCGCAGCGCGCGCAGGAAGGAGGCCGGGGCCGGGAAGTAGCCGCCCTCGCCCTGGATCGGCTCGATGACGATGGCCGCCACGTCGTCCGGCGCGATGAGCCGGCCGAGGATGTCGTGCCGCAGCACCCAGAGCTCGTGGGTGCCATCACCGCCGCTCCCCTCGCGCCAGGTCCGCTGGCGGGGGAACGGGGCGTGGTAGACCATCGGCAGCAGCGGCCCGAACCCGGCGCGCTGCCGGATCTTGCTGTTGGTCAGCGAGAGGGCGCCCATCGTGCGTCCGTGGAAGGCGCCCTCGAACGCGATCAGCCCGGGCCGATGGGTGTGGTGGCGCGCCAGCTTGATGGCGCCCTCCACCGCCTCGGTCCCCGAGTTGGCGAGGAAGACGCGCGCCCGCTCCTCGAACGGCGCGATGCGGGCCAGGTGCTCGGTCAGCTCCAGGTAGCGCGGCTCGTAGAAGTCGGTCGCGGCGATGTGGATCAGCCGATCGGCCTGGGCCTTGATCGCTTCCACGACCTTGGGATGGCGATGCCCGGTCGAGGCGACGGCGATGCCGGCGGCGAAGTCGAGGAACCGGTTGCCGTCCACGTCGGTGATGACGAAGCCTTCGCCGGTGTCTGCCACGAGCGGGTAGGCTCGGGTCAGGCTGGGGCTGACGACCGCGTCATCGCGCGCGATGAGCGCCCGGGCGCGCGGCCCCGGCAGCTCGGTGACGATATGCGGCGCCGGTCTGCGGGCAGCCGCGGAGGAGGTGCTGGTCTCGAGGGTCATCGCTACCAAGAACTCCGAGCGGAGCGGCGCGTCCTGCCCGCGCCCCTGGCTAGATGTCCACCTATCGTATCAGCCCCTTGCCATGCCCCTGATCGCTTTCGTCGCCGCGCCGACCAGCGCCGGCCCCGCGTAGACCAACCCGGTCCATAGCTGCACCAGGTCCGCCCCCGCGCCCACGAGCGCGACGGCGTCCTCCGCCGAGCCGATCCCGCCTGAGGCGATGATCGCCATGCGATCGCCGACCAGCGCCCGCATCCGCCGGACGGCGCCCCGGGTGCGCACGAGAAGCGGTGCGCCGGAGAGCCCGCCCCCCTCCCCGGTGAGCTGCTCCGGCGAGCGGAGCCGGTCGCGCGCGATCGTCGTGTTGGAGAGGATCAGCCCCTGGGCGGGGATCTCGAGCACGGCGGTCAGCGCCGCCTCCAGGTCGCCGGCCGAGAGGTCGGGCGCCAGCTTGACGAAGATCGGCCGCGCGACCCCCTCCCGCTGCCCCGCCTCGTTCAGGGCGGTCAGCAGCTCCCGCAGGCGCCCGGGCGCCTGGAGGTCCCGCAGCCCGGGGGTGTTCGGTGACGAGACGTTCACGGCGAGGTAGTCGGCGAGGGGTGCGAGCAGCCGCTGGACTGCCAGGTAGTCCCGCACCGAGTCCTCGGCCAGGGTTGCCGCGTTGCGGCCGATGTTCACCCCGACCATGAAGCCGGACGGCAGTCGCGGGCGCGCGGCGGCAAGGTTGCGCGCCACCTCCGCGGCCCCGGCATTGTTGAAGCCCATCCGGTTGACGAGCGCCTCGTCCTCGGGGAGGCGGAAGAGGCGCGGCCGCGGGTTCCCGGGCTGCGGCAGCGGGGTGACCGTCCCGACCTCGGCGAAGCCGAGCCCAAGCGCCGCCCAGCCGCCGAGCGCGACGGCGTCCTTGTCGAACCCTGCCCCGAGGCCGACCCTGCTCCGGAAGCGGATCCCTGCCACGTCGACCGCGTCCGCGCCGAGCGACGCGTCGCCCGCGAGTGCCGCCAGGTCGCGCCCGATGGTCGAGCGGCCAGCGACCCGGATGGCGCTCAGGCTGAGCCGATGGATGCGCTCGGAGTCAATTCGGAAGAGGAGCGGCCGGACGGCGCGATAGGCGGCCTGGCGCCAGGGCATCAGTCGTCGTGGGCGCGGGGGAAGGCCATCTCGACAGGGCGCAGCTCAGGGAGGGGTTCGCCGTCGGCTCCGGTTTCGGTGCCCGGGGCGGCCATGAACTCGTGCCACACCTCGGTGCCGGCGGCGGGTGGATCGTCGAGCTCCTTGAGCGCCACGATCCCTTCGAAGCGGATCACCCCGGTCTCGCCGAGATCGGTCTCGAACTCGTCCTCGTACTCCTCGGCGACCTCGATGGCGCGGCCGAGCGCCGTCTCCTCGTCGACGCCGTCGACGAGGACCACGCGGTCCTCGATCATGATCGGCGCGCCCTCGACCATGTAGGCGTAGCGGAGCTGGACGCTGAACCAGCCGCTCGGGTCGACGACCGGCTCCAGGGTGAGCTCCTCGGCCGTCACGCCGGGGGTGGCTCCTGTCCCATCACCGTCTGCGACTGCTCGCGCAGGAACTGCATCACGTAGTACGGGCCGAGGCCGCTCTTGCCGGACGAGCCGGAGCCCTTCCAGCCGCCGAAGCTCTGGATCCCGGGCCACGCGCCGGTGGTGGCGCCCGATCGGCGGTTCACGTAGACCACGCCGGCCTGGATCGTGTCGAGGAAGCGCCCGATCTGCTCGTCGTCGTGGCTGAAGATGCCCGCCGTCAGGCCGTAGGCGGTGTCGTTCGAGAGGCGCAGCGCCTCATCGAGCGAGTCGACCTCACCGACGACGATGAACGGGACGAAGAGCTCGTCGCGGAAGAGCCGATGCGTGGTCGGCAGCCCGCTCACGACGGTGGGGGTCGGGAAGTAGCCATGCTCGGTCTCGGGGCCGTGGAGCACCTCGCCGCCGGCCTCGATCGTCCCGCCGTCGCGGGTCGCCTCGGCGACGGCATCGGTGAACTTCTGCAGGGAGCGCTCGTTGATGACCGGCCCCATCCAGTTCTCGCGGCGGGTCGGGTCGCCAACCCGGATCTTCTTCGCCTTCTCGACCAGCAGGTCGAGGAACGGGCGCGCCACGGCGCGCTCGACGTAGACCCGGGAGTTGGCGCTGCACTTCTGCCCGTCGTAGCCGAAGGCGGAGCGCATCACCCCCTCCGCCGCCTCGTCGAG
>JBGQKH010000084.1:0-7097 GCA_041499395.1 Candidatus Limnocylindria bacterium
ATGCGGCGCCTCCTGCGCGACATCGCCGAGAAGCGGGCGCTCGGTGACGTGACCACCCTGGCCGACTCGGGGATCGTCTCCACGATCCGCGAGCAGTCGGGGCGGGGAGAGGACTGAACCTTTGCTAGGATGCGGCACGTGAGCTTTACCCGACGCGCCAAGGCCATCTTCGCCGCCGTCGCCAGCGTCGGCTGGCTGCTCTACATGATCGTGGGGCTGCAGGCGATCAACGCCATTGCGCCGACCACCGCCGGCAAGGGGCCGGAGGGGGCAGCAGCCTTCATCGGCCTGGTGGCAGGCGTCTTCGTCACCGGCATCGTCATGTGGGCCGCCTCCGACTGACCGATCCGCGCCCACGCGCGGCGTGGCTCAGCGGCTACTCGACATCCGCGGAGTACAGGTTCACCGATGGCGGGCGCTGCCGGTCGACGGCGGGCTCGAGGAGGCGACGGTAGAGCCCTGGCCGCCGGTCGGCGATCGTATCCCACTCGTGCTCCCCGGGTCGCCGTCGGACACGGGTCTGGCGCGCCGCCTCCGGGTCGATCTCGCCGACCAGCAGCTCCTCGCGGTCATCGCTCGCGACTGCGAGCTGATGCCCGTCGAAGTCGAAGAGCGACGAGCGCCCGATGAAGGTGACGCCGCGCTCCGTCCCGACGCGGTCGCAGGCGAGCAGGTAGCAGTGGTTCTCGGCCGCGCGGGCCGGGGCGAAGATCCCGGGGTGGAAGTCGACGCCGACCGGCCAGTTGGTCGGCAGCGCGATCAGGTCCGCGCCGTCCAGCGCGCACATGCGCGCCGCCTCGGGGAAGCGAAGGTCGTAGCAGATCAGGATCCCGACGCGCAGCCCGTCGACCTCCACCACGCTCGGCGCGTCCGGGCCGGGAGTGGCGAAGCGGTCGATCCCAAGGAAGGGCAGGTGCATCTTGCGATACGTGTAGCGACGGCCGTCGGGGGTGGCCAGCAGCCCGGCGTTGAAGACCTCGTCCCCGATTGCCTCGAGCGTGCCGCAGATGACCGTCACGCCGTGCTGCGCGGCCAGCGAGGCGATCGTCTCGCCGGCGACCACGCCCGCACGACGCGCCACTGCCCGCCCCTCGTCGAGCGAGGCGAACGCGTACCCCGTGACCGAGGCCTCGGGGAGGACGGCGAGGACAGCACCGGCGGCGGCGGCATCGGCCACGCCCCGGGAGATGCGCTCCAGGTTGGCCTCGACCTCGCCGAGCTGCGGATCGATCTGGCAGGCGGCCACGCGCAGAACGCTCATTCGGTCAATCCTTCGCGCTACTCTGGGCTCACGGCAGGGTCCGCTCCCTCGTTTCATGGTACCTGCCGCCTCAACGCGCGGAGTCACCCATGCCCGTTCCGAGCCCCATGGCGGCCGCCGCCCACCTCCCGTGATGCGTCGACTCGTGCCGGCGGCCATGTTCATCGGGCTCGGCCTGATCTGGGGCTCGTCGTTCCTGTGGATCAAGATCGCCCTTCGCGAGGTGTCACCGGCGACGCTGCTCACCTGGCGCATGACCCTGGGAGCGATCCCGATGGTCGTGCTCCTCCCCTTCCTCGGACGGCGGCTGCCAACGGCGCCGGGCAGCCTCGCCTCGCTGGCCCTCCTCGGCCTCATCAACACGGCGCTGCCGATCTTCCTGATCAGCTGGGGCGAGCAGTACATCGACTCCGGGTCGGCCGCGGTCCTCAACTCGATGGCCCCCCTCTTCAGCGTGATGATCGCCGGCGTCCTGCTGCGCACCGAGCCCCTCACCGTGCTGCGAGTCGGTGGCGTGCTGCTGGGCTTCGGCGGCGTCCTGCTGCTCGCCAGCAGGGAGTTCGCCCTGCGCCCCGACTCGTCGACGCTGATCGGCCTCGCGGCGACCGCCACGGCTGCCCTCAGCTACGCGGCCGGTGGATCGTATGCCCGGCACCTCAAGGGCATGCATCGCTTCGAGGTGGCGGCCGGATCGCTCGTCTTCGCGGCGATCTACGCCTGGGCCTTCGCGGCGAGCGTGGGGGGCGGGATCAGCGTGCCGACCCAGCCAGGCCCGATCATCGCGCTGCTTTGGCTTGGCCTGATCGGCTCCTTCATCGCGTACCTGATCTACTTCACGCTCATCGAGCAGTTCGGAGCCACGGTTGCCGTCATGGTGACCTACCTCTTTCCGGTCGTCGGGGTCGCCCTCGGGGTCACCTTCCTGGGCGAGCTCCTCGACCTGCGACTGGTGGTCGGCGCGGCGCTGGTCGTGCTGGGCATCGTGGTGGTGACCCTTCGCTATGATCAGGTGGTGAGCCTCTTGAACCGCCGTCGGCGTCGCTCATGAGCGGCACCTTCGACGACGAGCGCCCGCGCTGGCCCGAGCGCGACTTCGACCGCGTTCGCGAGATCGACCCTCCGGCCACCCCGGACCATGACCCGGAGCCCGAGCCCGAGCCCGACCCCGACCCGGATCCGGGGCCGTCACCCGACACGGAGGCATCCGCGCCGACCACCTCGTTCGGCGACCCATCCGGGTCGGATGGCTGGGATTCCAAGCGTGATGGGGATCGGCGCCGTCCGACGACCGCCGAGCAGGCGGTGCCGTGGCTGATCGGCTCGGTCCTGGCGCTGAGCGGAATCGTGGTGGTGCTGCTGGCCCTCATCTTCATCGGGCCGCAGGGCGTGGCCGGCCTCCCGACCCCCAGCCCCTCCCCGTCCGCCCCGGCGCCTACCGCCACGCCGAGTCCCGTCCCGCCGACCCCCTCGCCCACGCTGGGGCCCACCGCCTCGCCGCCTCCCGTCTTCGGGCCACTCGACATGACCTACCTGCAGCGTGCAACCGTCTCCTCACCGATCCGCCTGCTGCGCCACGACTTCAGCACGACTGCCGTCCCCACCGTGATCGTCGATGACAAGGGCGGGGTGACGCACTACGCCTGGTCCCCCGACGGAACGCGCGGTGTGGCCATCGTCGCCGGCCGGGCGGTGGCGCTGGTCGCGGGGCAGCCGGCTCGGACCCTGACCGACCCGGTGGACGCGGTGATCTTCGAGGCCGACTCGACCACGCTCTACGGGCTCCGCATCACGCGGAATGGGGCAAATGACCGCGCCGAGCTCCTGAAGATCGACTTCACGACCGGCGCGACGCAGGTCCTCACCACGATCGGCTACCCCCACCCGACGATCATTCCCGACCCGGCCCTCAAGGAGGCGCAGTTCGCCGATGACGGCGGGACCTCGAGGCTCTACACCACCGTCGACGGGTACGTGGTGGCCTGGATCCTGGGCGCGCCGGCGACCTACCAGATCGATCCGGCCAATGGCTCCTACACCCAGGTCGACCACCGGCCGGACCTCTGGTCGCCCGACCAGCGCTGGCGCATCACGCTTGCCGTGACCTCAAGCGTGACCACGATCACCCTCCTCGACTCGTCGGGGGCTTCCAAGGCACAGGTCAAGGTGACCGGCCTGGTCAGCCACGTCCGGTGGGCGGCGACCGACAACGAGATCGTCTTCACCCTGGGGCGGATCATCGGCGGCGGGGTGCACCAGGACCTGTACGTGTGGGACCTCGTCAACGGCAAGGCCCCGGCGGCGCTCACCACCAACGGCGCCTCGTTCGGCGCGGAGTGGCTCGGCGTGCTCCAGGCGTGGCAGATGTGACGCCGATGCAGGAGATCGTCAACCCGATCGCCGTCGAGCTGGACGACACGGCGCGGCTCATGCGGATTCGCTGGGACGACGGCCACCTTGGCGAATGGAGCTGGCCCGCCCTGCGCCGGGCCTGCCCGTGCGCCCTCTGTGCCGGCGAGGGGAACCTGCCGGGTATCGTCACGCTCGAGATGGCGTTCACCGAGCAGCAGACGACGATGGAGCGGGTGAAGTGGATCGGCCGCTACGCCCTTGCCCCGATCTGGGCGGATGGCCATGACACGGGCCTCTTCACCTACCTGAAGCTCCGAGAGCTGTGCGAGTGCGACGCGGACCGGGCAGCGCGCAAGTGACGGCGAGCGGCGGGCTGCTCCTCGTCCACGCTCACCCCGACGACGAGTGCTTCGCCACGGGCGGCCTGATCGCCCGTTCGATGGCGGAGGGGCGGCGCGTCGACCTGGTGGTCTGCACCGGCGGCGAGGAGGGCGAGGTCCACGACCCGGACCTCGATCCGGAGGAGGCGCGGCCGCGAATGCGCGAGATCCGCGCGGCCGAGCTCGAGTGCGCGCTCGCCCACCTGCGTGGGAGCGGACCGGGGGAGCTGCACCTCCATCGGCTCGGATACCGCGACAGCGGCATGGTCGACTCGGAGTCGAATCGCCACCCCGATGCCTTCTGGCAGGCCGACCTCGACGAGGCGACCGGGCGGCTCGTCGCGATCATCCGCGAGGCGCGGCCGGCGGTGATGGTCACGTACGACGCGAACGGCAACTACGGCCACCCCGACCACATCAACGCCCACCGCGTCGCCGTCGCGGCGATGCAGGCGGCGGCCGATGCGTCGCGCTTCGCGGAGGCGGGCGCCGCGTTCGCGGTCTCGAAGTTCTACGAGATCGCGTTCAACCGGGACCGATGGCTGGCGGTCATGGGCGAGATGAGGGAGCGCGGCATCAAGCTGCCATGGGACTTCGACGCCGATGACGCGACTCCCGTCGGGACCGGTCCCGCGGCCGAGCCCACCACCGAGTCCGGCGAGCCGGCCGAGGAGGAGTCGTTCGGAAGGCCCGAGGCGGAGATCAGCACCATCGTGGAGGTGGGTGACTGGGCCGCGGCGAAGCGCGCGGCGATGGGATGCCACCGGACGCAGGCCCAGGACTTCGGCTGGCTGCTCGAGCTGCCCGATGACCTCGCCCCGAGGATCCTCTCCCCGGAGTCCTTCGTCCTGACCCGATGGCCGGAGCGCGGCATCCCCGCCGACCTCCATGAAGCGTCGCTCTTCGACGGCCTCGAGGGACGCTAGGCCGCCTCCCGCAGCGGCTCCAGCACGACGACCGGGAGGGCGTGGCCCACCCACTCGAGATAGGCCGCGTACCCGGGATAGGCGGCCACCACCATCCGCCACAGCCGCTCGTACTCGGCGCCGGCCGCCTCCCGCGCCCGCACCTTCCGCACCTCGCGCCGGAGCTGTACGACCGCCTCGGGGCGCGAGCGAAGGTTGAGGAGCCAGGCCGGTGTGCGGCCGTTGCCTCTGAGCGCCGAGCGAATCGGGGGCACTTTCCGGAGGCCCCGGGTTCGGCTACTGTCTCCGCGATGGATCTCGCCCTGGTCGTCTGCTCCAGCTGCGGCACGTCCAACGAGGCGAGCCGCAAGTTCTGCTCGGAGTGCGGCAACACGTTGGGCGTGGCCTGCGCGGTCTGCGGCACCCTGAACTCTCCCTCGGTCAAGTTCTGCGGCGAGTGCGGCTCCCCCATGGGGACCGATGCCGCTGCCCCACGCGCGGCCGCGCCGGCCGGCACCGAATCGGGTGCCGAGCGGCGCCTCGTCTCGGTCCTCTTCGCGGACCTCGTCGGCTTCACGACCGCCTCGGAGAATCGCGACGCGGAGGAGACGCGCGAGCTGTTGACTCGCTACTTCGAGGTGGCGCGCTCGATCATCGAGCGGCACGGCGGAACCGTCGAGAAGTTCATCGGCGATGCCGTGATGGCAGTCTGGGGCGCGCCCGTGGCGCACGAGGATGACGCGGAACGGGCGGTGCGCACCGCCCTCGAGCTGGTGGCTGCGGTGCCCGGCATCTCGCCGGGCGCGCTGCCGCTCCAGGCGCGGGCCGGGGTCCTCACCGGCGAGGCCGCCGTCACCATCGGAGCCATCAACCAGGGGATGGTGGCGGGGGACCTGGTCAACACCGCGAGCCGCCTCCAGTCGGCCGCCGCGCCGGGAACGGTGCTCGTGGGCGAGGCCACCTACCACGCCGCCTCCACCGCGATCGCCTTCGAGCCGGCCGGCGAGCGGAGCCTCAAGGGCAAGGCCGCCCCGGTGCAGGCCTGGCGGGCGGTCGCCGTCGTCGCGCGGCGGGGCGGATCCGGGCGCTCGGAGCTGCTCGAGCCGCCCTTCGTCGGCCGCGACGACGAGCTGCGCCTGCTCAAGGACCTCTTCGACGCGACCGCCCGCGAGCGCAAGGCGCGCCTGATCACCGTCATCGGGCAGGCGGGGATCGGCAAGAGCCGGCTCGCCTGGGAGTTCGAGAAGTACCTCGACGGGGTCGTCGACAACGCCTTCTGGCACGAGGGCCGCTCGCCGTCGTACGGCGAGGGGATCAGCTACTGGGCGCTCGTCGAGATGGTGCGGCGTCGCGCCGGCATCGGCGAGGGAGACGACGCCGATACCGTCCGCGCCCGCCTCAACGCGACGCTCGAGCAGTTCGTGCCGGACCCCGGCGAGCGACGCTGGGTCGCGCCGCGCCTGGCCGGGCTGCTCGGGATCGAGGAGCTGCCGGCGGAGGGGCGCGAGGAGCTCTTCGCCGCCTGGCGCACCTTCTTCCAGCGAATGGCCGAGCAGGACCCCGTGATCATGGTCTTCACCGACCTGCAGTGGGCCGACCAGGGGATGCTCGATTTCGTCGAGAGCCTGCTGACGTGGGCGCGGAACGACCCGATCTTCGTCGTCGCGCTCGCCCGCCCCGACCTGCTCGAGCGGCGCCCCGACTGGGGGAGCGGCGTCCGCAGCGTGACCCGCATCAACCTTGAGCCGCTCGCCGATGCGGAGATCGCCGAGATGCTCGAGGGGCTGGTGCCCGGCCTGCCTCCCGCCGCGCTTCGCTCGATCGTGGGGCGCGCGGAGGGGATCCCGCTCTATGCCGTCGAGACCGTCCGCATGCTCCTCGACCGGGAGCTGCTGGTCCCCGAGGACGGGCGCTACCGCCTCACCGGGGATATCGGCTCCCTTGGTGTGGCAGAGACGCTCCACGCCCTGATTGCCAGCCGCCTCGACGCCAACCGTCCGGAGGACCGAGCGCTCCTCCAGGACGCATCGGTGCTCGGGCAGAGCTTCACGCTCGATGCGCTCGCCGCGGTCGCCGGGGTCGAGCCTTCCGCCCTGACCGATGCGCTCGAGCGCCTCGTCCGCCGCCAGCTGCTCACCGTTGACGCCGATCCCCGCTCCCCGGAGCGCGGCCAGTACCAGTTCGTCCAGGCCGTGGTGCGCG
>JBGQKH010000085.1:0-6764 GCA_041499395.1 Candidatus Limnocylindria bacterium
CCAGCTGATTACCACGCGGGCGAGCACCAGCACCATGAGGACCACGATCAGGAGCTGCAGGAAATTGACGACGACGGCTGGCATCTCGAGTTCTGAGGATAGCGCGCTTCAAGTGCGACGCGGCCCGAAGATGGCAGTGCCGACTCGGACCAGGGTCGCCCCCTCTGCGACCGCGGCATCGGCGTCAGCGGTCATTCCCATCGAGAGCTCGTGGTAGGGACGGCCCGCGGCCTGCTGGAGCGCGTCCCGCAGGCCGCGCAGCGCGGCAAAGACCGACCTCGCCTCCGCCGGGGCGGCGCCGGCCGGCGCAATCGTCATCAGGCCCACCACCCGCGCTGCCTCGAGGGCGCCGAGCGCAGCGATCAGCTCAGCCGGGCGACGGACCTGGTCCTCGAACCATGCCGCCCCGAAGCCGGCCTTGGTTGCCTCGCCGCTGACGTTGACCTCCAGCAGGAGCGCGGGAGCGAGCGACTCCTCCGCCGCGATGCGATCAATCCGCAGGAGCAGGTCGATCGAGTCGATCGAGTGGATCAGCCCGAAGGCCCGCGCCGCGGCGCGGGCCTTGTTCGCCTGCAGGCGGCCGATCAGGTGCCATTCGGCGTCGGCCGCCGCCGCCACCTTGGGGATCGCCTCCTGGACGCGGTTCTCCCCGAAGCGCCGCAGCCCCGCCCGGCGCGCGGCGAGGACGACCTCGATCGGGAAGCCCTTCGTCACGGCCACCACCCGGAACGCATCGGGGTCGCGTCCGGCGGCCTCGGCTGCGGCGCGCAGGCGCGCGACCAGCGCGGCGTGGCGGGCGCCGATCAGCTCGGCGTCGAGCGATGGCTCGTCAATCGGGAGCACGGGACCGTCGGGCGTGGAGATGCGAGCGCCCCGGCCGCTCGGCCGGGGCGCATCGGTCCATCCGGGAGCTATTCGCTCTTGCGACGCAGGAACGAGGGGATGTCGAGGTCGGTCTCGCCGTACGAGGGACGGTCAAGCCCGCCACCACGCACCGGGATCGGCTGTCGCTCCTGGCTCCTGGCGGCTGGCTTCTCGGTCGCCGCGAAGGGCGACCCCTCGGGCATCTGGTCCTCGAGCGCCTGCTGCTGGACCCGCTCACGCTCGATCTCGGCCAGGATCTCGCGGCTGCGCTCGTCGAGCGACGCCTCGATCCCGGTCGCCACCTCGGCCGAGTTCCCTGCGGTCACGGCGCGCGCCGGGTTCCGCGGCTTGCGGGTGGCGTCGAAGCCGGTGGCGATCACGGTCACCTTGACCTCGTCACGCATCCGGTCGTCGATCACCGTGCCGAAGATGATGTTGGCCTCGGGATCGGCCGCCTCCTTGATCACCTCGGCCGCCTCGTTGACCTCGAAGAGGCCGAGGTCGCTGCCGCCGGTCACGTTGAAGAGGATGCCGCGGGCGCCGGTGATGTTGACCTCGAGGAGCGGGCTCATGACCGCCGCTCGCGCGGCCTCGACGGCCCGGTTGTCGCCGGTCCCGATCCCGATCCCCATCATGCTCGAGCCTGCGTCACGCATGATCGTCTTGACGTCGGCGAAGTCGAGGTTGATGAGGCCGGGGACCGTGATCAGGTCGCTGATCCCCTGCACGCCCTGGCGCAGGACGTCGTCCACCACCCGGAATGCGTCGAGGATGCTCGTCTTCTTGTCGACCACCTCGCGCAGCCGATCGTTCGGGATGGTGATCAGGGTGTCGCACTTGTCCTTCAGCAGCTCGCTGAACTGCTCCGCCACCAGCTTGCGGCGCACTCCCTCGAAGCTGAACGGCTTGGTGATGACCCCGACCGTCAGGGCGCCGAGGTCCTTCGCGATCTCGGCGATGACGTGGGCCGCCCCGGAGCCGGTGCCACCGCCCATGCCGGCGGTGATGAAGATCATGTCGGCGTCCTTGAGCGCCTCATAGATCTTCTCGGAGTCCTCCTCGGCGGCGCGTTGCCCGACCGACGGATCGGCCCCGGCGCCGAGCCCGCGGGTCAGCTTGTCGCCGATGCGGATCTTGTGCGGCGCGTCGCTCTGGAGGAGCGCCTGGGCGTCGGTGTTCACCGCGATGAACTCGACGCCCATCATCTCGGCGCGGATCATCCGGTTCACGGCATTCGAGCCGCCGCCACCGACACCGATGACCTTGATGAGGGCGAAGTGCTCGGCGTCGGAACGGAGCGGCATGGGGGGTTCTCCTGCACAGGGTGCTGGCTTCTGGCTGGGCGAACCCGGAGCTCGCGCGGGTTTGACCGATTCTAGCGACCCCGCCGAGGTGGCGTGGGCCGATTTATCCACATCGCGGGGCGAAGTTGTCCACACCCCGAAATCGCGGTGGAGCGACGCGGGACTGCTCCACATCCCGCCCTCCGGAGCGGCGTCGGTCAGCCGGGGAAGAGGCCTCGGACCCAGTCCATGAGGCGACCCACCCCACCGCCCAGCGACGAGCCGGAGGTGAACGCGATCGGCTCGGTGCCGATGTGGCGAGCGCCCCACAGCAGCAGCCCGATGGAGGTGCTGAAGGCCGGGTTCGAGAGCTGGTCCATCAGCCCTCCGACCCCCTGCGGCGAGGCGACGCGGACCGGCATCTGGAGCACCTCGCGCGCGAGCTCGGCGACGCCGCCGAGGCGTGCCCCGCCGCCGGTCAGCACCACGCCGGCCGGCAGCAGCCCGGCGTGCCCGGAGCGCTTCACCTCCTCGCCGATCAGGGAGTAGATCTCCCCCATCCGCGCCTCGATGATCTCGCACAGCTTCTTGCGCTGGATCGTCTGGCCGCCCCCTTCGCCGAGGATTGCCACGTTCAGCAGCTCCTCGGGGGCCACCTCGGACATGTTGGCGGTGCCGTGCTTGATCTTGATCTCCTCGGCCAGGTCGAGGCTGGTTCGCAGCCCGATCGCGACGTCGTTGGTGACGTTGATCGCTCCGACCGGGAGGACCGCCGAGTGGTAGACCGCGCCATCGGTGAAGATCGCCAGGTCGGTGGTGCCGCCGCCGATGTCGGCGATCATCACCCCGAGCTCCTTCTCGGTGTCTGTCAGGGTTGCCTCCCCGGAGGCGAGGGAGCTGATCACCAGCTCGTCAATCTGGACGTTGGCGTTGGTGATGCACTTGGAGAGGTTCTGGATCGAGGTGGCGGCGCCGGCGACGATGTGCGTCTCGACCTCGAGCCGCACCGCGCTCATGCCGAGCGGGTCCTTGATCCCCTCCTGGCCGTCGACGATGTAGCCGCGCGGGATGACGTGCAGGATCTCGCGGTTGGAGGGGACCTGGATCGCCTTGGCCGCCTCGGTGGCGCGCGCCACGTCCTCGCGGCTCACCTCGCGCTTGTGGCCAGAGACGGCGACGACGCCGCGGCTGTTCTGGCTGCTGATGTGGCTCCCGCCGACCGAGACGAACGCTGAGCTGATCTTGTAGCCGGAGAGGCGCTCGGCCTTCTCGAGGCTGGCCGCGATCGAGTTCACAGTCTGGTCGATGTTGGCGACCATCCCCTTCTTCATCCCGACCGAGGGCGCGATCCCGTAGCCGATGATGTTGACGTCGCCCCCGCGGCTCACCTCGCCGATGAGGGTCGTGACCTTGGTCGTGCCGGCATCGATGCCGACCAGCACGGTCTCCCTGTCCAAGCTACCTCCCGTAGGTCCCGCCGCGCTCCCGCGGCACGGGTTCGCCCGAGCCTACAGGAAGTGGCGGCGAATGAGTGCCACGTTTTGGAAGATGCGAAGCCCGAAGGCGAAGAGCGCAACCAGGTACAGATCGATCCCGAGCCGGTCGCCGATGAAGGTCAGCGCCACCGCCACCAGGGCATTGGTCACGAACCCGGAGAGGAAGACCCGGTTGTCGTAGTGCGCGTCGAGCTCCGCCCGGATCGCGCCGAGCACCGAGTCGAGCCCGGCCAGGATCCCGACCGCGCTGTAGCGCGCCAGGTCGGGGCTGACGTTCACGTTCAGCAACAGACCGAGCGCGACGCCGAGGACGAGGCCTACCAGCGCGAGCCACATCGGCGATGCATCCTGCGTGCGCCGCGCCGGCCGGTCTCGTCCGGGCCGCGGCTGCTATGGCCGCCAATATACCCTCCCCGGGTTTCGGGCATCGACCCACCGCACGCCCTTCTCCGGCTGGAAGGAGAAGAGGGTCCGCACCGCCGCGACCTGGGCGGCGACCTGCTCGTCGAGCGTCCCGGCTGCACCGGCGTCGTCCGTCGCATAGAAGCCGAAGTCCGCCTGCCACGCCGGTCGGCTCGAGACGAGCAGGAAGCCGTCGTCGTCGGTGATGCGCAGGTCCAGGTGGCTCGACGTCGAGCCGAGCGCGGCCGGGGGGACCTTCGAGAGCTGGAGCGCGGCCGCGAGCGTCGGTCGGTCGATACCGTCGCCGACGATGAGGTCGCGCGACGCCGTCCGCTCGTCCACCACAAGCGGCAGTCCGGCGAGGTCGGCGGGCAGCGGGGCGTCGACCGCCACCTGGCCGATCAGCGTGCCGTCCGCAACTCCCAGGAGGCGGACATAGGGCGTCTGCCAGACGAAGACCGGGGTCTTCTCCACGATGTGAATCCGCACCGCCCCCGGCAGCACCGCCTCCACCCGCGCGCTCGCCACCGCGGGGAGCCGTTCGAGCTTCGAGGTGAGCGCCATCGCGTCGACCGTCAGCAGCGCGTGCCCCTTCAGCCCGGAGGTGGCCCGCTGGAGCGCCAGCTCCCCGGTGTAGCGCTCGCCGGCCCACGCGACCTGCTGGACCCGCAGCCACGGACCGTTGATGAGCACGAGCAGCCCGCCGGTGAGCAGGGCCGTCAGGAACACGGCGGCGATCCGTCCCGGGGCGGGCAGTGCGACACGGACCCGCTGCCGGAGCGGTGGAGCGGGGCGTCGCGCGTGCGTTGCGCCTCGCCGGCGCGGGACGGCTCGGCGCCGGCTCATCTGCCCGACCCGGCGCCGGCATCACCCGGCGTTCGCCCGTCGCGATCGGCCTCCAGCCCGAGCTCGATCAGCCGGGCGATCAGGTCGGGGAAGGCAAGCCCGGCCAGCTCCGCCTGCTTGGGATACATGCTCGTGGCCGTGAAGCCGGGGAGGGTGTTCATCTCGGACAGGTAGACCGCCCCGGGAGGCGCCAGGAAGTCGACGCGCGCAAGCCCGGCGCAGTCGACGGCGCGGTAGGCGGCCAGCGCCAGCTCCTTGACCTCGGCCGCGAGGGCAGGGGTGACGGCAGCGCGGGGCAGCACTTCGGCCAGGCCGGGCACGTACTTCGCCTCGTAGTCGTACCACTCGTGGTGGCTGATCACCTCGCCCGGCTCGAAGACGATCGGCTGATCGTTGCCGAGCACGCCGCACTCGAGCTCCCGCGCGTTCGCCACGTAGGCCTCGACGATGACCTTGCTGTCGTAGCGGAACGCCTCCTCGAGCGCGGAGGGCAGCTCCTCCGGGCCGTGAACGAGCGACATCCCCACGCTGCTCCCGAGGCGCGCCGGCTTGACCAGAGATCGGTCGCCGATCTTCTCCGCGACCTCGCGGAGCACGACCTGCGGCCCGTCTCGCCAGGCGCCGCGACGGAACCAGGCGTAGTCGACCACCGGCAGCCCATGGCCCCGCATCAGGTCCTTGAAGACCACCTTGTCCATCGCCACCGCGCTGGCCATCACGCCTGCCCCGGTGTAGGGCACGCGTGCCATCTCCAGGAATCCCTGGAGCGTGCCGTCCTCGCCGAACGGGCCGTGGAGCACCAGGAACGCAACGTCGATCGCCTCCGCCAGCGAGCGCAGCACGGCGCGCGGGGCGAGCTCCCCGCGGTCCTCCCCGACCGGCACCGGCAGGTCCGCATGCTCGCGCAGGCGGCTCGTCTGCTCGGCCGGCGTGGCGGCGCCGAGGAGCTCCGCCAGCGGGCGATGATCGAGGAGCGGCGCCGGCCCGGCGGGCAGGTGCCATCGCCCGTCACGGTCGATGTACACGAGGTACGGCTCGAAGCGCTCGCGGTCGATGGCGCGCAGCACCGAGTCGGCCGAGCTGATGCTCACCTCGTGCTCGGCCGATCGGCCGCCGGCGAAGATGCCGACGCGCAGTCGCGTCATGGCGCGCTCTCATCCGCGTCGGGCCACTCACCGACGAACTCGATCTCGTACTCCAGCTCGATACCGAACCGGTCCTCCACGGCCGCTCGAACGCGGTCGCCCAGTGCCCGGACATCGGCGGCTCGGGCGCCCGGGTCGGTGACGATGAAGTTGGCGTGCCGCTCGCTCACCGATGCGCCCCCGACCCGCGTCCCCTTGAGGCCCGCGGCGTCGATCAACCGCCCCGCGTGGTCGCCGGGCGGGTTGCGGAAGACGCTCCCCGCGTTCTGCTCGGCGAGCGGCTGGGTGGCGACCCGCTGCGCCTGGTTGGCTGCCACGCGGGCGGCGATCGCCGCCGGCTCGTCCCGGCGCAGCGTCAGCACCGCCGAGAGGATCGCCTCGGGGGAGTGCTTGAACCGGGACTCGCGGTAGGCAAAGGCGCAGTCGCTCCCCGACAGGATGGACACCGAGCCGTCGCGCGGATCCCAGGCCTCGACCGTGGCAACGATGTCTCGCATCTCGCTGCCGTGCGCGCCGGCGTTGGCCCAGACCGCCCCGCCGAGCGTCCCCGGAATGCTCGTCCCGAACTCGAGGCCGGCCAGTCCGTCGGCGGTAGCGCGGCGCACGAGGAGGGCGATCGGGGCGCCGGCATCGGCCTCCAGCCGGAGGGCGTCGATCGTCACGGCGCGGGCCCGGTTGCGGATCACGAGGCCACGAATCCCCGCGTCAGCCACGACCAGGTCGCTGCC
>JBGQKH010000086.1:0-6649 GCA_041499395.1 Candidatus Limnocylindria bacterium
ATCGTTCGCGTCACCGTCACGGCGCTGAACATCGAGATCAGCACGCCGATGATCAGGACCAGGGCGAAGCCGCGCACCACGGTCGTCCCCTGCCAGTAGAGCCATGAGGCGACGAGGAGCGAGCTGACGTTCGAGTCGAGGATGCTCGACCAGGCCCTGTTGAAGCCGGCCTCGATCGCGGGACCGAGCGTCTTGCCGAGCCGGATCTCCTCCTTCATCCGCTCGAAGATGAGGATGTTGGCATCGACCGCCATGCCGATCGAGAGGATGAAGGCCGCCACCCCCGCCAGCGTCAGCGTGACGCCGATCAGGCGGAAGACCGCGTAGGTCGTGAGCGAGTAGAAGATGAGCGCGCCCGCCGCCAGCACCCCTGGCAGGCGGTAGTAGGCGATCATGAAGAGCAGCACCAGCAGCAGGCCGAGCCCTCCCGCCACCAGGGCCTGCACCAGGAAGTCCTTGCCCAGCGTGGGCAGCACTTTCTCGACGCCCTGCTCCACCAGCGAGACCGGGAGGGCGCCGAAGCGGAGCGTGTTGTAGAGGTTCGTGCGCTCGGTCTCGGCCGACGGGCTCTGCGGGCCGACGGTGACGATCGTCGTCCCGCCGCAGATCGGCGACTGGATCTCCGGCACGGTGATCAGGCGCCCGTCCAGCGCGATTGGTCCAAACTGGCCGGTGCCGTTGTGAGCAGTGGTGAACGTGCACCAGAGGTCCGACCCGGGGCTGTGCAGCGTGAAATCGACGCCGATCTGCCCATTGTTGGTGCCTGGCTGGACACTGGTGGGGTCGATCTGGCCGCCGTTGAACAGCACCGCGACAGTTCCATTCGCGATGAGCGGACGGATGTCCTGGTCCCGCGTGAGCGTCTGGCCCTTCGGGTCGATGAACTGGAGCAGCCCGGTCGAGCCGACCAGGCTCCGCACCTGCTCCTCGTTGGAGACTCCAGGCACCTCCACGACGATGCGCCGCTCGTTGCCGCTCACCTCGGTGCGCACCTGGGGCTCGGATACGCCGAGGCCGCCAACCCGTCGCTCGATGATGTCGCGCGCCGTGTCGACCTGCTGATCCGTGACGGCCTGGCCGGCCTGCGCCTGGACCAGGAGCGTGACCCGGATCCCACCCTGCAGGTCGAGGCCCAGGACCGTCTTGAGGTCGCGCCCCAGCACGTTCGAGGGCAGCCACGTCAGGCCGAACGTCTGTCGGGGGAGGTCGATGAAGATCGCCAGCAGGAGGGTGACCAGGATCACCCACGGGGCGGTGCGGCGCCAGGTCATGTGTCGGCCAGGTGAACCTCTCGCTCCGGTCGTCGCGGCTGCCGCAGACACCAAACGCGCCGCATCTTCGCGGCGGGCCGGGCCAGTATAGGCACGCTCAGATGGCCTCGCAAGGCTGGCGCCCGGGTGCGGAGGCGATCAGGCGAGCATCCCCTCTCGCGCCAGGTGACCCTTCAGACGCTTCGCGAGCTCGCGCGGAATGCCCGGCGTCTCCGCCAGCTCGTCGACCGTGGACTCCCGGATCCGGCGCACGCTGCCGAACCGCTTGAGCAGGGCCTTCTTCCGGACCGGCCCGATCCCCTCCACCTCGTCGAACACGCTCGCCAGTGCGCGGCGGCTGCGCACTGATCGGTGGTAGGTGATGGCGAAGCGGTGCGCCTCGTCGCGGATCCGCTGCACGAGGTAGAGCCCCTGGCTGTTGCGAGGCAGCACGATCGGGTCGGGACGGCCAGGCAGGTAGAGCTCCTCGAAGCGCTTGGCCAGCCCGGCGATCGGCACCTCGCCGAGGTCGAGGTCCCGGAGCACCCCGACCGCGGCGGAGAGCTGCCCCTTGCCGCCGTCCACGATCACGAGGTCGGGCAGCGCCCAGCCAACGTCCTTCGGCGGCGCCGGGCGCGCCATCCCGCCGGCCTCCTCGGGTTCATCTGGTTCGTCGGGGAGGGAGTCGAACGACTCGTCGGCTCCGACCGCCGCCAGGGAGAGGGCGCCGGTCTCCGCCCGGAGGCGAGACGCCCGCGAGAAGCGGCGTCGGATCACCTCTGCCATCATCCGGAAGTCGTCCGGCGTCTCGCCGGATCGGATCCGGAAGCGGCGGTACTCGCGCGGCTCGGGACGTCCGTTCAGGAACACGACCATGCTCCCCACGGCGCTGGTCCCCTGGATGTTGCTCACGTCGTAGCACTCGATTCGCTCTGGGGCGCGGCCGAGGCCGAGGGCCGTCGCAAGGGCCTCGAGCGCTTCGTCGCGCTTGCCGGCATCGGCCAGCCACTCGGCGCGCTCACGTGCAAGGGCCTCCACGGCATTCGACGTGGCGAGCGCCACCATCCGCCGCCTGCCACCGCGCTCCGGGACGCTGAGCGTCACCCGCGACCCGCGGCGGTCCGTCAGGAAGGTGGCGAGGTCGCCGGCATCCGAAGGGGCGAAGGGGAGGATCACCTCGCGCGGCGGACGTTCGGCCGCGACGTAGTACTGCTGGAGGAACGACGCGAGCACCTCCCCGTCCGTCACGTCGCGCGCACCCTCGACGATGAAGTGCTCCCGACCGATCATCTTGCCGTTGCGGATCACGAACAGCTGGAGGCACGCCTCCCCCTCCTCGCGGGCGATCCCGATCACGTCCTGCTCGGCCCGGCTATAGGCGGCCACCTTCTGCTGCTCGATCGTCCGCTCGACCGCGCGCAGCTTGTCGCGCACCACCGCCGCCTGCTCGTATCGAAGCGCCGACGAATGCCCCTCCATCTCGTCGCGCAGCTCGAGGGCGATTCCCTCCTGCCGCCCCTCGAGGAAGTCGACGACGCGCTCGATGGTGGCGCGGTACTCACCCTTCTCGATCGCCTGGATGCAGGGTCCCTGGCAGCGCTTGATGTAGTACAGCAGGCAGGGCCGCTCGAGGACCCGCTTCCCGTCGGGGATCTCGAGGTTGCAGGTCCGGAAGGGGAAGATCTTGCGCAGCAGCTTGAGCGTCTCGTCGACGCTGGAGGCCGACGCGTACGGCCCGAAGTAGCGGCTCCCGTCCCGGCTCAGCTTCCGGGTGCGGACGATGCGCGGGAAGTCCTCGCCGAGCGTGATCTTGACGAACGGGTAGCTCTTGTCGTCCCGCAGCCGGATGTTGAATCGGGGCCGATGCTCCTTGATCAGGTTGCACTCGAGGAGGAATGCCTCGCTGACCGTGTCGGTGACGATGTAGTCGATATCGGCCACCTCGGCGGTCATCCGCACGATCCGCGATTCGAGGCCGGCCTTCGAACCGAAGTAGGAACGGACGCGATGACGCAGGAGATCGGCCTTGCCAACGTAGAGGACGCGTCCGTCGGCGCCCTTCATCAGATAGACGCCCGGGGCGAGCGGCAGCTGGCGCAGCACGGTGCGCAGATGCGCCTCCCGCGCCTCGTCGCGGCTCACGACGGGCTCGGCAGGGGGGTCGCGATCGGCTGCGCCAGCTCGGCCCGGATATAGGCCTGCAGCGGGGCATAGTCGTTGCCGTTCTGGCGCCCGATCACCACCAGGATGTACTGCCCGATGGTGTTGCTGGTCGCCTCCAGGATGACCCCCTCCCTCAGCTGAATGTGCCGATCGGCCCGCAGGTGGCCGGAGAGCAGGTAGAGGTCGATCGCCGAGAGGTTGGTCTTCATCTGGCCCCGGAGGGCGTCCATCATCGCCAGCCCGGGCCCGAGCGACCCGATTCCCCCGCCCCCCAGCTTGGCACGCAGCGCGGCAAGCACACGTTGCTGGCGGATCGACCGCGCGAAGTCACTCGACTCGGACGGGACACTGGTGTAGCGGCTGCGCGAGTAGCTGAGCGCCTCCTCACCGTTCAGCGTGATCACTCCCGCTGGGAATGACCCGCCATCCCAGATCTTCGCCTTGAAGTTCGGTTCGGACCATGTGTAGCTGAAAGCCACGGGATTGTCGATCGTCACGCCTCCAACTGTGTCGAGCATCTTCTTGAAGCCAGTAAAGTCGATCGCCATCCAGTGCTCGATCTTCAGGCCCGTGATCTTCGAGAGTACGTTCGTCGCTTCCCGCCCGGCCTCCGCGACGCCGCCGCGCACGTACCCGTCCGCGAACGCCTCGTTGATCTTCGCGTTATCGGGGATCTCCGGCAGTCCCTGCACCCAGAGGTCACGCGGGATCGGGATCAGGGTCGTCGTGTTCGTCTGCGGGTCGATCGAAAGGATGATGATCGAGTCGGCGAGGTACATCCCGCCTCCATGCTCCGGGCCCCCGTAGCCGAACATCGCCACATTCACCCGCTCGCTGCCCATCAGGGGAAACAGGAGGCTGGACGAGAGCGACGAGGCAGAGCTGACGTCGTCGTTGAAGGCCGCGACCCGCTGCCAGAGGAGCCAACCACCGGTACAGCCGCTTAGCAGCATGATCGTGAAGAGCACGACAAGCGAGCGCTTCAGGCTTCGAGGCCGACGGGGACGAGAGCCGCGTCGCCCTGCGGCTCGGCGTGCCTGACCCAGCGGATCGATGCCCCGCGCGCGCCGCACCGCATCGCGTTCTTCCGCCTCCCTGATTCGTCGCGCGCGCGGCGTCTCGGTGGCGTGGGTCTGCCGGCGGTCGCGCCGGTTCATTCGCGGGTCATCGGTTCGGTGAGCGTCTCCATCGGTGCGGCGGGCGGCGACAGGATAGCCCGATAAGCGCCGGATCATGCGCCGGTAAGGCTGCCGGCTCATCCTCCGTGCCATGGCCCTCGCCCACGCCATCGCACCGTCGGTGGTCCACCTCCTCGACACGCTCGACCCAGAGCAGCGCGCCGCCGCAACGCTCGGCGACGGGCCTGCCCAGGTGATAGCTCCAGCGGGGAGCGGCAAGACCACGACCCTGATCGCGCGGCTCGGCGTCCTCCTCGATCGGGGCGTCGCGGCGGAGCGGATCGCGGTGGTGACGTTCAACCGCGAGGCTGCGGCCGAGCTGAGCAGCCGGATCGCGACGCGACTGGGGCCTCACCTGCCGGGGGCGGAGGCGATCGAGGTGCGCACCCTGCACGCGCTGGCGCGGCAGGTCCTGCTCGACGTCGGAAGCGTGGTCCACCTGCTCGCGGATCGGCTCCCGCTCCTCCGCGTCGCACGTCGGCGGGTCATCGCCGGCAGGAGGCCGGAGGACGCGCCGGTGCCAGAAGCCTCGGGGCTCGATACGCTCCTCTCGGCCTGGAAGATCGAGGGGCGTCGTCCGCCGGAGGAGGCAGCTCGGGCACTCGCCGTCTTCGCGGACCTGCTGGCGGCCCGTGGCGCCATCGACTTCGACGACCTTGTCGTGAACGCCGTCGATCTGCTGGAGCGGAATGCCTCGTTGCGACGCCGCTGGCAGGCGCGCTTCAGCCACCTCGCGGTCGACGAGTTCCAGGACGTCGACGCGGCTCAGCTGCGACTGGTGCGGATCCTTGCCGAGCCTGAGCAGAACCTGTTCGTGGTTGGCGACGACGATCAGACGATCTACGCCTGGAGGCTGGCCGACGTTCGCCGCATCCTGGACTTCTCGGCCCTCTACCCGGGCGCGGCACGTGTCCAGCTCGCGACCAACTACCGTTGCCCACCGGCCGTCGTGAGCGCCTCGCGACGCCTGATCGGCGTCAACCAGGAACGCTTCGAGAAGCTGATCAGCCCGGCGCCCGATCGGCCTGCGGAGGGAGGCTCGGTGGTCATGCTCTCCACCGCTGGCCACGACTGGCCGGATCGCGTCGCGTCGCTGGCGGCCGGCGAGGCGGCAACGGAAGGCCGGAGCTGCGTCCTGGCTCGCACCCGCGCGGAGCTCACCCCTGTGGCGCTGGCATTGCTGCGGGCCGACTGTCGGCACGCGACCCGCCTGGCCACGCCGCTCGAATCGGAGCCGGTGCGTGCCCTCCTCGACGCCGCGCAACGCCTGCCGCCGGCGGAGTCGCCGTTCCCCACCCTCGCGAGGTTGCGCGCGCTGCGCGGGTGGCGCCGCGGTGACGGCGACGACGCGCTGGGTGACGACGACCACGCCGCCATCGACGCGCTGCTCGGCTGGGCGGCAGCATTCGCGCGACTCGACCTGTTCCTGGCGGCCGGCGAGCGGATGCTCGCCCGGTTGAGCGCGCTGCGGGACCCGACGGCCCCGATCGAGCTCGTGACCGTCCACGGCGCGAAGGGGCGGGAGTGGCCGACCGTGATCGTCATCGGCTTTGAGGAAGAGCGCTTCCCCAACCGAAGGGCGCTGGTCGGGGCGGTCGGCCTGCAGCGGGCTCTCGAGGAGGAACGACGGCTCGCCTACGTCGCGCTGACCAGGGCGACCCGGCGCCTCGTGCTGGCCTTCGATCCGGCGCGCCCGTCGCGATTCCTGGGGGAGATGGGCTACAGCCCGACCTCGGCCGCGACCACCGACAGGTAGCGAACCAGGCGCGCCACGTGCTCGTCGAAGTCGAGGCCAACCTCCTCGGCGCCAGCGAGCAGCATCGCGCGTGGAACGGCACGGGCAAACGCCTTGTCCTTCATGCGCTTGCGGACGTTGGCTGGCTCGACATCGGCCAGCAGGCGTGACGGTCGCATCAGCGCCACCGCCACCAGGAAGCCGGCCATCTCGTCGCACGCGTAGACGAGGTGGTCGAGCCGGCTCGACCGCGGGATGCCAAGCGCGTCGTTGTGGGTGCGGACCGCCTGCACCATGTCGGCCGGGTAGCCGAGCGCCACCAT
>JBGQKH010000087.1:0-6462 GCA_041499395.1 Candidatus Limnocylindria bacterium
GGCGACAAGGTCGTCACCGGCCTGGTCCTGGCGGGAATCCTGGTGCTGGGCGTGATCCTTACCCTCGTCACCAACAGCATCCCCCTGTTCCTGGTTTTCGTGGCCCTGGCCTTGGTGCTGGGCGTGGCGGCGGTCATGCCGATCGGTGGCGCGGACATGCCGGTCGTGGTCAGCCTGCTGAACGCGTACACCGGCATCGCCGTGGCGGCCACCGGGTTCGTGCTCGACAACTACGCGCTGCTGGTGGCGGGCACGCTGGTCGGCGCATCCGGCTCGATCCTGACCCAGCTGATGTGCCGCGCCATGAACCGCTCCATCTTCAACGTCCTCTTCGGCGCCTTCGGGACGGCCGGCGGTGCGGTGGCGGCCGGCGCGGCCGGCGAGCAGAACATCCACGAGATCAGCGCCGAGGATGCCGCCGTGCTGATGGCCTACGGGAGCAAGGTGATCATCGTCCCAGGCTATGGCATGGCCGTGGCGCAGGCACAGCAACAGGTCCGCGAGCTGATGGACCTGCTGATCGCCAAGGGAGTCGACGTCGAGTTCGCCATTCACCCGGTCGCGGGGCGCATGCCGGGCCACATGAACGTCCTCCTGGCCGAGGCGAACGTGCCCTACGACCGGCTCAAGGAGATGGACGAGATCAACGACGACTTCCCCAACGCCACCGTGGCGCTCGTGATCGGCGCCAATGACGTCACCAACCCAGCCGCTCGCACCGACAAGTCCTCGCCGATCTACGGCATGCCGATCCTCAACGTCGACCAGGCCGAGCACGTGATCGTGCTGAAGCGCTCGATGGCGTCGGGCTTCGCTGGCATCGACAACCCGCTCTACGGCGAGGCGAAGACGTCGATGCTCTTCGGTGACGCGAAGAAGAGCGTCGAGGCCCTGGTGGCCGGAGTGAAGGCTGCCTAGCACCGCAAAGGACCGATGGGTGGTGCTCGACGTGGGCGAGACGCTCATCGACGAGACGCGCGTCTGGTCGCTCTGGGCCGACATGCTCGGCGTCCCGCGGCTCACCTTCATGGCCGCCTTCGGCTCGCTCATCGCGCGCGGCAGCGAGTTCCGGGACATCTTCGAGATGTTCGGGCTCGCCGACTGGCGTACACGATGGCCCGAGCACGAGGTGATCTACGGCGGCTTCCAGGCGCAGGACCTCTACCCGGACGCGATTCCGGCGATTGCCGCGCTGCGCGGGAAGGGGTACCGGGTGGCGGTGATCGGCAACCAGCCGGCGATCCGCAGCGACCAGCTCCGCTCGCTGGGCGTGGACGCCGAGGTGATCGCCATGTCCGAGGCGATGGGCATCTCGAAGCCGGCCCCGGCCTTCTTCGACCGCGCGCTCGAGCTGATCGGCTCGCCGGACCCTGCCTCGGTAGCCTACGTGGGCGATCGCATCGAGAACGACGTGGTGCCATCGGCCGCCGCCGGGATGCGGGCCGTCTGGATCCGCCGCGGCCCGTGGGGCGTCATCCAGCGTCTCCACGACGGATTCACGCCGGCGCTGCAGGTCGACTCCCTGGCCGAGCTTGCCGAGCGGATCGCCGAGGCCTGGCCGGGCTTGCCCGGACGCGAGGCGAGCGGCTAGACTCGGGCCGCCGCCGCCGCCGCGGCCAGGGCCGAGGACCGGGCCCCTATCGCCGGTCCTGAGGTGGAGACTGCGCAAGCGCTGCGTGGTCTCTTTCGTTGTCCGGAACGTGAGGCGCCCAACCCGTGGAGCACCTGCCCCAGGTTCTCTTCCAGCTCTTTGTGCTGCTGCTTGCCACGAAGCTCGGCGACGAGCTCTTCAAGCGGCTCGGCCAGCCCGCGCTGGTCGGGGAGATCCTGGGCGGCGTAGTGGTGGGACCCGCGGTGCTGGGCTGGTACCAGGTCACGCCGGAGACGTCGCTCTTCGCCCAGATCGGGGCGGTGCTCCTCCTCTTCGAGGTGGGTGTGCAGACCCGAATCGGCGAGGTGGCGCGCGTCGGCGGCACGGCCCTCGCGGTGGCCCTCCTGGGTGTGGCCTTCCCGTTCGTCGGCGGGTTCCTCGTCGGCGGACTGCTCGACCTGAGCTTCGCGGGCCGCATCTTCCTCGCCGCCTCGCTGACCGCCACCTCGGTCGGCATCACCAGCGGCGCGCTTCGCGGCCTGGGAGCGCTGGCCACCCATTCCGGACGCGTGATCCTTGGGGCGGCGGTGATCGACGACGTGCTGGCGATGCTGATCGTGGCGGTCGCCGTCGGGGTCTCGGCGAGCGACGTGAGCCCCGGCCGGATCGCGCTGCTGCTCGCACTGGCGGCCGCGTTCATCGGGATCGTGCTGGTCGGCGGCACCGGCATCCTTCGGCGCCGGCGCTCCCTCCTGACCGATCCGCGCTTCGCCGAGACGCCGTTCCTGCCCGGCATGATCCTGATGCTCGGGCTCGCGGCGCTGGCGGCGCAGATCGGGCTGGCCGCCATCATCGGCGCGTTCCTGGCCGGGATGGTGGTGGGGGAGTCGAGCGAGCGACACGCCCTCGAGACCGAGACGGCGCCGGTGGCCGCCTTCTTCACCCCGTTCTTCTTCGGCTTCGTGGGGGCGCAGGTCGACCCCGCGGCGTTCGGGTCAATGGGCACCATCGGCCTGCTGGTGGGCATCACCGCGCTGGCGGTGATCGCCAAGTTCGCCGGCTCCTTCCTGGGCGCCGTTCGGCTGGGACGCGACCGCGCCGCGCTGGTGGCGTGGGGGATGGTGCCCCGCGGAGAGGTCGAGATCATCGTGGCCGGTCTGGCGCTGACCGCCGGTGCGATCGGCACCGACCTCTACGCCGTCATCGTGGCGATGGTCGTGATCACGGCCGTGCTGGTGCCGCCGCTGATGGGGCGGCTCGTGCGCCGAGCGGAGCCGGGGACGATCGAGGCGGGCACGAGCGATTAGAAACGAGGAGGCCCCTCGCGGACGAGGGGCCTCCCACGGGTATCCGGGTTGCGAGCCCTACTCGCCGCCCTTGGTGATCGGCACGGTGGGCTTCACCCAGTCGGTGCCCGTCGCGTTGGCGAGGCCTGCCAGGGCCGCCTTGGCGAGGTCGAGACGGTACGCGCCGTCAGCCGGCGCCTTGGTCAGGATCTGGCCGGCGGTGGCCGTGTCGACCGTCCGATTCCAGGAGGCGACGTCCAGGACGCCGATCCCATTGGGGGACGGCCAGATCAGCGAGTTGACCTCGTTCATCATCCAGGTCAGGTGGCCCTTGCCCCACTGGCTGCCGTGATCAAGCGCGTACTGCACGCAATCTCCCGGGTGGTCGCGGCAATAGATCCAGCCTTTGAACGAGGCCCGCAGGAACTTGGTGGCCGTGTCGGAGTTGCCGGCCTGGGCCAGCCACCCTGCGCGTGCCCAGAGGGCGTCCTGCAGCATGGCAGTGCCGACCGTGTTGTAGTCGATGACATTGAACTGATCGGGTGTGTACAGCTGGCCGGTCGCGGGGTCGGTTGCCTCCAGCAGCTGCGCCCACTCGTTGTAGATCATCGCCTCGGCGACGTCGACGCAGTCGGTGGCGCTCGCGGCGCAACCCTTGTTCGCCTTGAGCAGCATGTTCATGTCGAAGGTCTGGTCGACGCGGGTGTAGTCCGTGCCGGCGCTCAGGCCGGCCAGGGTCGCGGAGCCGACCACCTCCAGCTCGTTGCCGAAGGGCCATGCGCCAACCTTCTTGCCCTTGAAGTCAGCAGGCTTGGTGATCCCGGCGCTCTTCCACGAGACCGAGCGCGTTCCGGCTCGCTGGAACATCTGCGCGATCTGCACGAGATCGGAATTTGCCTCGCGCGCCTGGAGCACCTTCGGCACCCAGGCGATCGTGAACTCGGGACCGTTGGCCGCCGAGCCGACCTGCTGGGGGACCACGTCCCCGCCGCCGGGCAGGAACGTGACGTCGAGCCCCTCGGCCGCGTAGTAGCCCTGCGCCTTCGCGGCGTAGTAGCCGGCAAACTGGGTCTGGTCGAGCCACTGCAACTGCAGCCGCACCGACGTAAGTGACACGCTCGGGCTCGCGCTGGTGCACGCCGCCAGCAGCAGCGCCGCCGCGCCGCCGAGCGCCAGGAACCGATGGGATCGCTTCATCTCCACTCCTTGGTGACCCTCTCCTCGCGCAAGGACCCGGGCGGGCCCAGCGTCCCTCGAGCGGATTGTAAAGAGGTCGCCCCGGCGCGCGGGGGTCGCTGGCTGCACGTCGTCGACGTCAGGCCCGGCGCTCCCCGCGGACCGATGGGTGCCAGGGGATGAGCGCCCGCTCGAGCAGGATGACGAGCAGGTACATGAGGATCCCCATCACCGACACGACCAGGATAGCCGACCAGGTGACGTCGAAGCGGAGTGCGCTGGCGCCGGCCACCACGACCCGCCCCAGCGTCTCGGTCAGGCCCCCGAAATACTCGCCGACGACCGCGCCGATGAGGCTCAGGGTGGTGGCGATCTTCAGCCCGGTCAGGAAGTAGGGCAGGGCATTCGGGATCCGGAGCTTGACCGTCACCGCGCTGGGTCCGGCGGCGTAGGAGCGCATCAGCTCCAGCGCGGAGCCATCCACCTGGGTCAGGCCGCGCAGCAGGTTGATCATGATCGGGAAGAAGACGAGGGCGGCGGCGATCGCCATCTTGGAGAAGAGGCTGAGGGCGCCGAACCAGCTGTTGGCCAGTGGCGCGAAGGCGATGATCGGAATGGCGTTGACCGCCACCGCGAGGGGCAGGATCGTGTCCCGGGAGCGGGGGAAGCGCGAGACCACGACGGCCGTGACGACTCCCATCAGCGTTCCGATCGCGAGCCCGCCGAGCGCCTCGATCAGGGTCACCCTGGCGGCCGGGAAGATGCCGTACCCAACGGTCCAGTTCTCGGTGAGCGCCCTCCAGATCGCCGACGGGGCGGGCAGGATGAAGCCCTGCACGTTGAACCCGCGCACGGCGGTCTCCCACCCCACGAGCACCCCGACGAGGATCAGCAGGGCTGGCAGGTACTGCCGCAGCATCCGCACCTAGCCGATCCCCCCTTCCGCCGCGGTTCGCTCCGCGGACGAGACTCCGCCGTCCGCTGCGGAGCCCTCGCCGGCGCGGAGCGCTTCGCGCACCTCGGTGATGAGGCTGAAGTAGCGGGAGCTCTCCCGCGTCGCCAGCCCGCGCGGCTGCGGGAGGTCGACGTCCACCAACCGCGTGACGCGGCCCGGGCGCGCGCTCATCACGACGACCCGGGTGGAGAGGAACACCGCCTCGGGGATCGAGTGCGTGACGAACACCACCGTGATCCCGGTCCGCTGCCAGATGTTCAGCACCTCGGAGTTCATCCGCTCGCGGGTCATCTCGTCGAGCGCGCCGAACGGCTCGTCCATCAGCAGCAGCGACGGGGAGAAGGCGAGCGCGCGCGCGATGGCCACCCGCTGCTGCATCCCGCCGGACAGCTCGTAGGGGCGGTAGCGGGCGAAATCGGTCAGGTCGACCAGCTCCAGCATCTCGGCGGTCCTCGTTGCCTGGGCCGTCTTCCCCTGGCCGAACAGCTCGAGCGGGAGTCGCACGTTCTCCTCGACCGTGCGCCAGTCGAACAGGACCGGGGCCTGGAAGACCATTCCGTAGTCACGGTCCAGCCTCGCCTGCGGCGCTCGCTTGCCGTTCACGCGGATCGTCCCCGAAGTCGGCTCCGTGAGGTCGCCGATCAGCCGCAGCAGCGTCGACTTCCCACATCCGGATGGGCCGATCAGCGAGACGAACTCGCCTCGTCGGATCTCCAGGCTGATGTCGGCCAGCGCAACGGTGGCGGCCGCGGCGGCGCCGAAGGTCTTGTTGACCCCCGATAGGCTGACGACCGACTCGTCGTTGGCGGTCATATGCCGGCCGCCTCGGGGCGCCCGCCAAGCACGCGGGCCTCGAGCGCCCGGATGATCCCGTAGAAGGCGATGCCCAGCACAGCGGTGAAGAGGATGGCCGCCCACAGCTTCTCCGGGGCGATCGAGTAGCTCTGGCTGAAGAAGAGGATCGCGCGCCCCAGGCCGGCCTGGATGCCGCCCGGGCCCTCGCCAACGATCGCGCCCACCACGCTTGCCGTGGCCGTGATCTTCATGGCGGTGAACAGGTAGGGCACCGAGGCTGGGAAGCGAACCTTGAAGAGGATCGCTCGCCGCGTCGCGGCGTAGGAGCGCATCAGCTCCAGCGCCCGTGGGTCCGGGGAACGGAGACCTCGCAGCATGGCGATCGTGACCGGGAAGAAGCTCAGGTAGGTGGCGATGATCACGACCGCGCTGATGTTGTGCCCGACGAAGAAGACGATCATCGGGGCCAGGGCCACGATCGGGATCGTCTGGCTGGCGACCACGTACGGCAGGAACGCCCGCTCCACAAGCGAGAAGTGCACGAAGGCGGTGGCGATCGCAACGCCCAGGATCCCTCCCACGACGAATCCGATGAGCGCCTCGCGCCACGTGTAGAGCGACTGGAAGAAGAGGTAGCTGCCGAGCGAATCGGCCGAGCC
>JBGQKH010000088.1:0-6419 GCA_041499395.1 Candidatus Limnocylindria bacterium
CGCGGCGAGCATCGCCAGCCGGCCAACGGCCCACAGGGGACCCTTCCACCCACCCACTGGCCGCGGATCGAGGGCCTCGGCCGGGAGGGCCACGGGCTCGTACCCCTGCTCGCGGGGTCCCGGCTCGTGCAACGATCGCTCAATCTGGTCGCGGTTCATCGGAGTGTCTCCATTTCGTCCGAGAGGCGCTCTCGCAGGGTGTCGAGGGCGCGGCTGACATGACTTCGTGCGGACGCGGCGGCGATGCCAAGGATCGCCCCGACCTCCTCGAACGGAAGGTCCGCCCGATACCGGAGGTAGATCGCGAGGCGCTGGCGTGAGGGCAGCCGTTCGACGGCGTCCCAGACGGCAATCAGCTCGCTCTGATCGCCCTCGGATGCGGTCGCGCCCCATCGGAGGCGCTCGGCCAGTCCCCGGACGCGCCGCCGCCACCGATGCTCGTCCATGCAGATCCGATACAGCGCGCGGAAGGTCCACGCATCGGGCTGCCCGATGCCCTTCCCGGCGTCCATCGCCCTCCAGAGGCGCAGCAGCGCCTCCTGGGATGCGTCGTGAGCCTCCTCATCGGTGAGGCCGAGGTGTCGGGCGAACCCGAACAGCTCGCGTCCGCGACGCTCCTGCAGGTCGACCACCACCAGCCGATCGACGTCGGAGGCCCCCGTGCGCGCCGCGGCTGCCCGGAACGTGCGCTCGCTGCTGGTCATGCCGTTACAACGCAGCGGTGAGTCGAAATGTTGAACGGCTGTCCGCCGATCAGGAGACGGCCCTCGCGTCGGCCTCGGTCAGGAACTGCTGGTGATACAGGCGCGCATAGAGCCCCTCGTGACGGAGCAGCTGGTCGTGCGTGCCCCGCTCGGCGATCCGACCTCGGTCGAAGACCAGGATCTGGTCGGCCCGCAGGATGGTCGAGAGACGGTGCGCGATGGCGATGGTGGTGCGCCCCTCCATGAGCCGATTCAGGGCGGCCTGGATGAGCCGCTCGCTCACCGTGTCGAGGGCGCTCGTCGCCTCGTCCAGGAGGAGGATGCGCGGGTCCTTGAGCAGCACGCGCGCGATGGCGACCCGCTGCTTCTCCCCACCGGAGAGCTTGTAGCCCCGCTCCCCAACGATCGTGTCGTACCCCTCAGGCAGCTCGCTGATCCGTTCGTGGATAGCGGCGGCGCGGGCCGCCTCCTCGACCTCCTCCATCGTCGCGTGCGGCTTTGCATAGCGCAGGTTGTCGATCACCGACGCGTGGAAGAGGTACGTCTCCTGCGTCACGACCCCGATCACCTGGCCGAGCGACTCCAGGCTGATCCTCCGCACGTCGAGCCCATCGATCTCCACCGAGCCCTCGTCGACGTCGTAGAGGCGCGGAATGAGGTAGGTCGTCGTGGTCTTGCCGGCACCCGATGGGCCGACGAGCGCGACCAACTGACCGGGGAGGGCGTCGAAGTCGACCTCGGCGAGGCCGAAGGGCAGGGCTGGAGCCGGCGCTGATCGCGCCTCGTCGTCAACAACAGGTTGCGCCAGGGGCGGCACCGGCGGCGGCGTCGGGTAGTGGAAACTCACGCCACGCATGCGCAGCTCGCCGTGAACCGCCGCGGGATCGAGGGTGACCGCATCGGGCGCATCGGCGATCTCGGGGACCATCTCGAGGTACTCGAAGATGCGGTCGAAGAGGGCAAGCGCTCCCTGGATGTCGACGTGCACCCCGAGCAGCTGGCCGAGCGGGAAGAAGAGCCGGCTCTGGAGCGTGGTGAAGGCGACGATCGTGCCGACCGTGACGTGTGTGTCGCCCCCGATGATCAGCGACCCGGCGAGCAGATAGACGACGGCCGGCGCGATTGAGAAGAAGGTGCCGATGAGCGCGAAGAACCATCGGCCGATCATCAGCTGGCGGATCTGCAGGTTGCCAAGGCGACGCGACTCGCGACCGAACTTGTCGATGCTGGCCCGCTGCTGGCCGAAGGTCTTCGAGAGCAGGATCCCCGAGACCGAGAGCGACTCCTGGGTGATGGCGCTCACCTCGGCCATCGACCGCTGGGTCATGCCGCTCACCTCGCGACGGATCCTCCCCACCCGATACGTGATGACGGCGAAGATCGGCAGCATGCCCAGGCTCAGGACCGTGAGGTGCCAGTCCATCACCAGCATCACCAGGGCAGTGGTCGCGACGGTCGCGACATTGGAGAGGAGCGATGCGGCGGTGTCGGTCACCACCGACTGCACCCCGTTGACGTCATTGCTGATCCGGCTCTGGATCTCCCCGGTCTTCGTCTCGGTGAAGAAGCGCAGGGGCATCCACTGCAGGTGCGTGTAGAGCGCCAGGCGCAGGTCGTTCATCACGCTCTGGCCGACCACGTTCGACAGGTAGCTCTGCCAGACGCCGAGCAGGCTGGTGACGATGGGAAGGACGATCATCAGCCCGCACTGGAGGTAGAGCAGTCCCAGGTCGGGGGTCTTGGCGGCCAGGTTGTCGAGGACGAGCTTGATCAGGATCGGGTTGACGACGCCGATGCTGACCCCCACCAGGATCAGGACGGAGATCCCCGCGAGGCGACGTGCATACGGCTGGAAGAAGCCGACGATCCGCCGGAAGGTGGCGGGGCCGCTCCCGGGGCGCGCACGAAGGTTGGGCCCCTCGCCCCCACCCCAGTGGCCGCCGCGCATCATCGGAGGCGGATCCTCATCAGCCGATCAGGATCGAGAGGAACGCGTTGGCGAGCTCCAGCCCCGCCGGCTCGCCGAGGTCGGCGGCGCGCTGACGGACGCGTTCCGTGGTGGCATCGGGGTCGGAGATCTGGCTGACGTGGCAGAAGAGCGCCTGGAGCCCGATCTCGAAGGTGCTTGAGACGTCGATCCACAGGTTCGGGCGCTCCACGCCAGAGACCAGCACCTGGCGCACCTTCCACGGCTCGAGCCCTTCGGAGATCAGCTCGGGGAAGTTGAGCCGGTCGCGCGCCGCGGGGTAGACGGCGGCGAGCGTCGCCTCCCCGGTGGCGAGGTGGTCGGGGTGGCCGATGAAGGGGTTGCCGTCCTGGCGGCGCATCGAGCTCTGGGCGATCACCAGGTCGGGCCGGAAGCGACGGATCTGCCGCACGATGTCGCGCCGCAGCGCCAGCGACGGCTCGAGGTACCCGTCTGGGTAGCGGAGGTGGACGATCTCGCTCACCCCCAGCACGTCGGCCGCGGCGCGCTGCTCCGCCTCTCGCACGGCGGTGAGCTGCGCGGAGGTGACCTCCGGGTCCTCGGTCCCCTTGCCGCCGTCGGTGGTGACCACGTAGTCGACCCGCGCGCCGGCGGCGGTCAGGTGGGCGATCGTCGCCGCGGCGCTGAACTCGGCGTCATCGGGGTGGCTGAAGATGACGAGGGCTCGTTCAAGGGGCTGGATCAGCTCGTGGCGTTCAGGTTCGGGCATCGCTCGGCGCATGGTAGCGCTCACGCGAATTGACCGATGCTGGCCCGCCTCCCCATACTGCCCCCGAGTATGACCGATCACTTCCGTCACGCCTACACCAAGGACCGCGGCGAGCTCCTCAACCGGCTGCGCCGGATCGAGGGCCAGGTCCGCGGCATCGCCCGCCTCGTCGAGGAGGAGGCCTACTGCCTCGATGTGCTCCAGCAGGTCGAGGCGATGACCGCGGCCGCGGACGGCGTCGCGCTCCTCCTGCTCGAAGACCACATCGACGGCTGCCTGGCGCACGCCATCGAGACCGGCCAGGGGCAGCCCTACGTCGACGAGGTGATGACCGTCGTGCGCCGCGCGATGGGGCGGCGTGCGGGGCGCGCGAAGGCGCCACCGGCATAGCAGGTGGGAGCGCCGCAGGGGGGAACCGCGGCACTCCCGGGGTGAGTCTACCGAGCCGTTCCCTGCCGGTCTACTCGCCGAACATGGTGAGCTGCTCGCCCCCGCGCTCGATCAGCGGATCGAGGCCCAGCACCGGCTCGAGCCAGTCCAGGCTGGCGCCGTCGCGCGCCGCCAGCGCCTCGAGGTGCTGCCACTTGAGGAAGTGCCAGTTCTGGCGGGCCACCTCCGCGCGCAGCCACGGAGATCGGTCCAGCTTGAGACGCAGGAGCTCGGTCCGCTCGCCGGGAAAGACGCAAAAGCGCGCCTGCTGGTCGGTCGGCTCGATCTGGCTGCCGCGCCGAAGGATGATCTCGCCGAGCATCGCGGTCCATTCCACGTCGAACATGAACGCCATCCGGCCGCGGACGTACCAGATCGCGTCGATGGCGGCGAGCGTCTCGGCCGGGGCGCGGACGATCAGCGGCAGGTACGCCCGCCGCTCGTCGTCGCGGAGCCGCTCCAGGAGCGTGGTGCCGGCGTAGGGACGGTCGTGGACGTGGCGGCCCACCCAGGAGCGCAGGCCGAGGCGATGCCCGTAGTCGAGCAGCGTGCCGATGATCCGGGAATGATCATCCTGGCGCCGCGCCAGGTCCTCCTCGATCCGCAGCTGCCCTTTCTCCCCCACCGCCGCATACGCGGCGAGGCAGGCTCGCACCAGCTCCTCGTCGGGCGCCTCGATCCCCGGGAAGAGGGCGTAAATCCGCTCGAGGAAGCCGTTCTCGTCGAGGCGGCCGGCGGTGGTCAGGATCGAGAAGGTGGCCCACTCGACCCGGTCCGCGAGCGGCGTTTCGGTCATCTCCGGCTTCCGGAGCCACCAGAGGGGCCGATCCGGGTCGCCAATGCGCACGAGCGAGGGGTGGTCGTCGCGCGCCAGCTCCTCGCGCAGGAGGGTCGCCAGCAGGTTCGGACCCCGTTCCGGTCGAGCGACCGCATCCTCCGTCTCGGCCGTGGCTGCCTCGTCGGGCTCCGCCTCCGATGGAGCGCCGCGGGCCGCCGAGACGCGTGCCAGGAGCCCGGCGCGCTCCAGCTCGACCAGCACCGCCGCCCCGATGCGCACCAGCCCGGCCGGCTCGCCGCGTCGCCGAAGCAGGCTCGTGGCCGCCCGGTCGATCGCTGCCGCCAGCTCGGGGTAGGTGAGGTGCCCCTCCTCCGCGCCGAGCTGGAGCGGGTCTGGCCGCATCGCGCTGCGCAGCCGATCCTCGGCCGATGCCTTGTGGAAGTGGAGCGCGACCCCCTCGCCGGAGCGCACAGACTCGCGGTGCACCACGTCGACCAGCTCGAGATCGGCGGCGGCCCCCGCGACGGCGACGGCGAGCATCCGGTCGAGGTCCCCGCCCTCGATCAGGATGTTGCACCAGCCGCCCGGCTTCAGGGCGCCGGCGGCCGAGGCCATGGCGTGGCGCATGGCGGTCCCCTCGGCCGGCTCGCCTCGCCCCTGGGTCGTGCCGAAGAGCGGCTCGAGGCGGAGCGTCTCGGCGGCCTCGCGACCCATCAGCCAGGCGGTGGCGAGGTATTCGAAGCTCATCTCGTCGACCGACGGGGGCGGCGCCGGCGATCCGAGCACCATGTCCACGCCGTCGGGCGGGAGGTACTGGCCCACGACTGCGGGACGACAGCGGATCCAGAGCACGTTGGCCGCTCCCACGCCGCCCAGCTCGTCGAGGTCGGCCGCGAAACGGGCCGGGCGGCGGTCGCGCCCCAGCGCGGCGATGGCGGTCCGCACGTCGCTCACCGCGGACTCGAAGAGGCGCCACACGTTTACCTCGCGCTGGTTGCGCGACGCCGGCTGGCGGACGTGGCCGCCCGTGATGCGGAGCGAGGCGACGCGTCCGGGGTACCCGTTCAGGCGGCTGCCGGGGAGCAGGCACGCGGCCAGCGCGACGCGGAAGACGGCCGCCAGCGACGGCTCGCGAAACTCGGCGTCGATCTTGTTGGCGATCGTCTGGAGCGCGTAGAGGTTGCGCGGGGTGTACAGGTCGAGCAGCTCGTCGACCAGCTCGGTGCGGCCGTCGAGGACCGGGAATCGGTCCCGCAGCTGCTGGTAGTGGAGGCTCTGGCGAACGTCGGTCTGGGGCGCCGGGGCGGGGTCGGGGTGGACCGTCGAGGCGAAGCGCGGACGCCTCGAGCGCTCGGGCCCGGTCGGGGGGTCGGGCAGCGCCTGCGAGAGGGCGGGTGGTCCGCCCCCCTCGCCGATCGGTGCGGCCGGATCGTCATCGGGATCGGGCGCGGCGGTCAGCCCCACCGGGGCCGGAGGGAGGTCCTCCTCGGCGTCGGCGGCAGGATCCGCGACCGGCAGGGTCGCCTCCGGGTCGACCGGCCGGTCGATCCCCAGCTTGGCCAGGTCGGCGTCGTCGATCGGCGCCACCCGCTCCTGCGGCCCGCCGACGGATACGTCGCAGTTCGGACAGTTGTAGACCTTGCGACCGGGCGCGTCCCCGTCGCGCGGCCAGATGAACTGGTCGCCGACCACCGGGCGCCGGCAGGTCGAGCAGCGAGTTGCGTAGAGCTCCTCGAGGTGCTGCTTGAGCGGCACGTCCACGCGTCGCGACGATAGGAGCTGCGAGAAGGCGGCGTCGAGCGCCTGCGGGTC
>JBGQKH010000089.1:0-6362 GCA_041499395.1 Candidatus Limnocylindria bacterium
AAGCTCCTCGTTGAGCGCCGGAAGCGCGGCCTGCATCTCGGCCGCGGCGCGGATTGCCCGGACCGCGTCGTCCTCGTGCCGCACGGGCAGGCCGAAGACCGCCATGACGGCATCTCCGATGAACTTCTCGACCGTGCCGCCGTGCCGCTCGAGCGCGGTGCGCATCACCTCGAAATAGCGAGGCATCACCTCGCGGAGCGCCTCGCCGCTCGGTGGTCGGCCGTCCACGGCTGCCGGCCGTGGGTCGGCGAAGACCAGCGTCACCGTCCTCCGCGTATCGCTGGCGCGGGGCACGACCGCGAGCGATGAGCCGCACGTTCCGCAGTACGTGAAACCGTCCGGGTTCGAGTCGCCACAGGTCGGGCAGCTGCGACCCAGCGGCGCTTCCTCGGCGACGGCTCTGTCGCTCTCGGTCCTCGGCACGACCGACACCAGGCGATAGGCGGGGATCCGCTCGTCCGTGCCCTTGGGAGCAACCCGGCCAAAGGGCTCGACGTCGACCACTCCCCGCACCGCCTGGTAGGTGGATTCGGCGATGAGGACCTCGCCCTGCGGGGCGTTCTGCTCCATGGCGCTGGCTACCTTCATCGTGTCGCCGGTCAGGACATGCTTGCCGAGGCTCGCCTCGCCAAAGAGCACGTCTCCGGTGCTCACTCCGGTTCGCACCTGCAGCCGGACGCCCCACCGCTCGTCGAGGGTGTCGTTCAGGGCCGCCAATGCCCCGCGGCTCTCGAAGGCCGCCTCCACGGCCCGCCGGGCGTCGTCCTCGTGCCGGACGGGGAGCCCGAAGACCGCCACGATCGCGTCGCCGATGATCTTCTCGATCGTCCCGCCATGCGATTCGAAGACCGCCCGCATCTCGTCGAAGTAGAGGGTCAGCGCCTCCCGGAGCGTCTCGGGGTCGAGGCGCTCGCCGAGAGCCGTCGAACCCTTGAGGTCGGAGGTGATTACCGTTGCGTGGCGGCGGATCTCATCTCCCGCCGCGCCCGCGTCAAGTCGTGCGCCACACTGGCCGCAGAACCGATGCAGGGCGCGGATCGCTGCCCCGCAACGCGCGCAGGTGCCCATGCGCAGAAGTGTACGGGCAGTCAGCCGAGGCGGGCCGCGAGGAAGGCAGCCACGCGGTCCATTGCGTCGTCGAGGACCGGACCGATGCCGTGGCCGACGCCTGGGTAGACGACCAATTCGGCGCGGTCGAGGCGGCTCACCGCGTCGCGGAGCAGGCCGATCCTGGCGAACGGATCGCGGTCGCCGGAGAGCAGCAGCACGGGACACTCGATCCTCGGCCAGTGGGCCGTCCTGTCGTCCCAGCGCTCCGAAGCACCCGGCGGATGCAGCGGGTATGACATCAGCACGAGCGCCCCGTACGGGTGGTCTGCGGCGAGCAGGGACGCCACCCGCCCGCCGAACGAGTGCCCGCCTATCACGCTACTGAGCGAGGGGGGTGCCGCTGCCAGGTATGCCGACATCGCCCGCTCGGCCTGCCCACGCGGCAGCTGCACGGCGGCCGCCTCGACGCCCCGGCGCCGCAGCGCGGCGATCTGCGGCGCGAGGCCGGCGGCGCTGCCGGAGGCACCGTGGGCGAGGAAGAGGCGAGCCATCGGCCAAGCCTAGAGCGCCCAACCGACGAGCGTGGTACACATACCCCGCAGATGAGCAGGTCCGGAGCCCCACTCGTGGCCTCGCGCGCCGCGGCCGCGACGACTGGGATCGTCGCCGGGGGAGTGGCGCTTGGCGCGACGGAGCTGCTCGCCGGACTCCTGCCCGGAGCCCCGTCGGTCGTCCTCGAGATCGGCTCGCTCCTCATCTCGCTCCAACCCCCCGGCGCCAAGCAGGTCGTCGTCGACCTGTTCGGGACCAACGACAAGCTCGCCCTGAACGTCGCGATCGTCATCGGGGCGCTCATCATCGCTGCGGCGCTCGGCATCGTCGCGCGCTTCCATCGGCCATGGACCACGGTCGGGTTCGCGGGGATCGCCGTGCTCGGCCTCTTCGCCTCGCTGCGCGATCCGCTGGTGGAGCCACTCCTCGCCCTGGCGGCAGCCGTGCTGGGGGTCGGGGTGGCATACGGCGTGCTCGGGTGGCTGTTGCGCCTCGCCACGCCATCGGGCGTCGCCGAGATGCCGGACTGGGATCGGCGCCGCTTCCTTGGGTCGTCGATCGGTGTCGCGGCCCTCGCGCTCGTGGGCGGCGGCGTCGGCCGGCTCCTGCTCAACTCGCGCGCGGAGGCCGCACCTGCCCCCGCCGCGATTCCTGCCGCCGTCGATCCGGTCGCCTCCCCGGCGCCCGCCGCCGAGCTGGCCGTTCCCGGGATCAGCCCGCTGGTGGTCCCGAACCGTGACTTCTACCGGATCGACGTCGAGCTGCTGACGCCGCACCTGGACGCCAGCACGTGGAGCCTGAGCATCGACGGGATGGTCGACCATCCGTTCACGCTGACCTACCCGGAGCTGCTCGCCATGGAGATGCACGAGGAGTACGTCACGATCGCGTGCGTCAGCAACGAGGTCGGCGGCGACCTGGTTGGCAACGCGCTCTGGAAGGGGGTCCGGCTGCGCGAGCTGCTCGACCGCGCGGGGGTGCAGCCCGGAGCGACCCAGATCGTGGGGCACTCGTTCGATGGCTTCACCGCAGGCTTCCCGACGGCCTGGCTCGACGACCCGAAGCGCGAGGCGCTGGTCGCCGTGGCGATGAACGGCGCCCCGCTGCCGCCCGAGCACGGCTATCCGGCCCGGCTCATCGTGCCGGGCCTGTATGGGTACGTGTCGGCGACCAAGTGGCTCACGACCATCGGCCTCACCACCCTCGAGGCATTCGACGGCTACTGGGTTCCGCTCGGCTGGGCCAAGGAGGCGCCGATCCTTACCCAGTCGCGGATCGACGTCCCGAGGGACGGCAGCTCGGTCACGGCGGGGCAGGTGGCGGTCGCCGGCGTGGCCTGGGCGCCGGACCGCGGCGTGTCAGTCGTCGAGGTGCAGATCGATGGCGGGAAGTGGGTCGCCGCCGAGATGTCGGCGCCGATCTCCGACGCCACCTGGGTGCAGTGGCTCTACGGCTGGAGCGCGACCACGGGAGCGCACCTCATCAGTGTGCGTGCCACCGACGGCACGGGCACGGTCCAGACCGGCCAGGTCACGCGCCCCGCGCCCGACGGCGCGCGCGGCCACCACACGATCCGCGTGACCGTCCAGTCCTGATCCGGGCCGCTTGACTCGCGGCGCAGAATCGGGGGCGTGCCAGCCCCCCAGACGCCCCTCTTCATCGTCAATCCGATCGCGGGCAGCGGCCGGGCGCACGGGATCGTGCCCCGTATCGAGGGCTGGCTGAAGGAGCAGGGAATCGAGGCGCGGCTGCTCGAGACGCGCGAGGCGGGCCACGCCGAGCGGCTGGCTGCAGCGGCCACGGACCTCGGCCATGACCGCGTCATCGCGGTCGGCGGCGACGGGACGATCCAGGAGGTGATCAACGGCCTGCTCGCCTCCGGGGTGGGGACCGATGGCGGCCCACCGGCGCTCGGCCTCGTCCCGTGCGGGCGCGGCAACGACCTGGCGCGGAGCGTGAAGCTGCCGATCGACCCGATGGCCTGCCTCCCCATCGCCCTCGGCCCCGACACGCACCCGTTCGACGTGGGCAGCGCCAGCAGTCCCGACGGCAGCCAGCGCTACTTCGGGGCGGCGGGGGGCGTCGGCTTCGACGCTGCGGTCGCCTACACGATGGCCGTCCATCGGCGCTTCTGGATGCGCGGCGAGGCGGGCTACTTCCTCGGAACGCTCAACGAGCTGCGTCGCTGGCACAACTCCGAGCTCGAGGTGACGCTCATCGGCGAGGGGGATGACCGCGTGGTGAAGCAGCGCTTCCTGTTCGTGGCCTTCGCCAACGGCCCCTTCTACGGAGGTGGCATGCAGATCTGCCCCAACGCCGAGACCGATGACGGCTGGCTCGACGTCTGCCTGGTCGGCGACCTCTCGCGCCTCGCCGCCCTTCGCGAGCTGCCGGGCATCTACCAGGCCAAGCACCTGAAGAACCCGAAGGTCGAGATCGTGCATGCCCGCACGATCCGCATCGAGGGCACCGCCGACACGCGCGTCCACCTCGACGGCGAGCCATTCGGCAACGTGCCGGTCGAGATCACCCTGAAGCCCGGGGCCGTCAGCGTCGCGGTCGCCGGGGAGGTGGCCGCGTGACGGGATTGCCCCCCGCGGCCAACCCGCAGCCGGGCGATCGCCTGGTGGGGGAGCGAGGCAGGAGCATCGGGCGGGTCGATGCCGTCTACGCCGACTACCTGCTGGTTCGGACCCGGAGCCTGCTCCCGGTCGACCTCTACGTGCCGCGCGACGCCATCTCGCTCGATGCGCGCGGCCGGCTGGCGGTGGAGCTGGGCCGACGTGCCGCGTACGACGCCTGGCATCGGCCCCTCAAGCGCGCCCCGCACGGGGACCGCTGACCGGACCCCGAGGCCTGACCGTGCGTCTAGCCTCGACCGGTGGCCGAGCGGACGCGCTCCGGCTCGATGACGAAGATCTCGCGCTCCTTGTCCCGCACCATGTAGTCGCGCCCCCCGTAGCGACGGGACATCCTGTCGATGAAGGCGAGGCCGGTGTCGGGACGGATCTCGACCACCCGTCCGCTGACCGATACCCAGCGCCAGGGGTTGGCGCTGTCGACGGCGGAGACCGCGATCCGGGGATCCGCCCGCAGTGCCCTGCCCTTGGCCGAACCGACCTGCGAGCTGGTGAGAACTCGGCCTTCCGCGTAGTCGACCCACATGATGTGGGTGACCAGGAAGCCGCGCGGCGTGACGACGGTGACATGGCCGAGGCTGCTGCCGGTGAGCAGGTCGACCACCTCGGCGGGGATCAAGTTGATCGGGGCGGGCATGTGAGAGCGTCCGATCTTGCTACATAGTTGACGCTGCAACTGTACTGGCTCATGCTCCGGGCTGCCACTCGATCGGGCGGTGCGCTACCCTAGGCGCCATGGATGAGGCAGCGCGCGCCCAGGCCTTCTACGACCACGTATCGGGCGGGGGCAAGGTAGAGCCCGATGACTGGATGCCGGACGACTATCGGGCCGCGGTGCTCAAGTTCGTGGAGATGCACGCCAACAGCGAGCTGATGGGCGTGCTCCCAGAGCGGGAGTGGATCCTCCGTGCCCCGACCCTGCGGCGGAAGCTGGCGCTCACCAGCAAGGTCCAGGACGAGGTCGGCCACGCGCAGCTCCTCTACCGCGTCGCCGAGGACCTTGGCAAGAGCCGCGAGCAGATGCTCCAGGACCTGCTCGCCGGCAAGACCAAGTTCCACAACGTCTTCCACTACCCGACCCGCTCGTGGGCCGATGTCGGCATCATCGCGTGGCTCGTCGATGCCGCCGCGATCGTCAGCCAGCAGGCGCTGCGCGACTCCTCCTACGCGCCGTACGCGCGGACGATGAAGAAGATCTGCTGGGAGGAGTCGGTCCACATCATGCACGGGCGCGACGTCGTCCTCACCCTCATGAACGGGACCGATGACCAGCGCGGCTCGGTCCAGGAGGCGCTCGACCGATGGTGGGGTCCGCTGATGCAGATGCACGGCCCGCCGACCGACCCGTCGACCGATCGTGACCTGATCTGGAAGATCAAGGCGAAGGGCAACGAGCAGCTGCGCCAGGAGTTCCTGTCGATCTACGTCCCCCGCATCCGCGAGCTGGGGCTGGTGATCCCCGACCCGGCGCTTGACTACAACGAGGAGGCGGGGCGGTGGGTCTACACCGAGCCCGACTGGGCGGAGCTGCGCGCGGTGGTCACCGGGCACGGGCCGAAGTCGCAGGAGCGCCTCGAGTTCCGGCGCACGACGCGCGCCGCCACGCAGTGGGTGCGCGACGCGATCATCGGGCCGGTCGGCGCGGCGGCCTGAGGCCGCCCCGGCGCGATGAGCGTCAAGGACCGTGTCTGGGAGGTCTTCCGCCAGGAAGCGGAGGGAGACCCGATGATCCACGGTGGATCGGTGCGCGCCCCTGACGAGGAGCTGGCAACGCACTACGCGCGCGAGTTCTACGGACGCCGCCAGGAGAGCGAGCGCCTTTGGATCGTTCCGCGCGACGCGATCACCGAGCTCGACGACCCGGACCTGCTCAAACCGCCCTTCGATCGGTCGTTCAAGCGTCCTGGCGGCTTCCTCATCAAGCACAAGCTGGAGGCGGCACGCGAGCGGGCAGGCAGCCCGCACGTCGACGAGGTGGGGGAGTGAGCGCGCTCGACGCTCCCACCCGCGAGGCGCTGGCTGAGCTGCTCCTGACCATGGCGGACGACGAGTTCGTGCTCGGCTTCTGGGACTCGGAGTGGACCGGGATTGCGCCGATCCTCGAGGAGGACGTGGCGATGA
>JBGQKH010000090.1:0-6293 GCA_041499395.1 Candidatus Limnocylindria bacterium
AAGCGCCACGGGCTCGCGCTGATCACGGTAGCGCGCCCATGCCAGTACGGCGACGCTGAGCGTCACGAGCGTGGTTACCGTGTCCATCGCGGCGTCGAGTCCGGCTGCCAGGACCGGGACGGCGAGGCGCGGCGTCACGACCGGCACCAGGCTCATGACGCCGAGTACGGCGACCGTACCGATAAGGATGCGATCGAGCGGCGCCAAGCGGCTCAGCTTCGCGAGTTCCCATTGGGACGGCACGCCCCGATGATAAGCGCCGGTGGGTCAGGCCACCGCTCGGCCCCAGTCTCGGACCTAGCCAAGAATCAATGCCGATGCGGATGGCGACAACCGAGTCGCGCCACCATGCAGTCGACGACCGCGACCAGTTCGCCTCCAGTGCGAGGAGGCGCTGAAGCCCGCGGACGTTGCCTGACAGATCCGGCTAGCCGCCAGGCCTGGCGCCGAACTCAGCGCTTCACGAGCCTGAAGGTCGCCAGGGCGGACTCGGCAGATACCACAGTTCCCACGATCCGCGCGCCGTGGCGGTCATATTTCGCGTGGATGGCCGCGTGGAGGTCGTCGTCTACCGCTGGGCCCGGCTCGACAATCGCCACGTCGCGCTCCACGCCTCCCGCTCGGATCCGGCCCTCTCCAGATGCGAGCGCGCGCTGGAACCACGGGTTCGAGCGGCCGTACATGGAGCGCACGAAGAGCTCGTCGCCGACGCGGGCGACCCAGAGCGGAACCCAGGACCGAAGGCTCCCGTCGGCCCGCCGAGACGCGAGCTCAAGCTCCTCGGCCTGGCCGATGCGCTCCAGCTCGTCGGCTGTCCAGCTGCTCATGTCTGCTTGGCGCCCACGGCGGCCGCTCGTGCCAGATACGCGGTCGCGCCCACGCGCTCGTAGAAGGCGATCGCCTTGCGCAGGCCCTGAGTCATCCGGCCTGTGCGCTCCGCTCCGACGAGGCGCACGAGCGCCGCGTGAGTGTGATCCTCGCGGGCTTCGAGCTGGTCGCCGGCCTCCTCGAAGCGCCCCTCCACGACGGCCATGCTCGCCTCCGCCCAGGGCAGCAGGCTCCTGACGCCAGCCAGCTCCTTGAGGAGCGGCGCCCCGAGGCCGAGGGCCTCGGCCACGATGGCGGCGTTGATCGTTTCGGGCGAAACGTACGAAGCCGAATCCGCGAGTGCGCGAACAGACTCGCCGAGTAATTCGCTGGCCCGAGCAGAGTCGCCCGCGTCCAGCGCGAGCCGCGCGGCGGCAGCGAGCTCCGGATGGATGATCTGGGGGTCTCCCAGCTGCCGAGCCCACGTGACAAAGGCCGCAGCGTGGGCATCTGCAGCGGGCTGGTCCCCGCGGGCCGTCGAGATCGCCGCCAGGAGGCTGGTGAGCGAGCCGTCGACGTATGCCGCTGCGCCCGCACCGGCGGCGAACGCATCGGCTCCTTCCAGGGCGCGATCCCACTCGCCGGTGTAGAAGTCTCCGATCACGATTGCCGCTTCGGCCCAGCGCACCCATTGACGGCTGGTGAAGCGCCGCGCGACCTCGAGCTCAGCGCGACTCAGCTCGGCGAAGCGGCGAAGGTCGCCCAATCCCAGGGTGAAGGTGGCCAGGTTGTTGTACGCGCGGACCGCCAGGTGAGAGTTCGCCTGCAGCGCGTCTTCGATCACCTGCTCGAGCTCGCGTGCGGCGGCGGCCACCTCCCCGACGAGCTGACCACGTCCGGTGAGGAGGGTGATCCTGGCGTTCAGGATGTCCTCGGTCGTCCCCAGCTCCTCGGTCACGGCCAGGATGCGCTTGCCTTCATCAAGGGAGGGATGGTCGCCCTGGAGCAGCTGGATGCGCCAGTCGGCGGCGCGGATGGCGACCGTCGTCCTTGTCTCGGGCAGGCCGGCGACCAGATCCACCGATCGCTGGCTGTGCGATCGGGTCTCCGCGCGCGCTCCGGCCCGCCAGGAAAGCCACGCGAGCCTCGACTCCGCCTCCGCGGCGCCTCCCATCTCGCCCGCGGCGAAAAACCGCTCGGCCGCCTCCTTCAGCTCATCGGCCCCTTCGTTGGCAGCCCAGAAGAGCGCGTTGCCGAGCTCATACAAGAGGCGCGGGTAGGCCGGATCGTCGACCGGCCACAGGTCGCGCGCCTTGCGGTAGAAGCCGATCGCCGATTCAAGCGCACTCAGGCCGTAGGCACGCGCCCCCGCCTCACGCAGGGCCAGCCGCGCAGGCGCCTCGATGGCGCTCGCATCCCCACCTGCGGCCCGCGTCAGCTCGAGCGCCGCCAGGTAGTGGTGGGCACGCATCTCCGACCGGTCCTCGGTTCGGTCGGCGGCGAGCGATTCGATCCACTGGGCGGCCCTGACGTGCAGGTCGGCGCGTCGCGCCCGCGGGATCTGCCCGTAGGCGACGTCGCGGACCAGCACGTGGCGCACCGCGTACTCCGTCTCCCCGGCCACCGAGGCACGGCGATCTCGGCGAACGAGCTCCTTGCGCTCGAGGGCGTGGAGGTGCTCCTCGGTGTCCACCGCCGAGCTTCTGCCGATCGCCGCTACGGAGCCCAGCCAGAACACCTTCCCGACCACGGATGCGGTCTGGAGGACCTCCTTCTCCTCGGGGGTCAGCGCGTCGAGCCGGGCGGCGATGATGCCCTGCACCGTCTCGGGCAGCTCCACGTCGACACGGTCCATGCGCCAGGCTCCGTCCTCGAGCCGCAGATGCCCGCGGTCCCGGAGCATGCGGATGTACTCCTCGGCGAAGAGGGGGTTGCCGTCGGCCCGGCGTAGGAGGGCCTCCTGCATGTGGGTCGGCATGACCGCCTCGTGCAGGTTGGCGGTGATGAGGCGCGCGGTCTCCTCCTCGGAGAGGGCGGAGAGCGACAGGGTCGTGGCGTTTGCCTTCCCGCCACCCCACCCCGGACGGCGGACGAGCAGCTCCGGGCGAGCGCTGCACAGCACCATCAGCGGGACGCCGTTCGCGCGGTCGACGAGGTTGTCGATGAATTCGAGCAGGCCATCGTCCGCCCAGTGCAGGTCTTCGAAGATCAGCACGGTGGTCCGCTGCTCGCCCATCGCCTCGAAGAGGCGGCGCCACGCGGCGAACGCCTCGCCGCGTCCCTCGCTGCCGGCCACGGCCTGCGAGCTCAGACCGACCAGCGGCCGCAGGTGGCCGACGACCCACTCCGCTTCCGCCGGATCCGGAATCAGCGACGCGATCGATTCGGTCAGCTTGCGGGTCGCCTCGTCGGCGGAGTCGTTCTCGAGGATGCCGACCTGCGCCTTCGCCATCTCGCCAAGGGCCCAGTAGCTCACACCCTCGCCGTATGGGAGGCAGCGGCCCTGGCGCCACAGGACGAGCTCGGGGTCCGCGTCGACCATCGAGAACAGCTCGGCGACGAGCCGGCTCTTGCCGATCCCGGGCACGCCGATAACGGTCACCAGCTGCGGCTCGCGCTCCTGGCGGGCACGCGCGAAGGCCCCACGCAGGGCCTCGACCTCCCGCTCCCGGCCGATGAGTGGTGCGAGCGGCGCCTGATCCACGTCGCTCCCGAGGCGCTGGCGCGGGGCCACCGCCTCCCAGACCACCACCGGGGCGCTCTTCCCCTTGGCCTGGATCGGATCAACGGGCCGATATTCGATCAGGTGCGCGGTGGCCCGGTAGGTCATCTCGCCCACCAGGACCCCGTTCACCGGAGCCGCCGACTGGATCCGGGCCGCGGTGTTGATCACGTCGCCGGCCACCATGCCCTGTCCCTCGGACGGGCGCGCGTCGATGTTCACCAGGGCCTCGCCGGTGTTGACGGCGATGCGGAGCTGCACGTCCGCGGTGCGTGCCGCGTCGCGGATGGCCAGCGCCGCCCGGACTGCGCGCTCCGGGTCATCCTCGTGCACGACCGGCGCCCCGAAGACGGCGACCACCGCGTCGCCGATGAACTTCTCCACCGTCCCGCCAAAGCGCTCGAGCTCCGCCCGCGCACGCTCGTGATGGGCGGCAAGCAGGGCGCGCACGTCCTCGGGGTCGCTCCGCTCCGCCATGGCGGTCGAGCCGACCAGATCGGCGAAGACGACGGAAACGACCTTGCGTTCCTCGCGAGCTCGCGTCGTGACCCCGATCGAGGCCCCGCAGCTGTTACAGAAGCGGGCGCCGTCCTCGTTCGCGTGTCCACAGGTCGCGCACTCGATCACGGCCGCAGTCTAGTCGCCGACCGCGCGCCCTTCGGCGTGAACGCCGGCCAGGTCGAGGCGAGCGGCTAAGGGAGCCCGGCGCGACCGTAGTTGTCGACGATCGAGCGCATCGAGCGGGCGTGGCCACTCTCCATGGCATGGCGTCGCCGGATCATCAGGCCGTAGAGCAGAGTGGCGATCAGCAGTGCGATGAGCAGCAGGCTGGTAGCCAGCGGATCGGTGGTCATCCGAGCATCTCCAAGCTGGTGTGGCGGGAAGTCTGGTCCCGGTGGGCCATCTCGGCAAGGGGCGAGAAGGTGCTAGTCATGACCTCAATTCACGCAGTGCCCCGTTACTCGAGGTAGTCCTTCAGTTTGCGAGAGCGGCTCGGGTGGCGCAGCTTGCGGAGCGCCTTGGCCTCGATCTGGCGGATCCGCTCGCGGGTCACGTTGAAGTCGCGACCCACCTCCTCGAGAGTGCGGCTACGACCATCCTCCAGGCCGAAGCGCAGCTGGAGCACGCGACGCTCGCGCGGGGTGAGCGAGTCGAGCACGCCCTCTACCTGCTCCTTCAGGAGCTGATGCGAAGCCGCATCGGCCGGGGCGACGGAGGCCAGGTCGGGGATGAAGTCGCCGAGGTGCGAGTCCTCCTCCTCGCCGATCGGCGTCTCGAGGCTGACCGGCTCCTGGCTCACCTTCATGATCTCGCGCACCTTCTCCGGCGAGACGGTCTGCGGCCCGGCCGCCTCCCGCTCATCGGTCTCGGCATCGGTCGGCTCGCGCTGGAGCTTGTCACGCAGCTCGCGGATGATCTCGTCGCGGCTCATGCGCCGGGCGATCTCCTCCACGTTCGGCTCGCGCCCGAGCTCCTGGAGCAGGGTGCGGCTGACCCGGATCAGGCGGTTGATCGTCTCCACCATGTGGACCGGGATGCGGATCGTGCGGGCCTGGTCGGCGATGGCCCGCGTGATCGCCTGCCGGATCCACCAGGTGGCGTAGGTGCTGAACTTGAAGCCCTTCTCGTAGTCGAACTTCTCGACCGCCCGGATGAGCCCGATATTCCCCTCCTGGATCAGGTCCAGGAAGCTCATCCCGCGCCCGATGTACTTCTTGGCGATGCTCACCACCAGGCGCAGGTTCGCCTCGGTGAGCCGCTTGCGGGCGTCGACGCTCTGCTCCACCAGGCGCCCGGAGCGCTTCTCGAGCGGAACCTCGGGCGGGATGGTCGGGTCGTAGCCGAGCTCGTGCAGGTAGGCGGCGTCGTTGCCGTCCTCGATGTAGGCCCGCACGATCCCCTGCGCCGTCTCGCGCGCCCAGCGCTCGAGCTCGACCAGCTCGGCGGCGCCGGCGTGCTCCACGCCCCGCTGCCGATAGGTGTGGCCGAACAGGATCGCCTGCTTGAGCGCGTCGCCGGCGTCATCGGCGATCGACTTCATGATCGACTCGGCGTGCATGATCCGCTCCCGCGCCTCGTCGTCGAGGTCGGGTGCCTTGCGGGCCTTGCTGAACTTGACCGATGGCGGGGTGATCACCTCTTTGCGGGCGACCCACCACTCGATCGCGTCGCGCGTCACGCGCGCGGATTCCTTCGGAAGGTCGAAGGCGCGCATGGCGGCCATGCTCCGCGCCTTCGGCTCGGAGTTGCTGGTGACCCAGGTGAACAGGTTGACCAGCGCGCGCGCCGGGTCCTCGACGGCCAGCTCGCCCAGCTCGATCGCCTTGGCCAGCACGACCTCCTCCTCGGCGGTCAGGAGGGCGACCTTGCCGATCTCCTTGAGGTACATGCGGACCGGGTCGTCGATCCCGATCAGGTCGGCGGCGAGCGCGTCGAGATCCTCGTCGAGCCCCTCGCGCTTGATGACCGCGGCGGTCTCCTCCGCGTCGAGGCCGGCCTCGGCGATGAGGGTCGGGTTGTTGTCGGCGTCGAGCACCTCGACCCCGCTCTCCTCGGCGGCGGCGTAGAGCTCCTCGATCTGGGCGGGGTTCATCTCCGGCTGCGGCATCGCGGCCAGGATCTGGTCGTGGGTGATGAAGCCGTCCTCGCGCCCCTTGGCGAGGAGCTCTTCAAGAGCGGGGCTCATGGTCGGAGCGGGCTCTGCCTTTGGAGCCCTCGGTGCCTTCGGGGGCTTCTCCGTGGGAGGCGCCACGGCGCGGCGGGC
>JBGQKH010000091.1:0-6290 GCA_041499395.1 Candidatus Limnocylindria bacterium
CGCCGCGGGCACCTGGAAGACGATTGATGTCACGGCCCTCATCACGACGCCACGCGTCTACAGCCTCGTGCTGGAGACGACCAGCTCGACCGCCCTGGCCCTCTCCAGCCGCGAGGACGCGGCACACGCGCCACAACTGGTCGTGACGCTGGCCAGCGCCAGCGCGACGATCCCTGATGCGCCCACCAACGTGAGTGCGACGGCCGGTACCGAGCAGGCGCAGGTCTCCTGGACCGCATCCCTGAACAACGGTGGCAGTCCCATCACCGGCTACATGATCACCAGGGTCCCCGGCGGCGGCACAAGCACGGTCGGCAATGTGACCTCCACCCCTGTCACGGGTCTCACCAACGGCACGAGCTACACCTTCACGGTCCACGCCACCAACGTCGCCGGCAACGGGCCTGAGTCAGGACCTTCCGCTCCCGTCATACCCTTCAACGCCACCGCCCCGACCATCACCAGCGCCGACAGCACCACCTTCACCGTGGGGAGCGCGGGCAGCTTCACGGTCACCACCAGTGGCACGTCCCCGCTCACGCTCAGTGAATCGGGTGCCCTGCCGAGTAGCGTGACCTTCACCGACAACGGCGACGGCACGGCCACCCTGGCCGGCACACCGGCCAGCGGGACGAACGGGACCTACCCGCTCACCATCGGCGCCACCAATGGCGTCCTGCCGGACGCGACCCAGAGCTTCACGCTGACGGTGGGCGGGGGCGGTGGCACCGTCACGCTGCTGCCCGTTGCCGATGGCTACACCGACAGTTCGACACCGACGTCGAACTACGGCACCTCGACCTCGCTGCGCTTCGATGGCTCGCCGGTTGTGCGCAGCTACCTGAGGTTCGACCTGTCCGGCGTGTCCGGCACTATCACCAGGGCGACCCTGCGGGTCTACGCCAACACCGCCTCGAGCGCCGGCTACTCCGTTGGCGGCACGACAACGACGTGGACCGAGTCCGGCCTGACCGCCGCAAATGCTCCGTCGGTCGGGGCCTCCGTGGGTGGCTCGGGCTCCATCACGGCCGGATCTTGGACCAGCGTCGACGTCACCGCCCTGCTCGCCGGCAACCAGCTCGGCCTGGCCCTGTCGGGCCTCAACGCCACCGCGGTCCGGCTGTCGAGCCGCGAGTCAGGCGCAACCGCCCCGCAGCTGGTCCTGGAGACGGGCCCCTGACCGGAGCGGGAGTGTCGGCGGTGGCGTCGGACGCCCAGTAACGAGAGGTCGAGCGTCGACGTCGGAGGGAGTGCCCGCGCCTTGCGCGTCGACCCATCGCAACTGGAGCGCAACCATGACCCCCTCGCCAATAGCGCGCCGAATGATCAGCGCGCTCGCCCTGCTCACGACCGTCTCCCTCGCCTCCTGCGCAGCCTCGAGCCCGTTGCCGAGCGCATCGGCAGCCGGGTCGCTGCTTCCATCGGCGAGCGCCATCCCCTCGATCCCCGCCTCCGAACCGGGGAGCGCCACGCCATCGGCGGCGACGACGGCCGCGGAGCCGACCGAGAGCCTGCCGGCATTTGCGTGCGTCCCATCGGTCACCATCGCCAAGACGACCGACCGCGCGCAGATCACCGACGTGCGAGTTGGAACCGATGCCACCTATGACCGCATGACCTTCGAGTTCAGCGGAGGGATCCCCCAGACCGTCATCGACGGCGTCCTTCCCCCCTTCTTCGCGGACCCGAGCAACCTGCCGCTCAGCGTCGCCGGCAGCGCGTTCCTCAAGGTCACCATGACCGGCGCCACGAAGGTCGGGCTTGACGGCGGCACGACATATGCGGGCGCAACGGATTTCAAGCCCGACTTCGCACAGCTGGTGCAGCTAAAGGAGGGCGGCGACTTCGAGGCGGTCAGCACCTGGTACATCGGCCTGACAGCCGGTGCCTGCTACCGCGTCCTGGCGCTGACGGGCCCTGCCCGCCTGGTGATCGACATCGAGCATTGACCGGCGGCGGCCGGCGGGGTCCGGTAGCATCGGCCCATTCCATTTCGCAGACACGGGGTTCGCATGGCTGACCGACCGATGCCGCCGAGTGGCGCCCTCGACCTGACCAAGTCGTATTCCGCGCGGGTCAAGACGGAGCGCGGCGAGATCGTTTGCGAGCTGTTCGCCGCGGACGCGCCGCTGACGGTCGAGAACTTCGTCACCCTCGCCAGGGCCGGCTTCTACGACGGCACGACCTTCCACCGCGTGATCGCGGGCTTCATGGCGCAGGGAGGCGACCCCACGGGCACCGGCTCGGGCGGCCCGGGCTACTCGTTCCGCGACGAGACCTCGGCCAGGCGACGCCACGATGGACCGGGCGTCCTCTCGATGGCCAACGCCGGGCCGAACACGAACGGGAGCCAGTTCTTCCTCACCTTCGCCGCGACCCCGCATCTCGACGGGCGCCACACCGTCTTCGGGCGCGTGACCTCGGGGATAGACGTGCTGCGCAGCCTTCGCGAGCGCGACCCGATGCGGGATCCGAAGCCGGGCGACCGGATCGAGACGATCGAGATCGACGAGAGCTGATCGCAGCGGGACCGCGCCGACCATGGGGAGTGGCGATCGCCGGACGCTCGAGGACCTCGAGCGGCTGACGCAGGGGATGGCGGATCCGCCCGGAGCGGCACGATTCGCGCCGGATGGTCGATCCCTCACCTACCTCTTCAGCGCCGATGGCTCGCTCGTCCGCTCGCTCTGGCGCCACGACCTGGTCACGGGGGAGCGATCGCTGCTGGCGGCACCGCTGGAAGAGACGACCGACGAGGAGTCGCTCTCGCTCGACGAGCGGCTCGAGCGAGAGCGCACGCGGACCAGCGAGCTGGGGGTGACCGCGTATGCATGGGGTGGTGACGCTCGACGGCCGATGCTCCTCGTCCCGCAGGCGGGGCGGCTCTTCCTCGCCGCCGGAGCCGAGCTCGACTCGGGCCTTCGACCGATCTCCAGTGTGGACCGCGCCCAGGCACCGCTGCTCAGCCCGGACGGCTCGCGCGTCTCCTTCGTGGTTGGGGGCGATCTCCACGTCGCTCGCACCGATGGTGGAGCTCCGGCACGCGTGACCGACGACGCCGAGCCGGGCGTCTCGAACGGGCTCGCCGACTACATCGCCGCCGAGGAGCTCGACCGGTTCGACGGAGCGTGGTGGAGCGCGGACTCCCGTTCGCTGGCCTTTGCGCACGTCGACGAGCGCGGCGTGCCTGCCGTTGAGTTGACTCCCGGCGAGATGCACCACTACCCGTTCGCAGGGGGCCCCAACGCGCGCGTCAGCCTGCGAGTCGCACCAGTGGATGGGCCGGAGACTCGGGACGTTGACCTCGGGATGCGCCCCGACGACTACCTCGCTCAGGTGCTGCCGCACCCCGCCGGTGGGTGGCTGGCGGCTGTCCTGCCGCGCGACCAGCGCTCCGTCCGCTGGCATCGGATTGGTGCCGATGCCTCGGCCGAGCTCCTCTGGACCGAGGGGGCGGCACCATGGGTCAATCTCGACAACCTCACCCGGATCCTCCCCGACGGACGGATCCTGCGCGGGTCGGAGCGCAGCGGATTCCGGCACCTGGAGCTCCGATCCCCAAGCGGCGAGCTGGACCGCGTCCTCACTGCCGGGAATTGGGTGGTGACCGACGTGGTCGGCGTCTCGGCCGCCCGAGGCGAGGTCCTCTTCGTCGCCACCCATGACGGGGTCACTGAGCGTCACCTGTACGCCGTCCCGCTGGACGGGCTGCGACCGGTCGTCGACCCCAAGCGACTCTCCGAAGAGGCGGGCTGGCACGAGATTCACGCGCAGCCGGACGGCGAGCGATGGATCGACACCTGGTCGAACCTGGAGCACGCGCCATCGATATCGGTCCAGGCCCGCGACGGCGGCGCGATCCCCATCCACGCGCCGCGGACCACGGCCATACAGGAGCGACTCGAGCCTCCCGAGCTGATCGAGCTGCTGGCAGCCGATGGCGCGACCACGCTCCACGCGGCCATCTATCGGGCGCGGCGGCCAGGCGGCTCGGCCGAGCCTCCACCGGGGGTGGTGTGGGTCTACGCCGGGCCGCATCGCCAGTACGCGGTGCGAAGCTGGGAGGTTACGGCCGATCCACTGCGCCAGTACCTGGCGCAGTGCGGCGCCACCGTGGTCGTGATCGACAGCCGCGGCTCGGAGTTCCGTGGAGTTGCCTTCGAATCGGTCATCCAGGGGCGGCTCGGCTGGAACGAGGTTGCGGACCAGGCGGCCGGTGTCCGCCAGCTCATCCAGCGTGGGGTGCTGCGGGACGGTGCGGTGGGCATCTACGGCGGCAGCTACGGAGGGTTCATGACCCTGATGGCGATGGCCCGGGAGCCCGACCTGTTCGGGGTGGGCGTCGCCATCGCGCCAGTCGCTGACTGGGCCGGATACGACACCGCCTACTCCGAGCGATACCTCGGGACCCCTTCCGCGAACCCCAAGGGGTACCGACGCTCTGCGGCGCTCACCGACGCCACGGACGTGCGCGGCAGCCTGCTGCTCATACATGGAACCTCCGACGAGAACGTCCACATGCGGAACTCCGTCCGCGTCGTCGAGGCGTTCCGCTCAGCCGGGCGCGAGGTCGAGCTGGTGACGCTGGTGGGACAGCGCCATCGGACCCGCGGATCCGCGATCCACGTTCGCGAGGCCCGCACCGCCGGGCACCTGCTGCGGGGCCTCGGACTCCCGGTACCCGATGAGCTGGACCCGAGCTGACTCAGGCGGCCGACGCGTACAGAAGCTCGTAGGTGACGGCCGGGTCAGGCGCGAAGTCCATGCGGGTGGCGCAGCCGCCGCACACGAGCTCGTCATCGGCCTCGTTGATGGTGAAGGCCACCTCTTCGGTGCACCATGGACAGGCAAGCTGAATCGTCATGCGCCGATCCTGAGCGTGGTTCGTGACACCTTGGGTGTCGCGATCTGCGCTCGTAGCCCTGTGACCCGGTCGCCCTCACTTGCGTCTTTGCGCAAGCAGTGACACAATCTGCCCGATGGAAGCCACCCTCAGCACCGACCTCCTTCGCGATCGCGCCGCCGCCATCGCCCGGGCGCTCTCGGATGCGAAGCGTTTGTGCGTGGTGGAGCGGCTCGCCGATGGCGAGCGATCTGTCAGCGACCTCTCGCGCGACATCGGCTGCCAGGTGCCGAACATGAGCCAGCACCTGTCGGTCCTCCGTGCGGCGGGGATCGTCGCATCTCGTCGCGAGGGGAGCACCGTCTTCTATCGACTCGCGCACCCCGAGGTGCTCGAGGTCTATCGCATGCTCAGACAGGTCGCCGGCTGACGGACGACTACGAAAGGACCCTGTAGACCGATGTCGAACGTCCGTGAGGCCACCGACGCCAACTTTGACGAGATGGTGATCAAGAGCGAGAAGCCTGTGATCGTCGACTTCTGGGCCGCCTGGTGCGGGCCCTGCCGGCTGGTCGCCCCCGAGATCGAGAAGCTGGCAGAGAAATACGCCGGCAGCGTCGAGGTGATGAAGCTCGACGTCGACGCGAACCCGCACACCGCGATGCACTACGGGGTGATGAGCATCCCGACGGTCGCCTTCTTCGCGCCGGGCCAGCCGCCGAGGGCAGCGGTCGGCTTCCGCCCCGCCGAGCAGCTGGAAACGGCCTTCGGCCTGGAGGCCTTCGCCAAGAGCGCCTGATCGGAAGGCGAGGCCTATCCTGCGGAGGTGACGCGCCGGACGTCCCTCCGCCTGCTTGCCCGGACCGTCGCGGCAGCCCTGATCCTGCTGGCGCTCGCGCCGGCCGGCCTCCCGCAGGACCATCGCAGCGCCGCGGCCGACCGGGGGCTCGTCGTGCTCATGCAGACGCGGTACGGCCCGGCTCCGGATCAGCGCCTGGTCCGCGTGACGATCGACGCCGTCGCGACCTCCTATACCCCGAACACGGACCAGGGGCTCGCCTACTACTCCGGCTTCACCTTCGCGATTCCTGCGGGCGCCGACGCGGTCTCCGCCTCGTCCGCCGGCAAACCGGTCTCGGCGACGATGGGCGCCATCAAGGACACCTTCCGCGAGATCGAGGTGGCCTTCGCCCAGAATCTCTACTACCAGCAGAGCACCTCGTTCCGGGTCAGCTTCGAGCTGCCCGACAGGGGCGGCGCACCGAATCGCGACCTCCGGGTCGGGCCGAGCATCGTGGCCTTTCCGGTGCTCGCCTACGGGAGCCCTAGCGAGGCGGGCAGCGGCGTGCAGGTGGTGCTGCCCCCCGGCTTCCGGGCAAGCATCCAGGGGAGCCCGATGGTGTCGTCGACGGATGCCCTTGGCCGGGTGGTGCTGACCGCTGCCAAC
>JBGQKH010000092.1:0-6229 GCA_041499395.1 Candidatus Limnocylindria bacterium
CGGCCTGACCGGCTATGGCCACTCTGGCCTGCTGCGGGGGTTCACCACGCTGCTGATCCACCTGCCGAGCGAGCACCTCACGATCGCGCTGCTCGCGACCGGGCACGCATTCAGCCCCTCGTCGCTCATCACCTACGCCGGGGGCGGCTCCTCGATCCTCGAGCTGGCCGAGGCGATCTCGCCCACCTGACCGATGCGGCGGCTCAGGCGCCGAAGAGGATGTCCCGGATCACCGGCATCGGTGGCGATCCGTGGGAGATCACCGACTCCAGGAACGGCCGATACACGAACTTGCGGCCTTCGGCTGCGGCGCGGCGGCGCGCCTCGCGCTCGAGCCCCTGCATCTCCACGGCGCCAAGGAAGTACTCGCACAGCTGGGTCGATGAGAGTCGCGCGCGGTCCCACTTGTTGGCCGCCTCGCCCTCCTCCTGGAATCCGCCCTCGACCATGAGCCGCATGGCCTCGGCCTCGTCCATCGACCCCGCCTGGATCCGAATGTCCATCAGCGCGTTCGTGATCGAGCGCAGGTAGTACTTCCAATGGGAGAGCATCAGGGCTGGGTCGTCGGAACCGTACCCGACGTCCATCATCACCTGGGTGACGTAGACGGCCCATCCCTCGGCGAAGACGCCCGACCCGAAGATCGCGCGCACGAGCGACGGGCATCGGTTCGAGTAGGCGCCCTGGAGGAAGTGCCCCGGCACCGCCTCGTGGATGGTGAGGATCCGCATCGCCCGCGCGTTGTCCTCGCGCAGGTACGACTCCTGGCGTTCCGATGGCCACGCCTCGTTGACCGGGGTGATGGCGAAGAAGCTGGCCAGGCCTTTGTCGAGCGGGCCCGGGGGGATCAGCATCGCGCCGCCGAAGGCGCGCAGGAAGCCGGGGGTCCACACGATCTGGAGCGGCTCGTCGGCAAGGCCGATCAGGTCGCGCTCCGCCACGAACGCCTCGATCCGCTGGTTCTCGGCGCGGCAGAAGTCGAGCAGCTCGTCCTTGGCGGGATGGTCGACTGCGATGGCGTCGAGCACCGCGCGCACCGCGGTATCGTCGTCATCGGGCTGATCCGCCGCCGCCATCCACTCCGGCCAGATGCGCCGGGCGATGCGGGTCATCTCGGCACGGACGGTGTCGTACTCGGCGAGCGCCATCTGCTCGAGCTCGGCTGGCGTGATCGCGGTCTTCAGGGCATGGTGCATCTTGGCCGCGTACAGCTCCGGGCCGAGCCGGAAGTCCCCGGTCGCTGTCGGCAGCAGCTCGTCGCGCAGCCAGGCGGTGTAGCCGGCGATCGCGGCGGTCGCCACCGCGGCCGCATCGCTCACCTCGGCGAGGAGCCCGGCGTCGCCGGTGGTCTCCGCCTCCCCGACCGCCAGCGAGACGAGGTCGCTGACGCCGGCCATGCGCTCGGCCCCCTTTTCGGCGTGGAAGCGGCTCACCGGGCGGCTGCCGCCGCGACTGAGGGCAGCGCGAGCGCCGTCAAGCGCAGCCGGCAACCCGCGGAGCCGCGACGCCAGCGCGTCCATGCGCTTGTTCAGCGGCGCGTACTCGCGGGCCAGCATGGTGAAGATCGCACCGCCGAAGAGGTACACGTAGGTCATCGGGTTCCATTCGTGCTCGCGCAGTTCGTCGGCGGAGAAGCGCATCGCTGCCAGGTTCTCGAGCAGGATCCGACGGTCGATCGCGTCGTCGCGCGAGAGACGCTTGGCCTTCACCGCGGTGACCCGCGCCTCCGCGTCGCGCAACCACTCCGACCAGGCCGCATGGCCAGCATCGCTCAGGTCCGGCCAGTGGTGGTCGTAGGCGTGGCCCCCCAGCTCAGTGGCGTGGCTCGGCTGGAGGCGGAAGTAGTCGGCGAGCAGGTCGTCGACGAGCGCGGCGAAGTCCATGGCCCCGGCATCGTACCGCCTGCTAGCCTCCCCGCGTGAGCGCCAGCCTGGCCTACACCGATGCGTACGCGCGGTCCGTGGCAGCGCGCGTGGTCGAGGCTGACGGCGGCGCGGTGCTGCTCGATCAGACCGTCTTCTATCCGGGTGGCGGCGGCCAGCCGTCCGACACGGGCTGGCTGCGGACCGATGGCAGCGAGGCGTGGCGGGTCATCGGCGCCCGGAAGGCCGGCGACGAGGTGTGGCACGTGCTCGAGGAGGGAGCGACCCCACCCGCGACGGGCACGCCGCTCACTGCGGAGATCGACTGGGACCGCCGCCACGACCTGATGCGCACCCACTCCGCGCTCCACGTGCTGTGCGGCGTGGTCTGGCGCGACTGGGGCGCATCGGTCACCGGCGGGAACATGGAGCCGCTCAGCGGGCGGATGGACTTCGAATTCGAGACGATGCACGCCGACCTGGTGGCCGAGATCGAGCGGCGGGTGAACGTCGAGATCGCCGCCGACCGCGAGATCCGCGTCAACCTCCTTCCCCGCGACGCGGCGTTCGCCATCCCGGACCTCATCCGGACGAAGGTCAATCTCCTTCCCGAGGGGATCGCGGAGGTGCGCACCATCGAGATCGTGGGCCTCGACCTCCAGGCCGATGGCGGCACGCACGTGGCACGCACCTCGGAGATCGGACGGGTGCGGGTGACCGGCTACGAGTCCAAGGGACGGATCAACAAGCGGATCCGGATCGAGGTGCTCGAGGGCTGAGGGGCACGAGCCTCGTCGTCAGTCCTCGGGGGCGCTCCCGGTGAGCTGCGCGGCGTCGGACGGGGCGGGCGTGGCAGGCGGCGGCTCTGGCATCGCGGGCGCCTCGAGGCGCGAGCGCACCACCTCTCGGTGCGCATCTCGCTCGACCGGGTCGGGCATCCAGCGTCGCTCGACCCAGTCGCCGAGGATCGGGACGCGCAGGAGCATCTTTCTGATCACGCGGCGCGATTGTATCGCCGGGTCAGTCCCGCGCAGCCGCCATCTGGCGCTCGTGCTCCCGGCCCGCTTCGCGGCGGCGGTCGTGGCTGGGGAGGAGCCGTTTGCGCAGCCGGATCGCGTGAGGGGTCACCTCGACCAGCTCATCGGCCGCGATGAACTCGATTGCCGACTCGAGCGTGATCGGGCGTGGCGGCGTCAGCCGGAGCGCCTCGTCGTGCGCATGCGTGCGCATGTTGGTGAGCTTCTTCTCCTTGGTCGGGTTGACGTCCATGTCCCCGGTCCGGCTGTTCTCGCCGACGACCATCCCCTCGTAGACCTCCACCCCGGTGCCGATGAACAGCTCGCTCCGCTCCTGGAGCGCGAAGAGCGCGTAGGAATTCGACACGCCGGCTCGATCGCTGATGAGCACGCCCGCGGTCCGATGCGTCACCTCGCCGGCCCACGGCCCGAATCCCTCGCCGATCTGGTGCAGGAGCGCCGTCCCGCGCGTCTCGGTCAGCAGCTGGCCTCGGTAGCCGATCAGGCCCCGCACCGGCAGCACGAACTCGAGGCGGACGCGGCCGTCGGCGTCGGTCGACATCTGCTCGAGCTTCGCCTTGCGCCCCGACAGGGCCGACTGCACCTCGCCGATGAACTCTGGCGGGATGTCGACCGTGATCCGCTCGTACGGCTCCTGCGTCTCGCCGTTCACGGTGCGCAGGATCACCTCGGGGCGGCTCACCTGGAGCTCGAACCCCTCCCGGCGCATCTGCTCGACCAGAACGGCCAGCTGGAGCTCGCCGCGGCCGCGGATCTCGAAGGTGTCACCGCTCTCGGTCGGATAGACCTCGATCGAGACGTTCCCGAGCACCTCGCGGTCGAGGCGCGCCTTGATCTGGCGACTCGTCACATAGCGCCCGTCCTTCCCGGAGAGCGGCGACGTGTTGACGCCGAGCGTCATGCGCAGCGTTGGCGCGTCCACGTCCAGGCGAGGGAGGGGCCGTGGGTCGGCCGGATCGGTGATCGTGTCGCCGATCGTCACCTCGGGGATCCCCGCCAGCGCCACGATGTCGCCGGGGCCCGCCTCGGCCATGTCGACCCGCTCGATGCCGCGCGCCGTGGTCAGGCTTGTGACGGTGCCGCTAAGCGTCACGGTCCGCCCCGGCTCGACCGAGCCATCGGCGCCCTCTGGCTCCTCCCGGACGATCGTCACGCGCTGACCCGGCCGCACCCTCCCGTTCCAGATGCGCCCCACCGCCATCCGACCCACGTAGTCATTCGCGGAGAGGTTCGTCACGAGGAGCTGAAGCGGAACTTCGGGGAGGAAGGTGGGTGGCGGCGTCACCGCCACGAGCAGGTCGAGGAGCGGCTGAAGATCGGTCCCGGGCAAGGCAAGGTCCCGCGTCGCGGTGCCGAGCTTCGCGTTGGTGTAGACGACCGGAAAGTCGATCTGCGCATCGGTCGCACCAAGGTCGATGAAGAGCTCGTAGATCGCGTCGAGGACCTCCGCGGGACGCGCATCAGTGCGGTCGATCTTGTTGATGCAGACGATCACCGGGAGGTGGCGCGCCATCGCCTTGGAGAGGACGTATCGGGTCTGCGGGAGGGGCCCCTCCGCGGCGTCCACGAGCAGGAGGACCGCGTCGACCATGAGCAGGCTGCGCTCCACCTCGCCGCCGAAGTCGGCGTGGCCCGGGGTGTCGACGATGTTGAGGTGGATCCCGCCATGCTCGATCGTCGTCTGCTTGGCGAGGATCGTGATCCCCTTCTCGCGCTCCAGGTCCCCGGAGTCCAGGACCCGATCCACGACTGCCTGGTTCGCGCGGAAGGCACCGGTCTGGCGCAGGAGGGCATCGACGAGCGTCGTCTTGCCGTGGTCGACGTGCGCGACGATCGCCAGGTTGCGCAGGTCGGGGCGCGCGACGGCTCCCGCGGCGGGCGCGAGAGGCGTGGCGAGAGAGGGCTGAGTCGTCATGGGACCGGCTGATTGTCGCACAGGCGAGGTCGGGGCCAGGATTCCCGGCCCGGTCGCATCACCAGGAGCAGGTCACGTGGGTCGTCTCTCGCCAGAGCCCGAGGTGGATGTAGGTCACGGCGAAGGTCACCGAGTTCGGTCCCGGCGGATCCTCGCGCGGGCGCATCAGCTGGAGGCTGACGCTGCCTGGCTCGTACCCTCGCTCGCGGAGCTCGATCGTCCAGCGGAAGGACGCTTCCGATTCCGCGCCAACCTGATCAGCCATCGACATGCTCGGGTATCCGGTGAGACCTGAGTAGATGCCAGCCGCCGTCGCCGGGATCTCGTCGATCACGAACAGCGGACGCCCCTGCGGGTCCGCCCCCGACCAGCCGATGACGACGATATCGGTCTGGTTCGGGAGGAGGCTCGTCGACGCCCAGGACCAGTCGTACGACACCGTGAGGGTTCGTGGCATGCCAGCGGCGGGCGCGCCGCATGCGACGTGCACCGATGCCCGGAGGTCCGCCTGGTGGACGTCGAAGAGCCCGCCCCAGCCGAAGATCGGCTTCGCCAGCACCATCACGGCGAGGAGCGCGCCGGCGGCGCCGACGAGCGCGGCGGCTCGACGGACCCGCCCGGCGGCGAGCGCGGGGTCGGCGGCACCGAGCCCGGCCCACGCCGCGAGCAGGCCGTCGAACGGCACGCGCATCGTCCCGCCGTTCAGCGCGATCACCACGGCGGAGACGCCCGACGCCCCCAGCAGGATGAGCACCGGACGCACGGCCGCCACCGCCCACGGCCGGCGACGGTCGAGGCCTCTCGCCTCGACGACGTAGAGCACCGCCAGCACGGCAGCCGCGGCGCTGAACGCGACCGTCATCAGCATGGACACCGGCACGAGGGGCGGGAACATCGAGAGCAGGACGCCGGCGGCGTTGATGCCCGCCATGAGCTTGAGCGCCAGTGAGGCCCGGGCCTCGAGGGACCCAGCCTCGAGCGGCGCGATCTCCACCTCGCGGTGGATCAGCATTGCGAATTCCGACGGGTGTTCCGGTTCTCGCGACACGATTGCCAATCCTCGGCGCTTACGTGCGATCAGGCCTCGGCGATCACGGCAATGGAGATCCGCAGCCCATCGGAGTCGAGTGGATGGCGTGCGCCCTGCCGCGCCGGCGGGTCAACCGGGAACCAGCGCTCCCACTCCTCGTTCATGCCGCGGAAGTCGTAGGGGTCACGCAGGATGAAGGTGGCGCTGACCACCTTCTGCATCGAGCTGCCGGCCGCAACCAGGATCGCCTCGACGTTGCGCAGGCACTGCGCGGTCTGGTCCTGGATGTTCACGCCCACGATCGACCCGTCGGCCGGATTGATCGGGCCCTGGCCGCTGACGAAGACGAGGCCGCCGGCGACGACGGCCTGGCTGAATGGGAGGC
>JBGQKH010000093.1:0-6099 GCA_041499395.1 Candidatus Limnocylindria bacterium
AGCTTCGGCAAGCGCTCGAGGAGCATCGTGGCGGCGGCCCGACGCTCGAAGATCGGGTGTGACCAGAGCTCCTCGACGAGCGCGACCAGCTCCCCGTGCCCCACACCGCGGTGCTCCTTGGCCCAGGCCTTGATCTGCGCGCCGGTCTGCCAGTACGAGGCGCCGAGGAACTCGAGGTCGCTCTTGAGGTAGCGCTTCTCCTGCGCGGCGCGCTCCGGCGTGCCGAGCGTGCGGAGCTCCTCGGTGATCTGGTCGGCGAGCTCCCGCGCCCCCGGGCTCACCCCTCTGGCTCCGCGAGCTCGAGCCCCTCACCCTCGATCGTGATATGCGGCAGCCAGCGCAGGAAGGGCGGGAGCCACCAGTTCCAGTCGCCGAGGAGCTGCATGGTCGAGGGCAGCAGCACGCTGCGCACGATCGTCGCGTCGATGAAGACGGCCACCGCCAGCCCAAGCCCGAGCTGCTGGATGAAGACGAACTTGAGCGTCACGAAGGCTGCGAAGACCACGACCATGATCGAGGCGGCGTTGGTGATCGTGCCGGCCGTGACGGAGATCCCCCGCGCGACGGCGGCTCGAGACGCCAGTCCCCGATCCCGCGCCTCCTTGATGCGGGTGAGGATGAAGAGGTGGTAGTCCATCGACAGGCCGAACAGGATCGTGAAGATGAAGATGGGCACCCAGCTCTCGATCACGCCGCCCGGCGTGATCCCCAGCGGCCCGGCCAGCCACCCGTCCCGGAAGACGAGGACCATCACCCCGAATGCGGCGCCCGTTGAGAGCAGGTTCAGGAGGATCGCCTTGATCGGGATCACGATCGAGTGGAAGGCGACGAGCATCAGCAGGAACGAGAGCCCAAGCACGAAGAGGAAGATGCGGGGCGTGCCGTCCACGTAGACCTGCGTGATGTCGAGCGCCACGGCGGCCTGGCCGCTGACCAGCATCCGGACCCCCGACAGCCCGCCGAAGAGCTCCGGCCGCAGCTCGTTCCGCACGCGATGCACGATCGCCCGGTTGGCCTCGTCGTTGCGTCCCCCGCTCATCGTGAAGCTGATCAGCGCCGCGTCTCCCTGCGCGGAGAGGCGCTCGGTGGGCGGACCGCTGAGGCCGGGGATCTTGAGCGCCTGGACCTTCAGCTCGTCGATGGCCGCCCGCACGGCCGCGCGACCGGGGTCGGTCACGACGACGTCGAGGCGCAGGTCCGTCCCCTGCGGCCACTTCTCGTTGAGGAGGCGAATCCCCGCGACCCCGTCGATCGACGTCGGAAAGCCGGTGATGTCGGTCAGGCCGATGCGCAGGTTGAGGATCGGGATGGCCAGCGCCACCAGGAGGACGCCGCTGGCCAGCATCATCGGGATCGGCCGAGCCATGACCCTGGTCACGAGCCAGGCCCACAGCCCGCTTCCCTCGGCGCGCTGCGACCGACGACGCAGCCGATCGAGGAGGGCGCGCCCGCGGGCCCGAACTCCGGTTCCCGGGAGGCGGGTCATGACCCACGGGATCCAGCTCGCGGGCCGACCCAGGTTGACCCGATCGCCGAAGATCGCCAGTGTCGCCGGCAGGAAGGTGAGGCTGCCGATCACCGACACGAGCACGACCCCGATCGTGCCGACCGCCATCGACGTGAAGAGCGGGATGCCCAGCGTCAGCAGCCCCGCCAGCGAGATCATCACCGCCAGGCCTGAGAAGAAGACGGCTCTCCCGGCGGTGCTGCTGGCCACCTCGATGGCAACCGAGGGCGACCGGCCGTGCCGCCGCTCGGTTCGGAATCGGGTGACCATGAAGAGCGAGTAGTCGACCGCCACGGCCAGGCCGATGAGCACGATCAGCTGGGTGGCGTTCGGGCTCACCGCACCCACGACCTGGCTGTACAGGCCGAGGAGCCCGAACGCGGCGAGCAGCGACGTGACCGCCAGCACCAGCGGGATGAGCGAGGCCACGATCGCGCCGAAGGCGAGCAAGAGGATCACGAAGGTGAGCGGGATCGTGATCCGCAGCGAGCTGTCGAGGTCGTGGCTGATCAGGTCGTTGATGTCGCGATTGATGAAGGTGTTGCTCACGACGTGGATCGTGGTGCCGGGCATCGCCGCCCGCGCCACATCCACGATCCGCGGGACCGGGCCAAGGAGCATTGCCACGCGGTCGCGCTCGCCGGGCACGTTGCCGACCACCTGAACGGTCGTGCCGTCGGCCGATACGAGGCCCGCCTGGGGCGGTGCCGTGAGGGGGTCGAGCAGCTCGTCGAAGGTGGGAGTGAGCTTGCCGTCGACGTTGGCCGTGGCCGCCTGCAGCGCCGCGACGAGATCGCTCACCCCGCCTCGAAAGGCAGCGTTGGTGGTGGCCCCCGGGCCGCCGTCCAGCACGATCACGATCCGCTCGGCGGGTACGACCGGCTCCCCGGCCCCGAACACGTCGTAGGCCTGCTCCGCCTCGAGCTTCGGGCCGTTCGGATCGCTGTTGACGTCGAGGGTCTTGATCCCGCCCCGCGTCGTGCTCAGCGCAAAGAGCCCGATGGTGGCGACGAACCAGAGGGCGAAGACGAGCCAGCGGCGGCGGGCGCTCCACATCGCGACGCGGACGGTCCACGGTTCCATACGAGCGAGTCTACGGGCCGGGTAACGTACGCGGATGCGCGGCTCATCCCGGATCGATTGGCTCCTCTTCGGCCTGCTCGGCTTCTTCTGGGGAAGCAGCTACCTCTTCATCCGGATCGGTGTCGACGCCGGCCTGCGACCCCTCTCGCTCGTCACCCTCCGCCTCTCGATCGGGTTCCTGCTGCTCGCCGTCGTCGCGCTGGTGGCTCGTGATCGCCTGCCACGCGACCTGCGCAGCTACGGGCACCTGGTGGTCATCGCCGTGCTCAGCGTGGCACTCCCGTTCTCGCTCATCAGCTGGGCCGAGCAGAGCGTCGCGTCCTCGCTGGCGGCCGTCATCAACGGCGGCGTGCCGCTGGTCGTGATCGTCATCGCGGCGTTCACGCTGCCCGACGAGCCGTTCACCACGCCGCGCGTGGCGGGGCTGCTGGTGGGCATCGTCGGGGTCGCCATCCTGGTCGGCTTCGACCCTGGCGTGATCTCGGGGACGAGCCTCCTGCCTGCGCTGGCGCTGCTCGGCTCGACCGCCTCGTACGCCGCCGGCGGCGTCTGGGCCCGCCGCTTCCTGCGTGGGCTGACGCCGAGGGTCACCTCGGTGGTGGAGATCGGCTTCGCGCTTGTCATCGCCGCGACCGCCTCGCTCGTCGTGGACGGCTCCATCCAGCTTCCGCCGCAGCCCGACGCATGGTTCGCGGTCACGTGGCTGGGACTCTTCGGCTCCGGGCTCGCCTACCTGGTCTTCTTCCGCCTGCTGGGCCGATGGGGCGCCACGCGCACCTCGCTGGTCGCCTACCTGATGCCAGTCGTGGGGCTGGTCCTGGGCGCGATCGTGCTGCACGAGATCATCGACGCGCGGCTGCTCGTCGGGACGGCGCTGGTGATCGCCGGGATCGCCATTGTCAACGTGCGCTTCGGAGCTCGCCAGCGGGTCGCAGCCTGACCCGTCGCAGCAGCTGCGCGTTGGCGGCCACGATGATCGTCGAGGCGCTCATCGCGACGGCACCCAGGCTCATCGGGAGCACGAAGCCGATGGGGGCCAGCAGCCCCGCCGCGACCGGGATGGCAACGGCGTTGTAGCCAGTGGCCCAGACGAGGTTCTGGATCATCTTGGCGTAGGTCGCCCGCGAGAGCTCGATGGCGCCGACGACGTCACGCGGGTCGTCGCGCACGAGCACGATGCCGGCCGACTCGACGGCGACGTCGGTTCCCGCGCCGATGGCAATGCCGACGTCGGCCTGCGCCAGCGCGGGAGCGTCGTTCACCCCGTCGCCGACCATTGCCACGCGCGCCCCGCCGGCCTGGAAGCTGCGCACCGCCGCCGCCTTGTCGGCGGGCAGCACCTCGGCACGCACCTCGTCGATGCCGATCCGCGCAGCGACCGAATCAGCGACGGCACGTGCGTCACCCGTGATCATCGCAACGCGCACGCCGAGCGCATGCAGGCGCGTGACCGCCTCGATCGACTCGGGGCGGATCTCGTCCTCCACGCTCAGAGCGCCCACGATTCGGCCACCGCGAAGCACGTAGAGCACCGTCCGGCCGGCCGCCTCCCACGCGTCCACGCTCGCTGCCAGCTCAGCTGCGGGCGCCACCTCGAGCTCGGCGAGCAGGCGAGGCCCGCCAACCTGGACCACGGTGCCGTCCACCGAAGCCCGCGCCCCGCGCCCCGCCATCGCCTGGAACCCAGTGGCGGGTGGGACCTCGACGCCGCGACTGCGCGCACCCGCAAGCACGGCACGCGCCAGTGGATGCTCGCTGTCGCCCTCCACCGCCGCCGCCAGGCCAAGGACCGTCGCCTGGTCCTCGGCAGCTGCGGCCACCACCCCTGCAAGCACCGGTTCACCGCGGGTCAACGTGCCCGTCTTGTCGAAGATGACGATCTGCAGGTCTCGTGCCCGTTCGAGCGCGAGCCGATCCTTCACCAGGAGTCCGTTCCGAGCCCCGAGCGTGGTGCTGATGGCGATGACGAGAGGGATCGCCAGGCCGAGCGCGTGAGGGCAGGCGATCACCAGCACCGTCGCCGTGCGAATGAGCGCCACCTCCGGATTCCCGAGCAGCGACCAGGTCGCGAGGGTGATGACGCCGGCCGCCAGGGCGACGTAGAAGAGGATGGCCGCGGCGCGGTCGGCGAGCACCTGTGCCCGCGAGTTCGAGGCCTGTGCCTCCGCCACCAGACGCATGATCCCCGAGAGGGCCGTCTGGTCCCCGACTGCGGAGACCCGTACACGCAGGCTCGAGCCGGCCACGACGGTGCCCGCCACGACCCGATCCCCGGTCTCCTTGGGCACCGCTCGCGACTCACCGGTGATCATGCTCTCGTCGACGTCCGCGCCGCCTTCGGCGACGTCACCATCGGCCGGCATCCGCCCGCCGGGCCGGACCAGGACGACGTCCCCGACGCGGAGATCCCCGGTCTTGACCGTCTCGAAGCCGGTATCGGTCACGCGCTCCGCCGTGTCGGGCAGGAGCTCCGCCAGCGCGGCGAGGGCGCCGCGCGCCTGCATGATCGCTCGCATCTCGAGCCAGTGGCCCAGGCTCATGACGGTGATGAGCGAGGCCAGCTCCCACCAGACATCGACCTCGAATACCCCCAGCGTCGCTGCCCAGCTGGCCACGAAGGCGACCGCGATCGCCAGGCTGATGAGCGTCATCATCCCCGGCTGGCGATCGGCGAGCTCCGAGCGGGCCCCCCGCAGGAAGACCAGCCCTCCATAGGCGAAGACCACAGTCCCCAGCAGCGGCGGGATCCAGTCGGAGCCGATGAAGGCGGGTGCGGAGTACCCGAGCCAGCCCTCGACCTCCTGGCTCCAGAGGACGACCGGGATGGTCAGCAGCAGGACGACCCAGAACTGGCGGCGGAACGCCTCGGGGTCGTGGCCGGCGTGCTTGTTGTGCGGCGTGCTGCCAGCCGGCGGTTGCGGGTGCTGCTCGTGGCCGCCGTGGTGCGCGCCGTGTTCCATGGGGCGATGTTCCGCCGCGCGTGGCAACCCCGTCAACGGACGAACGGGTCAGCGACGGGGCGCGTGCGGACGTACCTGACCGGAGTTAGGAACGGCTCCCCGTGCCGGGATGGGCCAAACGGCCCGTTTCCGGACCAAAGGTCCAGTCCTCCCGGCGGCGGCGGGGGCGCCCCTTGGGTAGACTCCTCGCGTGACACCTGACCCGCAGCGCGATTTCTCCACCCTCGGCGAGCTTGCCGTCGTCACCGAGCCGGCCGGCCACCACTCCCCGTCCGAGGTGATGTATCCCGGCGGGCCGGGCATCGACACCGGGATCCTCTTCCCCGGCGACCCGATCCCGGAGAACGCGGGCCCGGGCGGGCGTCGCCCGGAGTGGCTCAAGGTGCGGATCGGGATGGGCGAGACCTTCGCGCAGGTGAGCAGCATCATGCGCAGCCAGTCGCTCCACACCGTCTGCGAGGAGGCTCGCTGCCCGAACCAGGGCGAGTGCTGGGCGCTCGGCACGGCCACCTTCATGGTGCTCGGCAGCGTCTGCACCCGGAACTGCGG
>JBGQKH010000094.1:0-5972 GCA_041499395.1 Candidatus Limnocylindria bacterium
CACCGCACGCCGGAGGAGCGGCGGCTGCGGGTCGAGTGGCTCGCGATCGGCCTCGTGGCCGTCGGGTTCGGCGGCTACCTGACGCTGAACCAGGCGATCTACGGCGACGCGCTGACCTTCCTGCGGATCCAGCACGAGCACTGGTACAAGTCGCTCGACTGGCCGTGGAACGGGATCAGCGGGGTCTTCGGCTGGCTGAAGAACAGCAGGTTCGAGAACGTGCTGATGCTGGGCTGGATGGAGCTCCTCTTCATCGCCATCGGCCTGGTGGCGACCCTCCACGCGGCGCTCCGCTTCCGGCTCTCGTGGTTCGCCTGGATGGCCGGCAACTGGCTGCTCTTCGTGTCGACATCGTTCGTGGTATCGGTCCCGCGCTACGCGCTGACCCTCTTCCCGCTCTACGTCTCGCTCGCGCTGATGTCGCGCCGACGGTTGGTGCTGGTGCTGGCCTCCCTGGTGAGCATCGGTATGCTCATCTTCTTCGCCGGACGCTTCGCGAATGGGGTCTGGGCGTTCTGAGGATCGGCCCGGGCGGGGGTGGAGCCTGAAGCTCCCGTCGGCCGCCGCGTGACGGTGCCTGGCGGCGGGCAACGAAAAGAGTCCCGAAGGAACCGCGGCGACCGTTGATGTGATCTCCAGTCGACCAGCTGCCCCTTCGGGACCCGCGGGAAGAATGGCAGCCGCGCCCCGCGGCCACAAGGGGGGTTATCCACCAGTTCAGCGTCCCGTTGAGCGGTTATCCACACCCTGTCCGCGACTGCGGGCTGAGCTGTGTGGCACTGGGGCCGGGCATGACTCCGTCAACCGTCTGCTGTGGAGGGGAGCACCATCGGGGCGGCCAGGCGGACGGCTCGAGCCACCGGGCAACCCCAAGATCACCCCGCTCGGCTTGGCCGGCGCCCTCCCGTTCGGATGGATCCCACCGATCGACGGCCAGGCCTCAAGTCACCTGCCGTCCGGATCGGCACCGGGGCCGTCGACGTTGACGTTCTGCGGGCCGGTCCCAACGCGGATGACGAAGAACTCTGCCGGCTCGTCGGGACCGGTGATCTCGCGATGCACCATCCGGGCGGGATTGAAGATGAAGTCCCCGGCCACCGCCGTCACCCGCTCGCGCCCGGTGGGACCGTATTCGATCGAGACCCTGCCGCGGAGCACGTAGATGTAGGAGTCGCGCGCTCCATGGTGGTGCCAGCCGCCCGCGAGTCCGGCGTCGGTCTGCACCCAGCCGACCCAGCGATCCTCATGGTCGAAGAGCTGTCGGCGGTCCATACCGGGCGTGGCTGGCCCGGGTGGCGGGGCCCCCTCATCTGGCCGGACCACGATCGGTCGAGCTTGCTCCATTGGTGCTCTCCTCGCAGGTTGGCCTGGGCACCGTGCTCTACGCTCTGCCAAACGTCAAGACTGCGGATCTGTGCTGGTCCGGAACGCTACACGGTTAGCCCGACCGCTCTCGGGTTTCATACCCAGGCCCTTACTTCTCACGAGTGGGGCCTTCTGACATGCGGATGGGCCGAATCACGTCCCGGCGACGGCTATTTCTCGCCACGTGCGCACCAACCCGTCACATGGGATGCCCGGCCGCCCTTCCTCGGCATTGTTCTCCGGGCGTGAGAATTGCGGTCCACGAGGGGACCTCACGCTATCCGCCGAGCGAGCGAGCCTGCATGCCGGGCAGCGCGTCGACCGCCTCCGGCCGCGTCAGCCCGATGCGGGCCGCCAGGTGCCCGTCGGGGCGAATCAGGAAGGCCCCCGGCCCCGCCGCCCCGTACGCGCGCCGGACCTCGCCAGCCCGGTCGTCGAGGACGATCACCCCGCTCAGCGGCGCGTCGTGGCCGATCACCACGACGTCGCAGGGCGCCGGCCAGGAGAGGCGTGACGCGCGGATCGCTGCCTTCGCCGCGTCGCCGGGGTCGAGCGCCAGGAGCGCCACGAAGCGCTCGCCGAGCAGCTCGCGCAGCCTCGAAGCGCCCTCGCCGGGGCCGCCGGCGACCGGGCCGCCGACCGGGTGACACGGCGCATCCGGCACCACGCCGCCGACCGTGGGAAGGCGTGGGTCGCCCTTCTCCTGCACCACGATCGGTGAGGCCGCGTACGTGAAGGGCTGGGCCAGGCGCCCCGAGTTGACCAGGCGCCGCAGCGTCGCGCTGCGCAGGCTGCCCCGCAGGACCGCGTTGCGGACGGCGCGGCGGAGGGGGCCGCGCGGGACCATGAAGCGCATCGTGGCGTCGGTGACGGCCAGGTTCTCGAGGGCCGCCGCACGCCGCTCCGCGTGGTAGCTCTCGAGGAGCCGATCCGACGCGTCTCCCGCCAGGATTGCGGCGAGCTTCCACGCCAGGTTCTCGGCATCTGCTGCGCCCGAGTTGAGGCCGCGCGCCCCGAACGGGCTGAGCAGGTGGGCAGCGTCGCCGGCGAGCAGCACGCGGCCGACGCGGAAGCGCTCCACCAGCCGCTGGTGGAATCGATACAGCGTCACCCAGGCCAGCTCGAACGGCGTGCCCGCCCCGAGCACGGCGCGGATGCGACGATCGAGGGCACCGCTGGCACGCTCGGCGTCGAGGTCGGTCGAGGCAGGGACCTGCCAGTCGATCCGCCACGTGTCGTCCGGCTGGGGATGGATCAGCACCTGGCGCCCCGGGTTCTCGGGCGGGTCGAAGAAGAAGCGCCGCTCGTTCGGGAAGGAGAGGTGGGCGCGGACGTCGCAGATCAGGAACAGGTCCGGGTGTGAGTGGCCGGGGAAGCCGGCCCCGAGCAGGCGTCGAACGCTCGAGTGGGCACCATCGGCGCCGACCAGGTAGGCCACCCGCAGGGTCCGCTCCCCATCCGCGGTCTCGCAGCGGAGCGTCACGCCATCGGCGTCCTGGGAGAGGCCGACGAGGCGATGGCTCCAGCGCAGGTCGACCTGCGGGAGCTCGGCGAGGCGCTCCAGCAGCATCGCCTCGACCTCGGTCTGGTTGATGTTGACGAAGGGCGGGAAGTGGTCCCCGGGCGTGCCCGGCAGGCGGATCTGGAAGAGCTCGCGCCCGCGGAAATAGGTGCGCCCCAGGTTCCACTGGACCCCGCGCTCCGCGACCCGCTCGCCGATCCCCAGCCGCGCCCAGATCTCGAGCGTCTCACGCTGCATGCAGAGCGCCTTGCTCCCCTCGCCGGTGTGCTGCGGGTGCTGCTCCAGGAGCAGGACCGATACGCCGTGCTGCGCCAGGCGCCCGGCGAGGGTCATCCCGATCGGGCCGGCCCCGACCACCGCGACCTGCGCGTCGAGCGGTCGTGCCTTCGGCCCCCCGCGCCGGGTCGGGGCCATCAGGCGGTGAGCGCCTCCCAGACGGCGCGATCTCGCTCCACGGTCCAGATGCGCGGATGGTCGATCCCGTCGAGCTCGTCCCAGGCGCGCTGCACGTTGAAGGGCATCGTGTGCTCGAAGATCGGGAAGCTGCCGTAGCGCGGCGCGAGCGCCTGATGGGTGGATCGATACGCCTCCGCCGGCGTGCCACCGGCCTCTCTGATCGCCCTCGTCCCCTCGAGGACCGCCGACAGGAAGGCGCGCGTGTCGTCGATCGCCTGGCGAACGGCCGCTCCGCGCACCACCGGCCCGCGGCCGCCGACCAGCTGTTGCGCGCCGAGCGCGGCCACGGCGTCGAGGGTGGCGCCGCGCCAGTCCTCGATGTGCCCGTCCCCCATGTAGGGGGCAGCCTGCGCCTCGACGAGGTCGCCGCCGAAGCAGATGCGCTCCTGGGGCAGCCACACCACGATGTCACCGGCCGTGTGCCCCCGCCCCAGGTAGCGAAGCTCCACGAAGCGATTCCCCAGGTCGATCTGCATCGTGTCGGTGAAGGTATGGGTCGGGCGGGTCAGGCCGGGGATCGTCTCGGCGCCGGCGAAGAGGCGCGGCATGCGTCCCGCCTCGCTCGCCCAGTCCTGGGCGCCGCGCTCCTCGATCCAGGCGGCCGTGTTGGCGTGGGCCACGATCCGGCGGGCGCCGAATGCCGACGCGCCGAGGACCCGCACCGCGTGGTAGTGGGTCAGCACCAGGTCCCCGAACGGGAGGTTGCTGAAGGTGCGGATCACGTCGATCCAGCGCTGCGCCATGAGGGGCGTGGCGCGCGCCTCGATGGCGAGCACCGCATCGGTCCCGACGATGCAGCCGACGTTCGGGTCGCCCTGCGCCGTGTAGGCGTAGACCCCCGGGGCTAGCTCCTCGAGCGTGGCCGTCTTCTCGGCGAGGTCCGCCGAGGAGGCGAAGGGCTTGCGGCTCACGCCGCGGATTCTAGGCCGATGCCCCTTGGAAGAGGAGTTGCCGGTGCTGGGGCTACTTCTCAGCCCCGGAGACGAACTTTCTGCTGTTGGCGTCCAGGACGGCGCCAGGACCGATACGTCGCGCGGCACGAGAGGTAACTCGCCAACGAGCCGATCCTTCGTCGGAAGACTCCGTCAGCGAGAGATAAGCCGCCCGTGATCGCACGGTAAGGGGTGGATGGCCACCGTCAGCAGCATGCGCGACCTGGAGGTTGGCCGACTGCTGCGCATCCTTCGCATTCGTCGTGGGTGGCGGCTGCGGGACGTGGCAGTCCGCTGTGGCCTTTCACCGGCGACCATCGGGCGCACGGAGCTGGGCTTAATCTCGTCGGTTGCCGTGCTGCGTGCTCACGCCGCGGTTCTCGACCTTCGGGTTGAAATCCGCGTGGTCGGGCGCGGCACGGACGTGGCTCGGTTGCTCGACGAGGAACACGCGGCAATCGTGGAGTCGCTCGCCGCGAACCTGATGCGCGCCGGCTGGGCAGTGGAGGCGGAGGCGAGCTACAGCGAATACGGTGAGCGTGGGCGGATCGACCTGCTCGCGTTCCACTCCGCCAGCACGGCCCTGGCAGTGGTGGAGGTCAAGACCGAGCTCGCGGATCTGCAGGATCTCTTCGGCAGCCTCGACATGAAGGTTCGCCTTGCACCGGTCCTGGGTCGACGCAGGGGTTGGCCCGCATCGCGAGTCGTTCGGGTGCTGGCGGTCGCGGGGACGGACGTGAATCGCTCGGTCGTCCGCACGCACCCAGCTCTGTTCGCCCCCTTCGTACGTCGATGGCTGAGCGACCGCGGACTCCAGGTCCGGGATCAGGAGCGCATGCTGCTGTGGATTCCCGCGGCAGCCGCAGGTCGCCGCGGCTGGCTGGCCGGGCGGAGGCGAGTACGCCCGAAGCCGAGCGAGGGGCACCGGTCGTAGGGCGGGTCCGCTGCGGCTATTTCCCTTCGGTGGGGAATTGCGCCGCAGGCGGGTGGCAGATTGCCGCTTTGGATCGGTTAGTTCTCGTGCGCTGCGAAATAGGTCCGCGCGGACCGGATTCCTTAAGGAGATTCCCCACCCGTGAGAGATACCGCGGCGGCACCCAGCTCACCGCGCGGGCAGCTACTTCCCGGAGAGCGCCTCGAGCAGCCGCTCCGCCATCTCTACCCCAGCCCGCTCCTGCGCCTCGGCGGTCGACGCGCCGAGGTGCGGGGTGAGGATCGTGTTCGGCGCGTTGCGCAGCGGGTTGTCGAGCGCCATCGGCTCCGTGCCGAAGACGTCGATGGCCGCGCCGGACAGGTGGCCGCTGTGGAGCGCCGCAGACAGGGCAGCCTCGTCGACTAGCCCGCCGCGTGCCACGTTCACGAGGACGGCTCCGCGCTTCATGGCGGCGATCTGCTCCGCGCCGATCAGCCCCCGGGTCTGGGACGTGAGCGTCACGTGGACCGTCACCACGTCCGCAGCGGCCAGCAGCTCGGGCAGCTCGACGAGCACGCTGACGTGCTCGGGCAGCTGCCCCGGCGCGAGGAACGGATCGTGCGCGATGACCCGCATCTCGAACGCGGCCGCCCGTTTGGCGACCTCGCGCCCGATCTTGCCAAGCCCGATGATCCCCAGCGTCTTGTGCCAGAGCTCGGCGCCGACGTAGCGCGCCCGATCCCACTCGCCGCGCCGCACCGAGGCGTCTGCACCGGGAATCCTG
>JBGQKH010000095.1:0-5829 GCA_041499395.1 Candidatus Limnocylindria bacterium
AGCCGGTGGGCCTGACCGAGGAGGCGATGGCACGGATTCCCGCCTCGATCCTGGGTCTCAACGTCCCCGGCGACACGCTCGCCGAAGCGCTCGGGGCCTTGCGGGAGACCTACTGCGGCTCGATCGCCTACGAGGTCGAGCACATCGCACGCCACGAGGAGCGGGTCTGGCTGCGGCAGGTGATCGAGTCCGGCGCGCACCGAGTCGCGCTCAGTGCGCCGGAGCAGCGCGCCCTCCTCGAGCGGCTGACGGCGGTCGAGGGGCTCGAGCGCTTCCTGCACAAGGCGTACCTGGGCCAGAAGCGGTTCAGCATCGAAGGCCTCGACGTGATGGTCCCGATGCTCGACCAGCTCCTCGCCGGCGCCGGCGCCGCGGGCGCGCGCGACGTGGTGATCGGGATGGCGCATCGCGGCCGGCTCAACGTGCTGGCCCACATCGTTGGGGTCAGCTACGAGGCGATCCTGGCCGAGTTCGAGGCGGGGCGTGGCGGCACCGATGCCCTGGTGCCGAAGGGCGGCCTCGACGACGTCAAGTACCACCTCGGCGCCGACGGGACCTACGCCACGCCGGCCGGTGCCGAGCTCCACGTCACGCTCTCCCCGAACCCGAGCCACCTCGAGGCGGTCAACCCAGTCGTAGAGGGGCGTGCGCGCGCCCAGCAGACTGACCGGGCAGCGGCCGGGGCGACGGTCGATCCGGATCGGACCATCCCGATCCTGATCCATGGCGACGCCGCCTTCGCCGCCCAGGGAGTCGTGGCAGAGACCTTCAACATGGCGCGCCTGGCCGGCTACAGCACCGGGGGCACGCTGCACCTGATCGCCAACAACCAGGTCGGCTTCACCACCGAGCCATTCGAGGGACGCTCGACCGACTACTCGAGCGACCTGGCCAAGGGCTTCGACGCGCCGATCGTCCACGTCAACGCGGACGATCCCGAGGCCTGCCTGGCTGCCGCCCGCCTGGCGATCATGTACCGCGAGCGCTTCCACGCCGACGTGGTGATCGACCTGGTCGGCTACCGGCGCTACGGGCACAACGAGGGCGACGAGCCCGCCTATACGCAGCCGTTGACGGCGGCCGCGATCGCCGCGCACCCGAGCGTCCGGGAACTGTACGAAGCGAGCCTGGTGCGCGCGGGGGTGGTGACCGCCGAAGAGGCCGATGGGTGGGCGGCTGCGACCCTGAAGAACCTCGCCACACGGCAGGCCGCGGTCCGCCGCCGGCACGCGGAGCCGCAGCTCGATCGGGGCGAGGAGGCGATCTCACCCGACGAGGCGCCCGAGCCGGGCACCATGGTGGACGCCGCCTCCCTCCGCACGCTCAACGCGGCGCTGATGGCCACGCCGCCCGACTTCACGCTCAACTCCAAGCTCGTCAAGCAGCTTGAGCGCCGCATCACCGCCCTCGACGAGGCGGAGCCGCGCATCGACTGGGCCCAGGCCGAGGCGCTCGCCTTCGCCTCGCTCGTGGTCGAGGGCACGCCGATCCGGCTCACCGGCCAGGACACCGTGCGGGGCACGTTCAGCCAGCGCCACCTCGCCCTGCATCACGCGCAGACCGGCGAGCTCCACGTCCCGATCCAGCATCTCCCCGGCGCCCGGGCGAGCTTCGAGCTGCACAACTCGCCGCTCTCCGAGTATGCGTGCCTGGGCTTCGAGTACGGCTACGCCACCACGGCGCCCGAGGCGCTGGTGCTGTGGGAGGCGCAGTACGGCGACTTCGTCAACGGGGCGGAGATCATCGTCGACCAGTTCATCATCGCGGGGCTGGCGAAGTGGCGGCAGACGAGCCGCCTCACCCTGCTCCTGCCACACGGCTACGAGGGATCGGGGCCGGAGCACTCCTCGGCGCGGCTCGAGCGCTTCCTGGCGCTCGGGGCGGAGGGCAACATCCGGGTCGTCTATCCCACGACCGCCGCGCAGTACTTCCACCTGCTGCGCCGGCAGGCGCGCCACGCCGACCTGCGCCCGATGGTGGTGATGACGCCCAAGTCGCTCCTCCGCCTTCCGCAGGCGGCCTCGACGCTCGCCGAGCTGACCGGCGGCGGTTTCGCATCGGTCCTGGACGACCCGGCCGTCACCGCGCCCGATGCGGTCCGCCGCGTGATCCTGTGCAGCGGCAAGCTGTACTACGACCTCGCCGGGTCACCGGGGCGCGCGGAGCAGCCGGACCTGGCGATCCTCCGCGTCGAGCGCCTCTACCCGTTCCCGACCGCCGAGCTGGAGGCGGCGCTCGGCCGATACCCCGCTGCCGAGCGCGTGGCGTGGGTCCAGGAGGAGCCGCGGAACATGGGGGCACGCAAGTTCGTGCTCCCCAAGATCCGCCACCTGGTCCCGTTCCGGATCCCGCTGGGCGACGTCAGCCGACCAGAGCGCTCACGCCCCGCCGAGGGCTACCCCGCCGCGCACCTGGTCGAGCAGGCACGCATCGTGCGCGAGGCGCTGACCAGCTAGCCCGCTGCGGGTGCCGGCTTGGGACCGACGAAGGCGACGACGATCCCGAGGACCAGCCCCGCCCCGATCGCGGCGAGCGGCGTCCACGACCCGACCAGCGGCACCGCGAAGATGATCGTCCCGATCGCGGCGCCCAGCCCCAGGAACAGGCCACCGATGATCGCCCAGGCCGCCGACCCGCGGAACCCCATGAAGGTCAGCAGCGCGCCGAGCACCATCAGGACGAGGAAGACCCAGAAGGCGATCGTGCCCACCGGGCTGCCGTCGAGCTTCATCCAGCCGCTGCCGGCGCAGTCGCCGCCGGTCCCGGAGATCTGCCCCGACACGTAGAAGAGGCCGACCAGCTTGAAGGGCAGGTTCTTGCCGACCTGGACCGTGCCGGCGCCATCGGTCTTGTGGCCGGCGTTTGGATCCCCGCCGCTCAGCGGCGTCGGGATGTTGAAGATCGAGACGCTCCAGTGATGGTCGGTGATCACCTGCGAGCCCTGGGTGCCGGTCCACGCGACCGTGCCGTCCCAGTCGACCACGAAGGGATCGGCCTGGGTCGCGTCATCGGCCCCTGCCGTCGCGGTGGCCAGCTGGTTGCCGCTCACGTCGTACGCGGTGAGCGTCAGCGTGCAGTTGGTGAGCGGGAACGCGTTCGCGCTCGCCGGCAGCAGCAGGATCAGTGCCGGAAGCGCGATGAAGGCCAGGCGGCGCAGGGCGGGTCGCATCGTGAAGCCTCCCAATGTCGCGCGCCGACTCCTGGGCGCGCGCTGAGTCGGATGCTACGCCCGCCGCGCAAGGGTTCCTATACTCGGCCGATGGCCCCGCAGCTCCCGCTCCTCGAGCGCTACCGCGACTTGCTGGCACGCCCCGGCGAGACGTTCCCGGTCACGCTCGGCGAGGGCGGCACGCCCCTGGTCCACGCGCAGCGGCTCGGCGCCGAGCTTGGGCTGGCCGCCCTCTACCTGAAGTTCGAGGGGACGAACCCAACGGGCTCGTTCAAGGACCGGGGCATGGTGCTGGCGGTCAACCGGGCGGTGGCAGCGGGCGCGCGCGCCGTCGTCTGCGCCTCGACCGGCAACACCTCCGCCTCCGCGGCGGCATACGCGGCCGCGGCCGGGCTTCCGTGTTTCGTGGTGCTTCCGGCCGGCAAGGTGGCGCGCGGCAAGCTGGCCCAGGCGCTCGCCGCCGGGGCGCGGCTGATCACGATCGATGGCAACTTCGACGCGGCCCTGACGGCGGTGCGGCAGCTCGGCGACGACGGGGTCGCGGTCGTGGTCAACTCGATCAACCCCGATCGCATCGAAGGCCAGCAAACCGGTGCCTACGAGATCGTCGACGAGCTGGGACGCGCGCCGGAGGCGCTCGCCCTGCCGGTCGGCAATGCCGGCAACATCACCGCCTACTGGCAGGGCTTCCTGCGCTACGCCACCACGGGCCGGACCGATGGGCGGCGCCCCCGACTGCTCGGCTTCCAGGCCGAGGGCGCTGCCCCGATCGTCCGGGGCGAGCCGATCGAGGCGCCCGAGACGGTGGCGACCGCCATCCGGATCGGCAACCCTGCGTCGTGGGCGGGGGCCGTGGCGGCGCGCGACGAGTCGGAAGGGGTGATCGAGGCGGTGAGCGACGCGGAGATCCTCGAGATGCAGAGGCGCATCGCGACCAGCGAAGGGATCTTCTGCGAGCCCGCCTCGGCCGCGGGGGTGGCGGGCGTGGCGCGCCTGGCGCGCGACGGCCGGCTGCGCCGCTCCGAGACCGTGGTCTGCATCCTGACCGGCCACGGCCTGAAGGACCCGGACATCATGGCGGGCGAGGAGGGCTCGATGCGGAGCGTGCCGCCGGATTCCGCCTCGATCCGCGAGGCGATGCGGCTCTAGCTCGGGCCGCGCCCGTATCGGTCCATGATGGCGATCAGGCGGTCGTGGGGCAGGGCGTGGAAGGTGATGCCGTCCCGGCCGACCATCGTCTCTGCGGCGACCATGGCGTTGAGGATCGCCTCCTCGGTCGCCTCGATCGTCGCCCAGTACAGGTCGTCCAGGTAGTCGTCGTTGAGCATGGTGAGCGGGAAGGTGCGCGGCGATCCGTCGCGATCCTCCGGATGGAGCGTTCTGTTGCCGGTCGCGAAGGCGAGAACGATGTCCCCGGAGTCGTGTTCGCCGCCGCCGCCGCCGCGCGCTACGCCGAGCGAGGCGCGCTGGGCGAGCCGACGGCACTGGTGGGGAAGGAGCGGTGCGTCGGTGGCGACCACCGCGATGATCGAGCCGGCCGCGGGAGCCGGGACGTCAGGGCCCGGAACCTCCGCCTGGCCGATCTCACGGCCGACCGGCACGCCATCGACCCGCAGCTGCCGCCGCCGGCCGTGGTTCGCCTGGACCAGGACGCCAACCGTGTAGCCGCCCTGCTCGTCGGCCACCCGGCGCGAGGAGGTGCCGATCCCGGCCTTGAACCCGAACGCCTTCATGCCGGTGCCGCCCCCGACGCTCCCCTCGGCCACCGGCCCGCTCGCCGCCGACTCGAGCGCCGCGAAGGCGTGCTCGGCGCGCACATGCTGGCCGTCGACGTCGTTGAGGTACCCGTCCCACGTCTCCGCCACGACCGGCAGCGACCAGAGGCCGCCTCGTGGTCGGGCGGCAATGCTTGCGGCGACGAGCGCATCGCGCACCACGCCGACGCTGTGCGTGTTGGTGAGGCCGATGGGGCTGCTGAGCATCCCCGACTCGCGCACCCACTCCAGGCCGGTCATCTCGCCGTTGCCGTTGAGGGTGTGGCTGGCGGCGAAGACCGGCTCGCGCCCCGGGTCTCCGTCGTGCGGAAGTATCACCGTCACGCCGGTCCGAATCGGGCCCTTGCCGACCACGAGCGGGCCCTCGCCGGAGATCAACGTGACGTGGCCGACCCGGACACCGGGGACGTCGGTGATCGCGTTGAGGGGCCCGGTCGGCAGCTCGCCGATCACGATCCCCAGGTCTCGCGCGCGCATGGTGGCTGATGATGCCATGCGCTGCTACTCTGCCCGGCATGTCGGGGGACGCACTGGCCGCCTTTCAGCCGACCGAGATCGGCTTCATCGGGAACCCGTATCCCGCCTACGACGAGCTGCGTCGTGCCGGTCGGATCCACTACGACGAACAGACCGACCACTGGCTGATCCCGCGCCACGCGGACGTGAACGCGCTGCTGCGCGACCGCCGCTTCGGGCGGACCTACCTGCACCAGGCCACGCACGAGGAGATGGGCCGCCCCCCTGATCCGGAGGGCCAAGCCCCCTTCTGGCACGTTGTCCGCAACGGGATGCTCGACCGCGAGCCGCCGGACCATACCCGCTTGCGCAGCCTCGTTTCGAAGGCGTTCACCCCGAAGCGGGTCGAGGAGCTGCGTCCCACGGTCC
>JBGQKH010000096.1:0-5792 GCA_041499395.1 Candidatus Limnocylindria bacterium
CCGGCGTAGGTGATGAGCGACGAGGGGCTGAATGCGTGCCCGGTCGCGAGCAGCGCGATCGTGAGGTGCTCGCTCGGCAGGTGGATCAGCAGCGTGGTGAACCCCCGCAGCAGGCCAGAGTGGCCATAGCCGGTCAGGCCGGCGAGGTGGTAGCGCTCGGCGCCCATCCCGTAATCGTTCGTGTTGAAGTCCAGCATCAGCGCCAGGCTCGACGGCCGCAGGAGCGCCCCGCCGTAGAGGGCATCACCCCAGCGGACCAGGTCGACGGCGGTCGAATCCAGGGCCGCGGCGGTCCAGAAGGCGCTCGACCACGAGACGCCGAGCAGGTTCCCCTTCGCCACGGCCGACGGGATGGCGGTGCCGGTCAGCTGGAGCGGGTCGGTGATGCGTCGCGCCAGCTCGTCCGCGAAGCGGTGACCGGTGACCCGCTCGACGAGCATCCCCGCGATCACGTAGTTCGTGTTCGAGTAGCTCCAGTCGGTCCCCGGCGCGAACTGCGACGGCCCGATGACGGCCAGCACCTCGGCCGGGGTCCAGACGCGCGTGGGCTGGGCGTTGAGGCGGTCGCGCATCGGCGCCAGCAGGTCGGCGATGCCGCTCGTGTGACGGAGCAGCTCGGCCACCGTCACGCCCTTTGCCACACCGAGATCGGGGAGATAGTCGGTCACCGGCGCGTAGAGCCGGATCCGCCCCTCCTGGGCGAGCTCCAGCACGATCGTGGCGGTGAACGTCTTCGTCACGCTCGCGATCGCAAACGGCGTGGTGCCGCTCAGGGGCGTGACGCCGTTCCGCGGCGGTCCGGAGGCGCCACTCCAGCCGAGGGTCGCATCGGCCGAGACGCCGACCGACACCGCGCCGAGGCCGAACGCTGTGCGTGCCCGCTCGACCGCAGCCTGCAGGGCGGCTGCCTGGGCATTCGAGACGGGGAGCAGCGCAACTGGGCGGACGGTTCCGCCACCGCCCTCCGGTTGGGATCCGACGGGTTTGGAGGCCGCCGGCTGGGTGGGCACGGACGAGGCGCGGGGCGAGGCGCTGGCCGCAGGCTGCGAGGCGGAGGGCAGCTGCTCGGCGGGGATCGTTCTGGGCGCGAGGGTGACGGAGATCGCCACGGCCACCGCCAGGAGGGCGGCGGCGCCGGTCAGCCGCGCGATCGGACGTCGCATGGTCCCGAAGCATGGCGCATCGGTGGGACCTCCGTCGTGGCCGCGCGGGGTCTGTAGCATTCCCCGCGATGCTCCAACTCGACCGCGCCTTCACCGCGGTGCGCCACCGGAACTTCCGCCTCTACTGGATCGGCCAGATCGTGAGCCTGGTCGGCACCTGGATGCAGTCGGTCAGCCAGCCGTGGCTGGTGCTGCTGCTCGGCGGCAGCTCCATCCAGCTCGGGGTCGTGGTGGCGCTCCAGTTCGCTCCGTCGCTGGCCCTTGCGCCACTCGGCGGGGTGCTCGCCGATCGGGTCGACAAGCGACGGCTACTGCTGCTCACCCAGTCGGTGGCGGCGCTTCAGGCGCTTGCCCTGTTCGTGCTGACCGTCACCGGCGTGGTGCAGATCTGGCACATCATGCTGCTGGCCCTGGCGCTCGGCTTTGTGAACGCGCTCGACATGCCGGTCCGCCAGTCGTTCGCCGCGGAGCTGGTGCCGCGCGACGACCTGATGAACGCCATCACCCTCAACTCCGCCTCGTTCAACCTCGCGCGCGTGATCGGGCCGGCGGTGGCCGGGGTCACGCTGGCCATCTTCGGTCCCGCCTTCAACTTCGCGATCAACGCGGTGAGCTACCTGGGCGTGCTGATCGCCCTGCGGCGGATGGAACCGGCCGCGATGCAGCCAATCGAGCGCCCTGCCCGGCACCCTCCCATCCGATCCAGCCTCTCCGAGGGGATCCGCTACGCACTCCGCACCCCGAACGTGCTCTGGCCGCTCGTCCTGCTCGCCGGGGTGGGGACCTTCGGCATGAACTTCCAGACGCTCCTGCCGCTCTTCGCGAAGTACACGCTTGGCCTGAAGGCCGATGGCTTCGGCGCGCTCTTCGCCGCGATGGGCGTCGGGTCGCTGATCGGGTCGCTCACCCTCGCCTTCCTCGGCATGCGGCGGCCGCTCGTCTGGACGATCCTGGGCGGCGCCATCTCATTCGTCTTCTTCGAGCTGCTGCTCGGCCTCTCCAGGTCCCTGATTCCGGCGTTCCTCGTCATCGTCTTCGTCGGCTTCTCGTCGATGCTGATGGTCAACACCATCAATGTCATCGTGCAGCGCAGCGTCCCGGACGCCCTCCGCGGCCGCGTGATGGCCCTGTATGTGACCGTCTTCGCCGGCTCCACGCCGATCGGCGGCCTGATCGCCGGGAGCGTGGCGCAGGCCTGGGGACCGCCGGCCGGCTTCCTGGCCGGGGGAGGGGTCACGATCCTCTTCATCGCCCTGGTCGCCTGGCAGCTCGTCGTGCGCGGCAAGGCGCGGAGCGAGCTCCCACCGCGATCCATGGCACCGGCATGACCGATCCGCCCCGCGCACGCCCCGCGCTGACCCTGGCGCTGCTCTCCCTGTCGCACGCGGTGATCCACGCCCAGTCGGCGCTGATGCCGCTCATCTACCCGATCCTGATCGTGGAGTTCGCCCTGAACCCGCGGGACATCGGCCTGTTCATTGCCATCACCACGGCCGTCGGCGGGTCGATGCAGCTGCTCTATGGCTTCCTTACCCGATGGGTCTCTCGCCCCGTGCTGCTCGGCGGCGGCCAGCTCATCTTTGGCGCGAGCATGGTGCTGGGAGGGACGACACGCTCGGTCGGCCAGCTGCTCGCCGCCATTTCGGCGGCGCGGATCGGGTCGAGCCCCCAGCACCCGGTCGGGAATGCGCTCCTCTCCGACCAGTTCCCGGCCGAGCGACGGGGTGTCGCGATCAGCGCCCATACCAGCGGGGGCAACCTCGGCTCGGTGCTGGTGCCGTTCATCGGCCTGGGGCTGATCGGTGCCGTCGGGTGGCAGGCCACACTGGCGCTCTTCGGCCTGCCGGCGCTCGTCATGGGGGCGCTCATCCTCTGGAAGGTGCGCGAGGACGGCGCGGCGTACCGGGCTCGAGCGCGCGATTCTGGTTCGGTCCGAGGTCACCTGGGACAGGTGCTCGGGCGCCCCGACCTGCGGCTGATCCTGGGCGCATCGCTGATCGCCGCCGGTGGTCGTGGGCTCGATATCGTCGCCCCCTTCATGCTCCTCTACCTGCGCGGCCCGCTGGGCATCTCCGAGGGGACGACGGCCCTGCTCTACGCCCTGCTGCTGGTCGGCGCGGTGGTGGGGCCGCTGCTCGCCGGCGCCCTCTCCGACCGCTTCGGGCGGCAGCGAACCCTGATCGTCTACTACCTGCTCTGCACGATCGGGATCCTCGCCTTCCTGGCTGCCGGGTCGAACCTGGTGCTGCTGGTGCCCCTGCTCCTGCCCTTCGGGACCGCTGTCTTCTCGGAGTCGCCGGTGCTCCAGGCGTTCCTCGCGGACCGGGCCATCGGCCCCACCCGGGACGTCGCATTCAGCGTCTTCTTCACCTTCGCCTTCGGGATCGGTGCGTTCTGGGCCTACGTGATCGGATCCGTGGCCGCCTCCTGGGGGTATCCCGCCGCCTTCGTGCTGATGGCGAGCTCGTACCTGGGAGCCGCGACACTGGTAGCGCTGGTGCGGGTCAAGCCGGCCGACCGGGTGGCCTCATGAGCGGCACGGACGCGGTGCCGTCGACGGCCAGTGGCGGCGGTGCCCCGGCGCTCGTCGTCGACCACCTGACGAAGCGATTCGGGGACAGGGCCGCGTTCGAGGATCTCTCGTTCGAGGTGGGACGCGGCGAGGTCTTCGGCTTCCTCGGTCCGAACGGCGCGGGCAAGACGACGACGGTGCGCACCCTGGCCACGCTCCTCGCACCGACCTCGGGCTCGGCGACGGTCGCCGGTATCCCGCTCACAACGGAAAACGGGGTGGAGATCCGCCGCCGGATCTCCGTCATGCCCGAATCACCGGGCCTCTACCTCCGCCTCAGCGTGGTCGAGAACCTGCGGTGCTTCGCGGACCTGTACGAGGTCTCCGACGCCGGTGATCGCATCGACCGTGCCCTGCACGCCGTCGACCTGTCCGACCGAGCGGACGAGACCTGCGGGACCCTGTCCAAGGGCCTGCGCCAGCGGGTGGCGCTGGCAAGGGCGCTGCTCAGCGACCCCGACGTGCTCTTCCTGGATGAGCCGACCTCCGGGCTCGACCCGGTGGCCGCGCGTGACGTTCACGAGCTGATCGACGAGCTCCGCAAGCGCGGGGTCACGATCTTCCTGACGACGCACCGGCTTGACGAGGCCGAGCGACTCTGCGACCGCGTCGCGATCCTGAGCACGACGCTGCGCACGATCGGCCGGCCGGACGAGCTTCGCGACGAGCTCTTCGCCCGGATGCTCGCGGTCACCACCGTGGCCGCGCTCTCGGAGCCGGATCGCGTCTTCGGCGGATTGCCCGGGGTCGACCGCTGGCGACAGGATGGTCCGGCCACGTACCTGCTCGACGTCTCCGACGCGGCGGTCGCCGCGCCCGCGGTGACCCGCTCCCTGGTCGCCGCCGGTGCCGACGTGCTCTCGATCAGCCAGTCGCACCATTCGCTGGAGGACGTGTACCTCGAGCTGATCGACGAGGAGCGGAAGGCGGCGAGGGGATGAGGCTCAGCCGGAGGCGCATCCTGGCAATCGTCCGCAAGGAGCTGCGCGAGTATCGGCACAACGGCGCCATCATCACGACGATGGCGGTCCTGCCGATGATCTTCATCGTCGCACCGTTGATCGAGGTCCTCGCCCTGCCGGCGTCGTCGGCGGGCGCCCTGCTGGCCGGGGATCCGCTGGCGATCCTGCTGGGCATCCCGGCGCTCGTGCCGGGAACCCTGGCTGCCTACGCGGTCGTCGGCGAGCGTCAGCAGGGCACGCTCGAGCCGGTGCTCACCACCCCGATCCGCCGCGAGGAGTTCCTCTTGGCCAAGGCGGTCGCCGCCCTCCTCCCGTCGCTCGTCATCTCGCTGGTGGTCTACGCCTTCTTCCTCGGGTGCGTGAAGGTCTTCGCGCAGCCCGAGGTCGCGTCGGCGGTCTTCCGCGGCCAGGACATCCTCGCGCAGGTCCTCTTCACACCACTCCTGGCGACCTGGTCGATCTGGGTGGGCATTGCTGTCTCGGCTCGATCGGGCGACCAGCGGGTCGCCCAGCAGCTCAGCGCGCTCGCGAGCCTCCCATCCATCCTCGTCATCTACCTGGTCGCCTACAACGTGATCCCTGTGACCGCGAACCTTGCCTTCGGCATCGGCGCGCTGCTGCTGGTGCTCGACGTGCTCGGCTGGAGGATTGGATCGGCGCTCTTTGACCGTGAACGGCTCGTGACCGGTAGCAGGTGATCTGGCCCCGCCTGGGGCGGCGCGGCTAGAATCCCGCCCATGGCCGACGAGCAGGGCGAGCAGATCGAGCACATCGAGCCGGCCGCGGAAGTTGCGACCATCGAGAACCTCCTGCGCGAAGAGCGCCTCTTCCCGCCCCCCGCCGGCTTCGTGGCCGCTGCCACCGCCAACGACCCGGAGATCTACGCCGACACGGCCAGTGATGAGGGCTTCCGTGCCTTCTGGACCGAGGAGGCGAAGCGCATCGAGTGGATGGAGCCCTGGACCGAGCTCCTCGACTGGCAGCTCCCCTATGCGAAGTGGTTCGTCGGCGGCAAGCTGAACATCAGCGCCAACTGCCTCGACCGCCACGTCGCGAACGGCCTCGGCGACAGGGTCGCCTACTACTGGGAGGGCG
>JBGQKH010000097.1:0-5764 GCA_041499395.1 Candidatus Limnocylindria bacterium
ATGGCGAAGCTCAGGTGAGCCTGCTTGCCGCCGATGTCCACATCGGCCTCGAGGCTGGTCGACTTGAGGTCGATCGTGCCACCGGTCTGGGGCATCTTGAACGATCCGTCGAGCTTGAGGGATACGTGGAAGCTCTTGAGGCTGGTCGTTGCCGTCAGCCCCTGGGTGATGATGTCGGTCGGATTTGCGATGGCCGGTGAACCCTGGCAGGCGGCCAGGACGGTGATCAGCAAGGCCATGGCGGGGGCGAGTCTGCGGAGCACTGGTGGCCCCTCCCTGTTCTGAATTGGGAGCAGGATACGCGGTCGCGCGGCGGCCCGCGCTCCACCGATGGTCCTGTACCGTTGGGCCGATGCGCCGCGTATCGGGAACCGTCTTCATCGCCGCCTCGCCCGCGGAGGTGTACGCGTTCCTGTCCGAGCCCACGAACGTGCCGCGCTGGCAGACGGGCGTCGTCTCCTCGGAGCGAACCTCCCCGCCCCCCACCGTCGCCGGCTCGACCGGGAAGGTCGTCCTCCAGGTGATGGGCCAACGGGTCACCGCCAACACCACGGTGCTGGAGGCCGTCCCGGATCGGCGCCTGGCCCTCACCACGAGCGTGAGCGGCATGTCGGTGCTCGGGTCGCTCGACCTGGTCGCTACCGAAGGCGGGACGAAGCTCACCTTCAGCTCCGAGGTCAAGGCGGAGAGCATCTTCATGGCCCCGCTCGAGCGGATGGTGACCGATGCGGTCGAGAAGGACATGGATGCCAGCCTGGCCCGCCTCAAGGCGGCGCTGGCGAATGACCAGCCCGGCCATGGAGCCTGACCGATCGCCGCCCGCGGACGTCGCCTGCGGGCATGAGCGATGAGGTCGTCCTGCGGCGGGCGGCGGCAGAGGACGCGGAAGCAGTCGCGGAGGTCTACCTCCGGTCCTTTCACGGCGCATATCGCTTCCCACCGGCGCACACCGACGATGAGGTCCGCAGGTGGATCCACGATGTGGTGATCCCCACCCGTGAAACGTGGGCGGCGGTCGCTGGCGGCACGGTGATCGGGATGATGGTCCTGGACGGCGCCGAGCTCGACCAGCTCTACATTGCCCCCGGCTGGACAGGCCGTGGAATCGGCGGCGGCCTCGTGGAGCTCGCCAAGGGGCTCCGACCGGGGGGACTGTCGCTCTTCACATTCCATGTCAACGAGGGTGCGCGTCGGTTCTACGAGCGCCATGGCTTCGTTCTGATCGACGAGAGCGACGGGTCGCGCAACGAGGAGCGGCAGCCTGACGTCCGCTACGCGTGGCCCGGACGGACCGGATCGTAGCCTTGGTCCGAAACTGGGCGGCCTTGCTGGCCCGATCGCTCGCGGGATCGGAGAGCGCCGACTCGCCTGCCTGAGGGTCGGCAGGACGGCTGATATACTCCCGCCCGAATGCGATGACGCGGGAGCAGTAGGCGTCCGCCTCGATCCGCAGCGAGCCGGGATGGTGCAAGCCGGCGATCGGAGCAGCCCCGAACTCGCCCGCCGAGCAGCCGCGAGCAGCGGCCGGGATGGCGTCCGATAGCAGCGCCGATGAGTGGACCGACGTGGGGTTGTAGCTCAGCTGGGAGAGCACCTGCATGGCATGCAGGGGGTCGGGGGTTCGAGTCCCCCCAGCTCCACCACCCCAATCGGTCAAGTCAGCGTGGTACCGCGAAGGCCCCCCTTCGTCCTGACGAGGCGGGGGCTTTGTCATACCCTGGGCAGGAGTGGCCGCATGACGCTCAGCGAGGCACAGGCGCGAACGGCGATCGACGGACGACACTGGACCCTGCGCCCCGCACGCCCCACGGACTCCCGCCCGCTGGCCATCCTCTTCGCCGCGGTGCGCCGCGAGGGTCGATGGCTGGTGACGCCGGCGACGGCGGTGAGTGAGCCATCCGAGGCGTTCTACATCGGCGAGATGATCCGCGAGCCGCAGAGCCTGGCGCTCGTCGCCGAGGCGGATGGCGACGTGGTCGGCAACGTGCTGGTGAGCGTCGAGCGCAGCATCGTGAGCGACCACGTCGGCGTGCTCTCGATTTGCGTCGCCGATGGCTGGCGCGACGTGGGAATCGGCTCGGCGCTCGTCGCGGCGGCGCTCGACTGGTCGCGCCAGCGCGGCCTGGCGAAGGTGGCGCTCGGCGTCTTCCCGGACAACGACCGGGCGATCGCCGTCTACGAGCACGCCGGATTCGTGCGCGAGGGGTTGCGCCTTCGCCAGTACCGCGTCCCTGGCGGCACGTTCCGCGACGAGGTGCTGATGGCCTGGTTCCCGCCGGAGGGAGGTGGGTCGTGACCGTGCAACGGCGACCTGTCGACCTGGCGCGCGCCCGAGGCTTCGACGCCTGGGCCGGCGAGTACGACCGGTTCCGCCCCGGCTACCCCGACGAGCTCTTCGCGACGATCGCTGCGCGGCTCGCCCTAACGAAGCCTCCCGCGGTCGTCGACCTGGGCGCAGGGACGGGGCGGGCGAGCCTTGCCATGGCGGCGCTCGGCTGGCGGGTGACAGCGGTCGAGCCTGGCAGGCCGATGCTCGACGTCCTCCTCTCGCGGGCGACCAGCGACGGGCTCGCCATCGCGACCCGGCAGGCGAACGCCGAGGAGACCGGGCTCGATCCCGCGTCTGCCGACCTGGTGACGGCCGCGCAGGCGTTCCACTGGTTCGACCCCGCGCGCGCCCTGGCCGAGATGGCTCGCATCACGCGTCCGGGCGGGGGTATCGCCCTCTTCTGGAACGTGCGCGACGCGGCCAGATCGCCGTTCCTCGCCGACTATGCCGCACTGCTGAGGCGCTCGACCGCCACTACCGAGGATCCGGGCATCGGTCGCTACGAATCGGGCGGTCGCGAGGAGACGCGCGGCCTGCTCGCGGAGAGCAGGGCGTTTGATCCAGCGGAGCTGGTTCAGCTCCACCAGGATGTGCTGATGACCCCGGGCGAGTTCGTCGGGATGGCCTTCACGGCCTCGTACGTTCGCGTCGCGATGACCTCCGAGCAACAGAACCAGTTCCGCGCCGAGCTCGACGCGCTCCTGCGCCAGCACGGCCACGACGGCGACGAGCCGTTCATCGTCCCCTATCGGATTGACCTGTGGATCGCACGAAGGAGCGCCCCATGACGACGGAGAATCCCGCCCGCCCGGCGCCCGCCGAGCGGTTCGATCCCCGGACCTACGAGTCGCGCTGGCGCGAGCGCTGGGCGGCGGACGACCTGTATCGCGCCGACGACGCCGACCCGCGGGAGAAGCACTACCTGCTGACGATGTATCCGTACCCCTCGGGCGACCTGCACATCGGCCACTGGTACGCCGCCACCGGGCCCGACATCGTCGCCCGCATGCGCCGGATGCAGGGTTTCAACGTGATGTTCCCGATGGGCTTCGACAGCTTCGGCCTGCCGGCCGAGAACGCGGCGATCGACCGCGGCGCGCACCCGATGGAGTGGACCCAGACGAACGTCGATCGGATGCGCGAGCAGTTCCGGTCGATGGGGTGCATGTTCGACTGGAGCCGCGAGGTGGTGACCAGCGACCCGAGCTACTACCGCTGGACGCAGTGGCTCTTCGTGCAGTTCTTCAAGGCCGGCCTCGCCTATCGGGCCATGGCGCCGGTCGACTGGTGCCCCAAGGACCAGGTGACGCTGGCGCGCGAGCAGGTGGAGGGTGCGGACCGCCACTGCTGGCGCTGCGGCACGCCGGTCATCAAGCGCGACCTGGAGCAGTGGTTCTTCCGGACTACCCGCTACGCGGACGAGCTGCTCGACTTCAGCCAGATCGACTGGCCGGAGCCGATCCGCCTCATGCAGACCAACTGGATCGGTCGCAGCGAGGGCGCCGAGATCGACTTCGCGGTCGAGGCCGATGGGGTGGCGCCGATCCGCGTCTTCACCACCCGCCCCGACACGATCTTCGGAGCGACATTCATGGTGCTCGCCCCCGAGCACGCCGCGGTTGCGGCGCTGACCACGCCCGCCCGGGCGGCGGAGGTGGCGAGCTACACGGCCGCGGCCCGGCGCGAGACCGAGATCGAGCGGATGAGCGCCGAGCGCGAGAGGGCGGGAGTCTTCATCGGCGCGTACGCGGTCAACCCGATGACCGAGGAGCGGATCCCCATCTGGATCGCCGACTACGTGCTGCCCGGTTACGGGACCGGCGCGATCATGGGCGTCCCGGCGCACGACGAGCGCGACTTCGCCTTCGCGACTCGCTACGACCTGCCGATCCGCTACGTGGTGCTGCCGCCGGGTGGCACGGCGCCGGAGGGCGAGGCGTTCGTGGCGCACACCGCGGACGAGGTGCTGGTCGACTCCGGCGCCTTCACCGGCATGACCGCCTCCGACGGGATCGCGGCGATCACCGAGGAGCTGGCCGAGCGAGGACAGGGCTCATCGGCGATCACCTACAAGATTCGCGACTGGCTCGTCAGCCGGCAGCGGTACTGGGGCGCGCCGATCCCGATCGTCTACTGCCCCGAGCACGGCGCGCAGCCGGTGCCGGAAGACATGCTCCCGGTGCTGCTGCCGTTCGACGTCGACTTCGCGCCGACCGGGGTCAGCCCGCTCCAGTCGAACGAGGAGTTCCTCGCGGCCAGCTGCCCGGTCTGCGCCGGCCCCGCGCGCCGCGAGACCGACACCATGGACACCTTCGTCGACTCGTCGTGGTATTTCCTGCGCTACTGCTCGCCGAAGGAGGACGGCTTCGCCTGGGACCCGGTGACGGTCCGCCACTGGATGCCGGTCGACCTCTACACCGGCGGCGCCGAGCACGCGGTGCTGCACCTGATGTACGCCCGCTTCTTCGTGAAGGCGCTGCGCGACATGGGACTCCTCCCCTTCGACGAGCCGTTCCTGGCGCTGCGCAACCAGGGGCAGATCCTGGGCGCGGACCACCAGCGCATGAGCAAGTCGCGCGGCAACGTGGTCAACCCCGACGACCTGACCGGCCGCTTCGGCTCGGACACGGTGCGCTGCTTCCTGATGTTCATCGGGCCATGGGACCAGGGTGGTCCCTGGAACCCCTCGAGCATCGAGGGGGTGCATCGGTTCCTGGGACGGGTTTGGGCAGCGGCGCAGGCCACGACCGGTGGCCATCCTCGGCCGATCCCTGGCATGCCGGCTGACGCCCCCGGCGGATTCCCGCCGAGCGCGGGAGAGGTGCCGGGGCAGGAAATGGCGGCGATCGAGGGGGGCATTCGCGCGCTGCGGCATGCCACGCATCTGGCCATCAAGGAGGTGGGCGAGGACTACGCCGCGTTCCACTTCAACACGGCCCTCTCCAAGCTGATGGGGCTGACCAACGCGCTCGGCGACGCACGCGACGCCGGCCTGGCCGGGACCGCCGCCTACGCGGAGGGCGTCGACACGCTGCTCCTGCTGCTGGCGCCGATGGCGCCGCACGTCACCGAAGAGCTGTGGGCGCGGCGCGGCCGGGCGTACAGCATCCATCAGCAGGCGTGGCCGGACTTCGAGCCAGCCCTCGTGGTGGCGGACATGATCGAGCTGCCGGTGCAGGTCGACGGGAAGCTGCGCGACAGGCTGCTGGTTGCACCTGATACGTCTCCCCAGGAGATCGAGCGGCTGGCCCTGGCGAGCGAGCGGGTGCAGGCCTACCTCAAGGGGCGCACGCCGCGCACGGTGGTGCAGATCCCCGGGCGGTTGGTCAACGTCGTGACGCCTGGAGGATAGGCATGTCGGGGGGCCGGTGAGCCGGCGGTAAGCGCCGGGTAACACCGCCCCCAGTAGGCTGCGCCACCTGCTTCCGGAGCCCG
>JBGQKH010000098.1:0-5674 GCA_041499395.1 Candidatus Limnocylindria bacterium
CCGCGGTCGGAGACGACCTTCTTGATGGTGCCTGTGGTCATGTGTGACCTCGTTCTCTTCTCGAAGTGAGCCGACGACGCACGGCCGGCTCGAGAAGGAACCTGACGACCACGCGGGAGTCTCCCAAAGGGGAGAGTGCCCAGAGTCTACCCCGGATCGGCGGATTCTGCCCGCGGGCCATTCGTCCGGCCCGATCGCGTAGCATGCCCACGCCTCGACCGCGCACGCGCAACCCGCATCAGGGTGACCCATCGATGACCGACGCTCTCGGCTGGATCGCCGCCTCCTACGGCGTGCTGATGGCGGTCTCGCCCGCCCTCCAGATCCGCCGAATGCTGGAGCGCCGATCGTCGGCCGACGTGTCGCTCGGCTATCTCATGGTGCTCGAGGTCGGCTTCGCGCTATGGATCGCCTACGGCGTCTCGCTGCCGAACGTGGCGATCATCGTCCCGAACGCGGTGGCGGTCAGCGTGGGGCTGGCCACGATCCTGGTCGCGCGCCACTACCGTCACGGGGTGATTACGTAGCCACACGCGATCGGCGCGCTGGCGACGTTTGACCCGCGGTGGCGTGCTCTTCGGCACTGGGCCGTCGGCTTGTGCCACGCCAGGGTTGCGATGACGGGCCGTTCCGCGGTCCGCGCACCGAGGCACGGAGGTACCCGCCATGGCGCGCCGGGTGGTGATCATGGGAGCCGCGGGTCGCGACTTCCACAACTTCAACGTCGCCTACCGCGACGATCCGGAACATCGGGTCGTCTCGTTCACCGCCACCCAGATCCCCGGCATCGCCGGGCGCCGCTATCCGCCAGAGCTGGCCGGGCCGCTCTATCCGGATGGCATCCCGATCGTGCCCGAGTCCGACCTCGAGTCGCTGCTCGCCAGCGAATCGATCGACGAGGTCGTCTTCGCGTACAGCGACGTGAGCCACGAGACGGTGATGCACGCGGCCTCGCGTGCCCTCGCCGGCGGCGCTGACTTCTCGCTGCTCGGTCCACGGCGGACGATGCTGCCCGCGCACCGACCGGTCGTCGCGATCTGTGCGGTGCGCACGGGATCGGGCAAGAGCCAGACCACCCGTCGCGTCGCCGAGCTGATGGCCGAGGCGGGCCTGCGGGTCGCCGTGGTGCGCCACCCGATGCCGTACGGCGACCTCGTCGCCCAGCGCGTGCAGCGCTTCGAGACGATGGCTGACCTGACGGCGCAGGACGCCACAATCGAGGAGCGCGAAGAGTACGAGCCGCACATCGCCGCCGGCCGCGTCGTGTTCGCAGGGGTCGACTACGCCGCCATCCTGGCCGTCGCCGAGGCCGAGGCCGACGTGATCCTCTGGGACGGCGGCAACAACGACCTGCCCTTCTATCGGCCCGACCTCCTGATCGCCGTGGCCGATCCACTCCGTGCGGGCGACGAGCTGCACTACCACCCCGGCGAGGCGGTGCTGCGCATGGCCGACGTGGTGCTCATCAACAAGGTCGACTCGGCCAGCGCCGGCGAGGTGGCCCAGGTCCGCGCCGACGTCGCGCGCCTCAATCCTGATGCGACCCTCCTCGAGGCGCGCTCGGCAGTGCGCGTCGACAGCCCGATCGACGGGGCGCGGGTGGTCGTGGTCGAGGATGGGCCCACTCTGACCCACGGTGGCATGACCTACGGCGCAGGGATCGTGGCGGCGCGTCGCTTCGGCGCCGAGCCGGTCGACCCGCGTCCCTACGCGGTCGGCAGCATCGCCGACGTGCTGGCGCGCTACCCGGACCTCGGCCCGCTGGTGCCTGCGATGGGCTATGGTGCTGAGCAGACCCTCGAGCTGGCTGCGACCCTTGATGCCGTGCCGGCCGACCTGGTGCTCGCCGCTACGCCGATCGACCTCACGCGCGTCCTCTCGCTCAACAAGCCGGTGGTGCGGGTGCGCTACGACCTCGAGGAGACCGATCCGGTGGCCTTCGCCGCGCTCTTCGTGCCGGTCATCCAGGCCGGCCGCGCTGCGCAGGCGGCTGAGCTGGTCGCGACGGCCGGTCAGGGACCGTAGCCGCGAGGGGTCACGGCGGGTAGCATCCCGCCGTGGATCCTGCACCCCAGCTCCCGGCATCACCGCCGTTCACGGTGCGCGCCCGCCTGCTGACGCCGCGGCGGAAGGGAGGCCTCGACTACCAGCCCGATGCGCTCATCGAAGTCGACGCCGCCGGTCGGCTGACGGCCATCGTGCCGTGGCGCGAGGGCGCCGAGGGCGGTTCGGTCATCGACCTTCGTCCCTGGCTGGTGATGCCGGGCCTGGTCGACCTCCACGCGCACCTGCCACAGCTTCCGAACGCCGGGGTCGGTGCGGGGCTTGACCTGCTCACCTGGCTGGAGCGCTACATCTTTCCGCTCGAGCGCAATTTCGACGTCGCGACCGCGGACCTGATCGCCCCGGCCGCGTTCCGTGCGTTTGCGCGCGCCGGCACCACCACCGTCGTCGCGTACGGAGCGCTCTGGGCGGAGAGCCTCGACGCCTGCTTCCGCGCCGCCGAGGCGCACGGGATTCGAGCGGTGATCGGCAAGGTGATGATGGACCGTCTCTCCTACGACACCGATCGGGACCCGAGCGAGGTGCTGGCCCTCTCCCTGCGGCAGTCGGGCGAGCTCTGCCAGGCGTGGAACGGCCGCGACCACGGGCGCCTGATGTACGCCTTCACCCCTCGGTTCGCGGTGAGCTGCTCGGCGCAGATGCTGGCCGCCTCGGCCAGTGCCGCGGCGGAGGCGGGCGCGTACTGGCAGACGCACCTATCGGAGGACCGCGGCGAGATCGCCGAGGTCCGGCGCCTCTTCCCGGATGCCGTCGACTACACCGACGTCTACGACCGGGCCGGTGGCCTCACCTCGCACGCCATCCTGGCCCACGCCATCCACCTCTCGGACCGCGAGGTGACACGCTTGGCGGAAAGCGGGGCGGTGATCGCGCATTGCCCGAGCTCCAATCTCTTCCTGGCGAGCGGCGCGATGCCGCTGGCGCGCTACCTCGCGGCGGGGATCCGGATCGGGCTCGGCTCGGATGTGGCCGCGGGGCCGGACGCGCCGCTCTTCTCCGTCATGCGCGCCGGCGCCTACACCCAGAACGCCCTGCGCGCCGCCGGGCTGAGCGACGACGCGCCGCTCTCGCCGGCCGACTGGCTCCGCCTGGGGACCCTCGGGGGTGCGGAGGCGCTTGGGCTGGCGGATCGCATCGGCTCGGTTGAAGTCGGCAAGGAGGCCGATCTGATCGTTGTCGACCCGTCGGTGACGCTGCCGCTCGAGGGGGTGGGGGCGCACGACGACGGCCACCCGGACGAGATGCTGAGCCGCCTCATCTTCCGCGCGCATCCGGCCATGGTGCGCGGCGCCTGGGTGCGCGGCCGGCTGCTCCCGGCCTGATACGCTAGCGCCATGAAGACCGACCGCATCCTCCAGATCCTGATCAACGCCGGCGCGCTGTACGTGGCCGTCTACCTCCTGGACGGGATCACGTTCGTCGGGGAGTGGTGGAAGCTGCTGCTGGTAGCGCTTGCCTTCAGCCTGCTGAACACCTATCTGCGGCCAATCCTGCGCATCCTCACCTTCCCGATCACCATCGTCACCATGGGGATCTTCCTGCTCGTCATCAACGCCGCGATGCTCCTCCTGACCTCCGCCATCAGCGACGGGCTCAAGCTCGGCTTCCACGTCGCCGACTTCGGGGCGGCCTTCCTGGGCGCCATCGTCGTGGCGATCGTGGGCTGGATCCTGTCGATGTTCGTCGGCGTGGGACGGCTGCCGACCAAGGCGCTCTGACGAAGCCGGCGCCGGGGGGAATCGGTCTCGGGTTCGGCGTCGCCGCCGCGCTGGCCATCGTCCTGACGGGGCCGCTCCTCCTCTTCAATCCGTGGCTGGTGAGCACCGAGCAGGCGCGTCACGGCGTGCCAGCATCGCTCGGGACGGATCAGGCAGGCGTCGATCGGGTCACCGCCGCGATGCTCGGTGACCTCTTCGTGAACGGCGACTTCGGCGAAAGCCTCAATGGCAACAGCCCGGTCCTCGACGCCGGGGAGCGCAGCCACATGCGCGACGTGGGAGGCCTGGTGCGGGTCCTGGCGATCCTCGAGGCGGTCGCGCTGATTGCGCTGATCGTCACGTGGCGCAGGCTGCGTGGGGAGCGCGCGCGCCGCGGTCGGCTACTGCTGCGCGCCGCTGCCGGGGTAGGTGCCGGGGCAATCATGCTGGGCGCCTTCTTCGCCCTCTCGTTCGATGCCGCCTTCGCGGCCTTCCACGCGCTCTTCTTCAAGGCGGGCACCTGGCAGTTCGGCCCCGACTCGAACCTGATCCGCATCTTCCCCGAGCCGTTCTGGTTCGATGTCTCGCTGCTCGCCGGCGCCTCGATCGTCCTCGGCGCGCTGCTCGCCGCGTGGCTCGCTCGGCGGGACCTGGGGAGCGCTCCGGCCGCGGGCTGAGCCTCGGCTACACTCGCGGCATGGGGAACGGGATCCGGATCGGTCGCATCCTCGGCGTGCAGATCTCCCTGCACCCGTCGTGGTTCGTGATCGCGGTCATCGTGACCTACCTGATGGCGGCAGGGCAGCTGCCGGCTGCCCACCCGGGATGGCCGGAGGCCGTCTACTGGATCCTCGGCGCGGTGATCTCGCTCCTCTTCTTCGCGTCGGTCCTCGCCCACGAGCTGAGCCACGCCGTCGTCGCCCGTCGCTTCGGCCTGAAGGTGAAGGACATCACCCTCTTCATCTTCGGCGGCGCAGCGAGCCTGGAGGGGGAGGCCCAGCGGCCGCGAGACGAGGCGCTCATCGCCGCTGCCGGACCCGTGACCAGCCTGGTAATCGGTGCCGTCCTGATCGGGATCGACCTCGCGATCGGTCAGCAGGAGGTCGAGGCGATCGTCGGCTGGCTCGGCTTCATCAACCTCACCCTTGGGCTCTTCAACCTGATCCCGGGCTTCCCGATGGACGGGGGGCGGATCCTGCATGCCCTGCTCTGGCGACTGCGCGGCGACCGGAGCGCGGCCACCCGCAATGCCGCGATCGTGGGGCGGCTCTTCGGCTACCTGCTGATCGCCGCCGGCGTCTTCCTCATCTTCCAGGGCTCAAGTCCTTTCAACGGGGTCTGGCTGGCGCTGATCGGCTGGTTCCTCTCGAACGCAGCCGAGTCGGCCGTGGCGCAGGTGAGCATCGAGCACGCGCTGCACGGGATCAAGGTCGCCGACGTGATGGAGAGCAACCCTCCCTCGGTCTCTCCGAACGAATCGGTCTCCGACCTCGTCAACGAGCGGCTGATCCGCGGCGGGCACCGCTCGTTCGTGGTGAGCCATGGCGACGGCGGGCTCGCCGGCATCGTCACCCTCTCCGACGTCCGCCGCATGCCGCGCGAGAACTGGGAGGCGGCCCGCGTCACCGACATCATGACCCGCTACGCCGACCTGGCCACGATCGGGCCGGATGCACCCCTCGAGGACGGGCTGAAGCTGCTCCAGGGGCGCGAGGTGAACCAGCTGCCGGTGGTGACCGACGAGGGGCGCACCGTGGTCGGGCTGCTGACGCGCGCCGGGATCCTGCGGCTCATCGAGGCCCGCATGCGCCTGGGCGTCTAGCCCGATGCTCTCCGTCGAGGAGGCGCGGGCGAGGATCCTGGCCCACGCCCGGCCGAGCGATGCGGAGCGAGTGCCCCTTAGCGGGGCGGCC
>JBGQKH010000099.1:0-5591 GCA_041499395.1 Candidatus Limnocylindria bacterium
GCGCAGGCGCGGGTCCAGCGTGTCGCGCAGCGCGTCGCCGAGCAGGTTGGTCCCGAACACCGCCAGGCTGATGGCCAGTCCCGGGTAGATCACCAGCCACGGCGCCTTCTGCGCGTACTCGGCGGCGGCGATCGACAGCATCCGTCCCCACGAGGGGTACGGCTCGGGCACGCCGAGGCCCAGGAACGACAGCGCGGCCTCGGCCAGGATGGCGCCGCCGAGCTGGGCGGTGACCAGCACGATGAAGGGCCCGAAGGTGTTGGGCAGGATGTGCCGCCACGCCACGCGGGCGTGGCCCACGCCCAGCGCGCGCGCCGACTCGACATAGGCGAACTCGCGGATGGCCAGCACGCTGGCCCTCACCACGCGGGCCGCCCGCGGGGCGATCACCACCGAGATCGGGATCACCGTGTTGGTCAGCGAGGGCCCCAGTGCCGCCGCCAGCACCAGCGCCAGCACCAGGATGGGCAGCGCCTGCATGATGTCCATCACCCGCTGGGCGATGAGGTCCGTCGTGCCGCCGGCGTAGCCGGACACGAGGCCGACCAGGCCGCCGGCGATCGCCCCCAGCAGCGTGGAGGTGAGGCCGACCACCAGCGAGATGCGCGCGCCGTGCACCACGCGGCTGTACAGGTCGCGTCCGAGGTTGTCGCTGCCCAGCCAGAACTCCGTGCCGGGCGCCACCAGCACGTGCATGGACGTGCGCACCGGGTTGTGGGTGGCGAAGACATCGGCGAAGAGCGCGGCCACGAGCAGTAGTAGGACCAGCAGGCCGCCGGCCGCGCCCAGCGGATTCTTGCGCACGAACCGCCCGAACGCCGCCGCCCGGCCGCGCTGGCGGGGCAGCGCCTCGGGGATCGCCAGGCCGATCGATGGGATGGTCGCCATCAGGCGCCGTACGTGATGCGCGGGTCGAGCCACGTATACAGCAGGTCGACCGTGAGGTTGGCGAAGACCACGACCACCGCGATCAGCATGGCCAGGTTCTGCACGATCGGGTAGTCGCGGAACTGGATGGCGTCGACGAGGTAGCGGGCCACCCCGGGCAGGTTGAAGACCGTCTCGGTGACGATGAGCCCGCCGATGAGGAACGCGAACTCGATGCCGATCAGCGTGATGACCGGCAGCGAGGCGTTCTTGAGCGCGTGCCGCCACACCACCTGCGTGCCCCGCTGGCCCTTGGCCCAGGCGGTGCGGATGTAGTCCTCGCGCAGCACCTCCAGCATGGTCGAGCGCGTGATCCGCATGATGAGCGCCGAGCTGCGGTAGCCGACCGCCAGGGCGGGCAGCAGGAACTGGGCGAGATTGGCCCGCAGGTCGTCGAACGGCGAGACGTACGTCATCGATGGGATCCAGCCGATCGAGCGCACGAGCAGCAGGATCACGATCATGGCCAGCCAGAACGACGGCATCGACAGCCCGGCCAGCGACACCACGCGCAGCACGTAGTCGATCGGCTGGCCCCTCCGCACCGCGCTCATCACTCCGAAGGGGAGGCCGAGCATGACGGAGAAGCCCATGGCCAGCACCGCGAGCTCCAGCGTCACCGGCAGTCGCGGCTTGATGACCTGCCAGGCCGGCAGGTCGTAGCGGTACGACTTGCCCAGCTCGCCCCGCGTGAAGTCGCCGAGCCACCGGCCGTACTGCACGATCAGTGGCCGGTCGATGCCCAGCTCGGCTTCCAGCTTGTGGCGGTCGGCCTCGTCGACGTAGCCGGCCGACTCGAAGATGATGTCGGTGATGTTGCCGGGCGCCAGCCGCATGAGGACGAACAGCAGCAGCGACATCCCCAGCAGCGTGACGCCGGCGATCAGCACGCGCTTGACGATGTACTGGCGCATGCGCCTACTTGTCCAGCCAGACGTCCTGGCGCCGGCTCACGTTGTAGATCGAGTTCTCGTGCACCGCCCAGCCCCTCACGTGCGGCCAGTGCACCTCGAACTGCTTGGCCCAGCCCAGCACGGGCCGGGCGCCGTCGGCCAGCAGCTTGCGATCGATCTCCTGGACCAGCGCCAGCCGCTTCTTGGGATCGAGCTGCTGCGACTGCTCGGTCATGAGCCGGTCGATCTCCTCCGAGCAGTAGGCCGAGAAGTTGCGCTGCGAGCCGCAGCGGTAGTTCTCGTAGAGCTGGGCGTCGGGGTCGTCGATGCCGACGCCGGTGAGGTTGAGGGCCACCTGGTACTCGAGCCGGGTCATCTTGGGATGCCAGACGCCGGTCTCGATCTGCTCTAGTGTGGCGTCGATGCCCACGAGCTGGAGCTGGTCGACCATCCAGCTCGCGGTGTCGACGTAGATGGCCAGCGCGCGGGTCGACACCGTGATCTTGAGCGGGTGGGCGGGGCCGAACCCCGCCTCGGCCAGCAGCTTCCTGGCCTCCGCCTTCTGCCGGGCCGGATCACCCATGCCGGGCAGCTTCGCGACCTCGGCCGCCGGCAGACCCCAGACGCCGGCCGGGCGGGGCAGCAGCGCGCCGCCGAAGGTGGCCGCGCCCTGGCGCGGGCCGACGAGGTAGGCCTTGCGGTCGAGCGCCAGGTTGATGGCGCGCCGCACGCGGATGTCGGTGAACGGCACCTTCTTGAAGTTGACCAGCACGTTGTCGTTTACGTTCGAGTCGGCCTCGCCGATGACGAGCTTGGGCGCGCCGCTCTTGGCGTTCTCGGCGTTGGTCTTGTTCCAGCCGCTACCGGCCACGTCGAGCTGGCCCGATTGCAGCGCGGCGATCTGGGTCGAGCGGTCGCGGATGACCACGAACTTGATCCCGTCCAGGTACGGCCGTCCCTTGACGAAGTAGTCGGGGTTCTTCACGTACTCGACCAGCTCACCCGGCTTGTTGTCCTTCAGCTTGAACGGCCCGGTGCCGACGCAACGGTTCTTGAACTCGGCCAGCGGCACGTGGGCCGGATACACGGGCGAGTAGCCGGAGGCCAGCATGAGCAGGAGCGAGGGCTGCGGCCGCTTGAGACGGAACACGACGGTGTGCGGGTCGGGCGCCTCGATGGCCTCGACGTTCTCGTACCAGAGCTTGCGCGGGTTGACCTTGAGCTTGGCCTTGGCGTCGGGAGCGCCGCGGACGATGTCGAAGGTGTACTTCACGTCCTGGGAGGTGAACGGCTTGCCATCGTGCCACTTCACGTCGTGACGGAGGAACAAGACCAGGTTGCGGTAGCCGTCCTGCCACGACCACTTGTCGGCCAGCTCGGGGATGAGCGTGTCGCCGCTCTCCACCTTCTTGGCCGGGTCGAAGTAGAGCAGGTTGCTGAAGCAGGGACTAGCCTGCTGGACGGTGGCGATCGTCGATTCCTCGTGGGGCGACAGGCTCGGGGTCGCGCTCAGCGGCGAGGTCACCAGCACGCCGCCATACTTCGGCGTGGCGGGCGCCTGCCCGGTCGCCGGAAGGACGACGACCAGCAGGGCCAGGACTGCGGCCAGCGACAGGAATGGAAGGAGCGGGCGTGGACGCGACATGGAGTCACCTCTGCGAGCGGGATTCTGAGCGCTACCTCACCTCGATCACCATGGATGGACTCGTCCCGTGCAGCTTGGCCCTATCGGGTACCGCGAGGGTCAGCCGGAGTCAAGCGCGAAGCTGTCGCGAGCGGCAGGCACACCATGAACGTGGCGCCCTGTCCGACCCCCGCGCTGGTGGCCTCGACGCGGCCGTGGTGCAGCTCGACGAGGGCCCGGACGATGGCCAGGCCAAGGCCCAGCCCGGCCTGCTCGGCCTCGCCGGCGCCCTGGCGATAGCGCTCGAAGACGTGGGGCAAAAGCGCGGCCGAGATGCCCGAGCCCTCGTCGCGCACCGCGATCCGCGCGTGGCCGTCGGTCGCGTCGAGCTCGATGTGGATGGTACCCTCCGGCGGGCTGTACCTCACCGCGTTGCCGATGAGGTTCGAGATCACTTGCTGCAAGCGGGCGGCGTCGCCGACCACCACGGGACCGGCGGGCCCCACCCGGATCGCCAGCTTGACGCCACGGCTGGCGGCGATGGCCATGAAGGCCTCGCCGGTCGCCTCGACGACGGCGCGCAGGTCCACCGGGGCGACCTGCAGGGTGAGCCGGCCCCGCGCCACCCGCGACAGATCGACGAGATCCTCCACCACGCGCCCCTGCAACGCCACGCTGCGCTTGATGGCCGCCAGCGCGCGGGCCCGCTGCTCGGGGCGGAGCTTCTCGGAGTGCAGGGCCGCCGCCCAGCCGGCGATGGCCGTCAGTGGCGTGCGCAGCTCATGCGCCACCATGGTGACGAATTCGTCCTTCGCGCGCGTGGCGGCCTCGGCCTCCGCCCGGGCCTCCCGCTCGAGGGCCAGGGCCTCGGCCTGGCCGGCCTGGGCCCGGCGGCGCGCCGAGTCGAGCGTGCTGACGAACAGCGCCGCCAGCGTGAAGACCGCCAGGCGCGCGACGACGTCCTCGTTCAAGACGAACGACGGCGACATCAAGCCGTCGAGCGCCACGACGGCGAGCGCGGTGGCCGCGAGGCCCGGGCCCAGGCCCCCCAGCCACGCGCTCACCATCACAGCGGCGACGAACAGCGGGGAGGCCGGCGCGTGCGTGAGCGGCCGGACGAGCAGACTGATCCCGGTCGCCGCCACCACACTGCCGGCGACGATGGCGTAGCGACGCATCATCGCTAACCCAGCGGCCAGAACCCGGTGCGCCGGAGGATGGCGACGATCCACCCGGCCGCCACGCTGGCCCCGCCCCAACTCAGTAGCGCGGCGACGATCCCGGAGATCCGCGGACTCACGTGACGCAGAGCCCACAGCAGGACGGCCCAGAAGCAGAACGCCACGACCGTGAGGACGACGAGGCGGCTCGGCAGCTCCGCCATGACCGTCAGGCCCGCAGAATCCGGGCGCCCCCGCAGTCGGCGTGTCCCAGCGCCCGGCGGTCGGCGAACAACCCGATGTCCTGCATCCCTCGCACGGGGGTCTCGCACGCCGCGCACCGCCGGCCGGTCGTGTCCCACCGGCCGAAGCACGCGTCGCAGACGCAACCACCCCGAGCATCCTGGCCCTCGCGGGCTTCGCGCCGGCGCACCCGGGCGCCACAACACACGCACGTCACCTTGCCGATTCCGAACATCGCCAGTCCTCCCGTCGTCGCGGCCGGGGGGCGCAGACCCGCCCGGCAGACGACACACGATGGGTAGAGTCAGTGGAGCCGTGACGAGTGACGGCGGACGAGCTAGACGCGGGGCGGCACGAACGGCGGACGAGGCAACGGCGGGGTCACCGCCCGCGGCGGGGGCGGCGACAGGCGACCCATCAGCGCCAGGACCTGGGCCGGGGTCGGCGCATTCAGCGTGCCGGGCGTGGGCTTCCACACCGTCCGGCCCGGGCCGTCGTGGCCACTGGCGTGACGCGGGTGCTTGTTCCAGATGTGGAGGGCCGGCTCTCCGGCGGCGAAGCCCAGGCAGGGCACGACCACCAGGAGCACCACGAATCCACACAGGACGAGGCGGCGCAGGGTCATCGGCGGTCTTCTACCGCGTATTCGTAACCTCGGGAGGGCGCCCTGTCAACTCGCCCGCCCTCAGGCGCGAACTTCCCTCAGGCCGGCCCGTTGCGCGAGCGGCAGGTGCCGGATGCCGA
>JBGQKH010000100.1:0-5577 GCA_041499395.1 Candidatus Limnocylindria bacterium
GCCTTGTCGGCCGGTGGCATGCTGAGGTCGAGGCCACTCGGGTCCACGAGCCCCGGTCCGCCGTAGGCCATCGTTGCAACGGTCACGGCCCACCGTAGCCAGCGCTGCATCGCACCAGCCTAGTCGGTTACTGAAGCCGCCGAGGGCGCGCCCATGCCGATGTGTCGCACCGATGGGACGAGGGTGATGCCGACGCAGACGACGATGTTCATGACGGCGGCAACGGCAAGCGTCTCCGACGCTCCGATGGCCCCGGCGATCGGGCCGATGAGGGCGTAGCCGATCGGGTTGAGCGCGACGGAGCCGAGCCAATCGAACGAGCTGATCCGCGACAGCGCGTGCGCCGGGACGTTGCGCTGGAGGGCCGTCGTCCAGAGGGTGTTGCCGACGGCAAAGCCCACGCCGTTGACGAAGCTCACGATCACGATCCCCAACAGCGAGAGCGGGACCGAGAGAGCCGCCAGCAGGAGCCCTGCCGGTATGACGAATAGCTGGGAGGCAACGAGCGGCCGCTTCACCCGAATCCGAAGGGCGAACATCCCGCCGAAGACTGCGCCCGCCGATTCGACGGCCAGGATCGTCCCCCAGGCGCCGGCACCGCCTAGATGACCCTTGGCGACGAGCGGTCCGAGCACGAGCAGCGCAGGGAAGTAGCTCAGCTGGAAGAGCCCGAACGAAGCCACCATGGCGACGGCCCAGGATCGCTGGATGAACTCGCGCCAGCCGTCGCGCAGGTCCCCGAGGATCGACGCCGACGCAATCCGGAGGGTGGGTGCGAGGTGCATCGAGGCGGTCAGCGCGCCGGAGGCAAAGAAGGTGAGCGAGTCGATCGCAATGGCCCATGCCGGGCTTCCGGCCGCGACGATGAGCGCCCCGATCGCCGGCCCGGCGATCGAGAGCACGCTGCTCGACAATCCCAGGAGCGCGTTGGCTTCCTGCAGCCGCCCGTCGCTCACCGCCTCCTTGACGATCCCGACCAGTGCAGGCCGCGAGAAGGCAGCGGCGACGCCGAAGGCGGTCTGCAGAAGGGCGACGTCCCAGACGTTGGCGTGGCCGGTGAAGAGGAGGGTCGCGGTCGCGACCTGCACCGTTCCCTTGACGAGGTCGCACCCGACGAGGATGGTCCGACGTGGAAGCCGATCGGCGAAGACGCCACCGAGCAGCAGCAGGACAACGATCGGGATCTCCCGGGCAAGCAGCACGATCCCGAGGTCGGTCGCGCCACCGAAGCCGAGGACAGCGAAGGCGAGCGCAACCATGGCCATCCCCGAGCCGAGGGTGGAGACGGTGACCGCCGCCAGGTAGCGGGCGAAGCTCCGCTCATGCAGGACGTCGAGGGTCCGCGGCAGTCGCATGGGTTGGGAGTCTAGTGGGAGGCGCCAGCCCCGTCCTCATCAGCATCGTGCTCGCAGAGGGCGCCGTGGTGGATGCGATACTGCCGCGGTGAAGTTCCGTGCCGTCATCCAGCCGAGCGGCAAGACCGCCGCCGGCATCCACGTTCCGCCGGGGGTAGTCGCTGCGCTCGGCTCGAGCCGCAAGCCGGCCGTGCGGGCCACGATCAACGGGTTCACATACCGAACCAGCGTGGCCGTCATGGGCGGAGCGTTCATGCTCGGCGTCCCGCCCGAGTTCCGGACGGGCGCGGGGGTCGCCCCCGGCGATGAGGTGGAGATCGACCTGGAGCTCGACACGGCCCCACGCGAGGTGGCGCTTCCGCCGGACCTGGCGGCGGCGCTTCGTGCTGACGCCGAGGCGCAGCAGACCTTCGACGCGCTCTCGTACAGCAACCGGCGCCGGCTGGCGGAACCGATCGCAGCTCTGAAGGGTGCCGAGGCGCGCGAGCGACGCATCGCGAAGACGGTCGCGATGCTGCACGAGGGGCGCAGCTAGCGCGTCCGCCCGCCCTCAACCTCGGGCCGCGAGCACCACCAGGTTGATCAGCCAGGCGTGCAGCAGGGCGCCGTACAGGACCGATCGGGTCCGCCAGGCGAGCCATCCGAAGCCGAGGCCTCCGAAGAAGGTCGAGAGGGTTTCCAGCTCGGGCTTGCCGAGGTGCGTGAAGACGAACGGGAAGGTGGCCAGCACCACGCCCATCGGGCCGGCGACCCGGATCAGGGTCCACATCAGGAAGCCGCGGAACAGGAATTCCGCGGCGCCGACGTCGAGGGCACGTCCCAGGATGGCGAGGGGACCTGCCTCCTGCGGTGCGTAGTAGAGCTGGAAGTCGGGCAGGCCCGAGACGATGAGGATGACCGGCGTGACGAGGAGCGCCAGGCTGGCGGCCACCGCCAGCCCGATCCGCCACTCCCCGATGCGGAGGCCGAACTCCGAAGGGCGCTCTCCCAGGAGCAGGAGGGTGACCAGCGGCAGGATCATGAAGAGGCCGAGCCGCTCGAGCCCCGTCGAGGCCGCTGCCCCGATCGGCCAGTTGAGCAGCGTGAGCGGGTGGTAGTAGTCGATCAGGAGGGCGAAGGTCGTGACCAGCACGACCGTCGTCTCGCGCAGCGGCAGGTGCAGGCCGGCCACGTTCAGGGTGCGTGGCTCGGGCGGTTCTGGCACGCGCGCAACTGTCGGGGATGCCCCCGTGCGCGGTCAAGGGGCGGCGGTCAGGCCGCTGGCTGGACCCTGGCTCGCGCCGGCTTCTCGGGCGGCTCCACCGGCTCCGGCGCCGGGGGCGGGTAGACCCCGGACAGGTACGAGGCGATCGAGGCGGCAGCACGCTTCCCATCGCCCATCGCCAGGATCACGGTGGCTGCGCCGCGCACGATGTCGCCGCCGGCGAACACGCCCGCCATGCTGGTCATGCCATACGGATCGGTCTGGATGTAGCCCCACTGGTTGACCTTGAGGTCGGGAGCGGTCGAGGTGAGCAGGGGGTTGCTCCGGGTGCCGATCGCGACGACGACCATATCGGCCTCGATCACGAATTCGGATCCCGGGATCGGCTCGGGGCGTCGCCGGCCGGACTCGTCGGGCTCGCCGAGCGCCATGCGCTGGCAGCGCAGCCCCGTGACCCACCCCTTCTCGTCGCCGATCACCGCGAGCGGCGCGACCAGGAATTCGAAGCGCACACCCTCGGCCTCGGCGTGATGGACCTCCTCCGCGCGGGCGGGAAGCTCTTCGCGCCCGCGTCGGTAGGCGATCACCGCCTGGGTGGCGCCGAGGCGCCGCGCGGTGCGCACCGAGTCCATCGCCACGTTGCCGCCGCCCACCACCACGACCCGCTGACCGTGGAGGATCGGCGTGTCCGAGTCGGGGTTCCAGGCACCCATCAGGTTGACCCGGGTCAGGTATTCGTTCGCCGAGTAGACCCCCTTGAGATTCTCGCCGGGGATCTCCATGAAGACCGGCAGCCCGGCGCCGACCGCGATGAAGATCGCGTCGAACGTCGCGCTCAGCTCGGGCAGCGTGTAGGTCTTGCCGATGATCACGTTCGGCTCGATCTTCACGCCCGCCGCCTTTAGTCGGTCCACTTCGGCCTGGACGATGTCCTTTGGCAGCCGGAACTCCGGAATGCCATAGACGAGCACGCCGCCGGCTGCGTGGAACGCCTCGAAGATCGTGACGTCGTGCCCGAGCTTGGCCAGCTCGCCCGCCGCGGTGAGCCCGGCCGGTCCCGAGCCGATGATCGCCACGGTTCGCCCGCTGGGCACGGGGGTCGCGTGGGTGATCCCGTCGGGGTGCGCCTGGGCCCAGTCCGCCACGAACCGCTCGAGGTGCCCGATCGCCACCGGGTTGCCCTTCTTGCCTCGCAGGCAGACCCCCTCGCACTGCGTCTCCTGCGGGCATACGCGACCGGTCACGCAGGGCAGGGCGTTGTCGTCGAGCAGCGAGTTCGCGGCCCCGGGCAGGTCACCCTCGCGCAGCAGGCGGAGGAAGCGCGGGATGTTGACGCGGACGGGGCAGGCATCGATGCAATACGGCTTGGGGCATTGGAGGCAACGCTCGGCCTCGAGCATGGCGATCTGCTGTGCCAGCCCGAGGTTCACCTCGCGGAAGTTGACTGCCCGTAGGTCGGGGTCCTGCTCGGGCATCGCCACCCGGTCGATCGCCATGCGCTGCTTGGGGGTGAGCGGCGGGTGCTCGGTCATGCGCTCGTCGCCGCCGGCGCCGGGGGCTTGCGGAGCCCGATGCGGCACGCCTCGCGACGCTCCATCGCCTGCTGCTCGAATGGGCGGTAGGTCTGGAGCCGATCCGCGAGCATCGCGAAGTCGACCCGATGCCCGTCGAACTCCGGGCCCTCCACGCAGGCGTAGCGGGTCTCGCCGTCGACAGCGACGCGGCAGCCGCCGCACATCCCGGTCCCGTCGACCATGATCGCGTTCAGGGAGACGGTGGTCGGCACGCCGTAGGGGAGGGTCATCTCGCTGACGGCCCGCATCATCGGCACCGGCCCGACCGCGTAGACCGCGTCGATTCCACCGCCCGCGAGCAGGTCGGCGAGGGCCTGCGTCACGAAGCCGTGGCGGCCGTAGCTGCCGTCATCGGTGCAGACCACCACCTCGCCCGCCTCGCGCAGCTCCGGCTCCAGGATGACCCACTCGCGCGAGCGACCGCCGATCACGCTCGTGACCTGCACGCCGCGCCGCGCCAGCTCGAGCGCGATGGGGAGGATGACTGCCGTCCCGACGCCACCGCCGACGCAGACGGCGTGCCCGGCCGCGAGCAGCTCGGTGGGCCGCCCCAGGGGTCCCGCCACGTCGGTGATGGCCCCGCCCGGCTCGAGCTCGACCAGGTCGGAAGTGCTCTTGCCGATCGACTGGATGATGAGGCTGATCGTGCCGGCCACCGGATCGGCGGCGGCGATCGTGAGTGGGATCCGCTCCGCGCCGGGACCCAGCCTGACGATGACGAACTGCCCCGGCTGGCGAATCTGCGCGATCCGCGGCGCCTCCACCACGAGGCGCGTGACATTCGGGGAGAGGATCGATTTCGCTACGACCGGATGCATCCACCGTCGCTCGGTACGGGTTCCACCTCAGATGGTGGGGTGCCGACGCGCGTGGACTCACGCACCAATCCGCACGATTTGGGGGGCCAAAGGTCACCACTCCGCGCGGGACGGTCAGCCTGCGGCGGGGACTCCCGGCTTGCCCTTGGGCCAGTAGAGCTCCTTCTTGACGTGGAACTCGGGGAAGCCGCGGTCCATCAGGATCCGCTCAACGTTGAGGATCATCTCGGGATTGCCGCAGATGTAGACGACCGTCTTCTCCGGTCGGAGGGCGAGGTCGTGGCAGACCGATGCGACGACCGATTCGGCGCGCCCTGTGCGCCCCTCCCAGCCGGCGTTGCGCGGGTGGTCCGGGCGGGAGATGGTCGGCACGTACTGCAGCGGGTATCGACCATCGCGCTCGAGCTCCTCGAGCATCTCGCGGTAGCCCAGCTCGTTGACGTACGAGCAGCCGTGGAGCATCACCGTCCGACGCGGCTCTCCGGCGGCCATCGTCTCGCGCACCATGGAGATGAACGGGGCGATCCCGGTCCCGGTCGACACGAAGAGGTGCGTCCGCTCGTCGTCGGGCTCGAGCATGAACTTGCCCTTGGGACCGATCATCCGCATCCGGTGCCCGATCGGCA
>JBGQKH010000101.1:0-5339 GCA_041499395.1 Candidatus Limnocylindria bacterium
AGCGGGGGCAGCCGCGTCGAGCACGCCGCGCGTCCAGGCCACGCGCTCGGGCGTGACGAGGTACGGGAAGGCGCCATCGGCCTCGGTGGCAGCCAGGCCCAGCATCCGCTCGCGGAGCGCAGCAATGAGCACCGGCGGCTCGGGGCCGCCCTCGACCATCGGCCCACGGTAGGTGGCGGCCCGGTAGGCGGCCAGGAACTCGCGCATGCGCGTCAGGGGGCGATCGAACGTGTGGCCGCGCAGCTTCTGGGCGAGGTGGAGGTGCGATACGCCGAGCCCCAGCACGAAGCGCCCGCCGGTCGCCTCCTGGAGGGTCATCGCCGCCATCCGCGTCGTCTGCGCGTCGTGCCCCCAGATGCTCACGATGCTGGTCCCGATTCGGACTTCGCGCGTCTCCGCGGCGAGCAGGCCGAGCAGCGTGAACGGCTCGCGGCCCACCGTCTCCGGAACCCAGAGCGTGCCGTAGCCGAGCTCGTCGACGCGTCGCGCATAGGCCCGAGCCGCCTCGATCGGCAGCGTATCGAGGTGCCCCCAGGCGCCAAGGCGACCGAGCTCCACTCTCACGTCCCGCTGCCCTCGAAGCGGTAGCGAAGGAACAGCTCGTCGCCGGACCGATGGATGCTGACCAGCCGCCCCTCGCGGGGGTGCTCGGCCCACGGGGATCCGCCGGGGATGGGTGCCGTCATCGGGAGGGCATCCGTGCCGAGCACGCGCGCTCCGATCGTCCAGTACAGCTCGTCGATCAGCCCCGCCGCAAGGAAGGCGGCGTTGAGGCGCGGCCCGCCTTCGAGGAGGAGCGAGTCGATCCCCCGCTCGGCCAGGCGCTGCAGGACCCATGCCGGCTCGGGTCGAGCGGTGGGAGCGGTCAGCAGCTCCGTCCCGACGCCAAGCTCGGGTTGCGGCGCGTCGGAACCGAGGACCAGGATCCGGGGCTGATCGGCGTGGCTGAACCAGCGCCGATCCGTCGGGACGCCGCTACCTCCCCCGATCACCACGGCGGTCGGCTGCGGCGGTCGGCCCGCGGCGGCCCGTCGTTCAGCCAGGTCGGCGCTCAGGTGCGAGTGGAAGTCGTCGGCGCGCAGCGTGCCGGCCCCGCTTCCCACCGCGTCGTAGGCGGCGCGATAGAGCTGGAGCAGGCGGCGGTCGGCTCGACCGGAGAGTCCCTCGGCCTTGCCCGCCAGCTGCGCGCGACCATCAATGCTGGTGACCATGTTGTCGCCGACGAGCGGACGCCCTTCCGGCGACGGTGGCAGGTCGAGGTGCGCGAACGCCTCGTCGAGGTCGAGGTCAGCGGTCGGATCGGGCCAGAGGCGGTCGACGCGAAAGCCGGGCATGGTGCGATGGTACCCGCCCGTCGGTCAGTCGAAGATGCGCTCCAGGTGCCAGGTACCGCGCATCTCGTCGAGATAGACGGTGCAGAGCAGCCCGTCGCGGGTGACGAGCTTGAAGTAGGCGCGCGCGGTCGGCTCGCGCCACCAGTCGTCGTCGACCCGCCATCGGTTGCAGATCCCCACCTCGCCGTGCGTCTCGCCGTCGAGGCGGAGGCGGAGCGGGATGCCGGCCTCATCGGTCTCGACCTGGATGAGGGGATGGTCGAGGTAGAGGCGCGTCACAGCTCCACCAGCCTGGCCCGATGCTCGGGCAGCGACGCGGCCGGTCGGTCGTGGCTGGCCCGCCACAGGCGGCCCTCGCCGAAGCGCATCGTCAGCCGTTGCAGCGACCAGCGCAGCTCCTCCCAGCGCCCGACCCGCGCCTCGAAGGCCGGCAGCTGTCGTGTTGCCGGGTCCGCCAGGCGGTCGAAGGCAAGCCCGATCCCCACGATCCGTGGCTCTTCCTCGGTGGGGTGCCGAGCACGGGTGGCCTGCTCGAGGCGACCGATCAGGAGGCGCGCGATCCAGTCCGGCTCGAGCGTCGGCTCGGGGAGCACCAGCTCCACGCTGAGGGGAGGGGCATCCTCGAGGCGAAGGGCGAGGCGGGCGCGGCCGGGCGCCAGGTGGCGGGCGCGCAGCGCGTCGCACAGCTCGGCGACGAGGCGGCGCAGGGAGAGGGAGATCTCGGTGCTCCCCTGCGCCGGCGGCTCGAAGGCCGCGTGGGCGGCCACGTTCTCCGGGCGGCGGCGAGGGATCAACGGGCGTGGGTCCAGGCCGCGGGCAAGTTGCTGGAGCCGCTCGCCGGGCAGCCCGAACTGAGCCCCGACCGCGGACCGTGGAAGCGTGGCCAGCTGCCCCATGCTGGTCAGCCCGAAGAGCGCGAAACGAGCGCGCGTCGCCTCGTCGGCGGGGAGCAGATCCAGGGAGAGGAGGGCGAGGGCCGAGGCGCCTCCCCGGGCCGGGATCGCGAGGAAGGCGGCGGGAGCGTCCGCCCGCTTGGTACGCGCCAGCCGCGCGGCCAGGACCGCCAGCCATCGGTTATCCCCGACGCCGGCCTTTACGGGGAGCGGGGCGACCCCGCGCGCCAGCGCCACCGCCCGCGCCGCGATCCGCCGCTCCTCGCCGAGCAGCGGCCCGAGCCCCGTGATGTCGAGCAGCGCCACTCCCCGGTCGACCGCCTCGATCCGCGGGGAGAGGTCGTCGAGGCGATCCAGCATGGCGTCGAACGTGGCTGGTTCCATCTCCGCGTTCGGCGCACGGAGCGCCGGCCAGACGAGCGCGAGGAGGCGCGTCACCGGATAGCTCCCCGATGCCGTGTGCGCTGAGCGCTCCTAACGGCCAACCTGCACGTGAAAACAGCCTCTTCTTGGCCGATACGTGCGCTGGGCGCACGCAACCGCCAAGTTGCGCCTGCAGAGGCCCTCTTCTTGGCTGATAGGTGCGCTGGGCGCACATGAGCGCGCATCGAAGGGGGTCAGGCGGAGATGACGCGAAGGGCGGGGCGCTGCTCGTGCTCCACTACCTCGCGCGGGGAGGCAGCTGAACGCAGGAGCGGGTCGATCCGGCGACCCTCCCCGAACCACAGGTCCAGCTCGGCGTGCCCGCCGGCCAGCGCCCAGCGATGGCGCGTGACGGTCGCCTCGACCCGCTGCCCGACCAGGTCCTGCCCCACCGTCAGCCAGGCGCGCCGCGCCAGCGCCACGCGCACTCCCGCCACCCGGCCGGCAGCCTCGCGACCGGCCCGTCCGGCGAGGAGCAGGCCGGTGCCGCCGGCGCGCAGCAGCAGGTCGGCCAGACGGTCGAGGCCGCGGGGCGGTGGAGCATCGGCGAGGTCCAGGACGAGGAGGTCGATGAGGCGGGTGCGGGCCAGCCAGCCGGCCAGCTCCACCCCCTCGCCGGGGTCGGCGGGGCGGACGACCAGCAGCCATTCCAGCGCGACGCCGAGCCGAGCCGCGGTCGCCGGGTCGAAGCGGCCGGCGGGATCGAGCCAGGCGACCAGCCCCCCGGCGGACTGGCAGGCGGCGAGGGATCCAAGCGCCAGGCTGGTGGCGCCGCCGCCGGGCGGGGCATCGAGCAGGGCCAGGGCGCCGCGCGGCCAGCCGCCGCTGCGCAGCGCCGCGTCGAGCGACGCATGCCCGGTGGGAAGTGGGTCGGCGGCGACCATCGGTCCAGGGTCCGCGCCCTGCCGCAGACCATGCGAGCGCAGCGCTTCGAGGAGCTCGGGGAGGGGTCGAACGGGCCGGGCGGCATCGGTCATGGCCCAACCGATGATAGAACAGGTGTTCTAGTTTGTGAAGCCCCTAAAGGGCGCTGATATACTGCCTCGGCTCGTGGGGATGTAGCTCAGCCGGGAGAGCACTGCGTTCGCATCGCAGGGGTCAGGGGTTCGAGTCCCCTCATCTCCACCACCACTTCCCAGCTGGCAACTATCGCTATGCCCCGCTTCATGAGCCGGATCCTCGCGATCGGTCTCACACTGCTGGTGAGCACGGCTGCCTGCACCGTGGGGACGTCGCCCAGCTACGCGCCCATCTCCCGCACTCCGGCGCCGCTGCCGTCCGGGGCAACGACCCTGACCCTGGAGGTCGCACCGCCTGCACCATTTGGCCCAGGCCCCAACTGGGCGTGCCCAGAGGCGACGACCGAGACGCTCCGCGTCATGCTTAACGGTGACGCCGTGGCGTTCGAGACCGACGCCGGATTGCCGATCGACCTCGTCTGGCCGCGCGGCTTCTCGGCTAGGCTGCTGGCCGGCCGCGCGGAGATCGTCGCCCCCGATGGAACCGTGGTCGCTCGGGAAGGCGCCCAGCTAATTTCCGGCGAGCTCAGCGGATCGTCGTCCGGCACACAAGCCGAACCCGGCTTCGACGTCTGCGGGGTGAACGGCGTCTACTACCCGCCAGCGTCGTGAGGGTGCCGATCGGCTCCTAGAAGATCGCGATCGGGTTCCAGGGCGAGCCTGTGCCGCCCGGCAGCCGAAGCGGCAGCCCGACCACCATGAACTCGAAGCGACCCTCTTCCTCGCAGGCCCGCGTCAGGTCCTCGAACTGGAGGCTGTCGCTGGCGAGCATCCCCATCGCCACGATCTGGAGCGGGTGGATCGGGTAGGTCATGCCCTCGACGACGCTCGGGATCGCCTCGCCGTCGCCATCGGGCAGGAAGGCCGCGATGTGGCGCTCGTGCATCCACGGGATGGTGTCGACGTGCAGGCCCGCCTTGCCCTCCCCGGTGAGGCCGTTGTCCCACGCCCCCAACGCGAGGCGGCGCGCGTGATGACCGGTGCGGAAGACGAAGATGTCCCCCTCGCCGAGCTGCACGCCCTGGGCCTTTTCACAGGCCTCCAGCTCCGCCCGTCGCACCGCTTCGCCCGGCTCGAGCCACTTCACCCCGCGAAAGCGAGGGATGTCGAGCAGCACGCCGCGCCCGACCACGCCGTTCCCGTAGCTCGTGATGTCGAGCGAGGTCGCGCCCTTGCTGGTGAGCACCTCCTCGGCCGGGTGCCCGTTGTACGTCAGGCCGTTGTAGGAGATGTGGCAGAGCGCGTCGATGTGCGTGTGGCAGTCGCCGTGACAGGCCATCCCCATGAAGTCGAGGCCGAATCGCAGTCCGCCGGAGCCGATGTCGATGTCGTGCCCCTGGCTCACGAAGTGGATCGCCGGATTCGGGTTGTCCGGTCCAGCCACTGTGTTGATGGGGATCTCCATTGAGACGCGGCGCCCGGAGCGGACGAGCCCCGCGGCGGCACGGACGTGCTCCGGAGTGATGTAGTTCATCGTGCCGAGCTGGTCGCCAGGGCCCCACTTGCCCCAGTTCTTCACCGATTCGAAGATCTGCTCGAACTCCGCGATGCTGACCTTGGCGGCCATCACGCCGTCCTCCTCACGCTTCAGATTTCCGGCCACTTCTCGAGCGCGGCCGACAGCTCGGGGTGTTCCTTCCTGGCCTCCGCGAGGGACACCCCGCGGACGG
>JBGQKH010000102.1:0-5331 GCA_041499395.1 Candidatus Limnocylindria bacterium
CCACATCACCGAGCCGCCGGATACGTACACCGCCCGGATCGACGCGCGGTTCCGGGACCGGGCGCCCCGCCTCGTCCACGACGCCACCCGCGGCGACCTCTTCGTCATCGACGGGCTCGACAAGCCCATCCCGATGGGGCTCATCGCGGCCGCCGGCAAGCCCGCCGAGGAGCTGACGATGTTCGGGGCCCGCTTCGAGGAGCTGCATCGCGGCGGCTGGGACCCGGAGGCGCGGCTCGCCGACCAGGAGCGCGACGGGGTCAGCGCCGAGGTGATCTACCCCACCGTCGGCATGATGCTCTGCAACCATCCCGACTTCGACTACAAGCAGGCCTGCTTCGACGCCTACAACCTGTGGATCGCCGAGTACTGCGCCGCGCACCCCGACCGGCTCCTCGGCATCGGGCAGACCGCGATGCGCTCCGTGGAGGACGGCATCCGCGACCTCCGGAAGATCCGGGAGCTCGGGCTGCGCGGCGTGATGCTGCCGGGCAACCCGGCGGTGGCCGACTACCACGACCCGGTCTACGCTCCCTTCTACGAGGCGGCGGTCGACCTCGGGCTGCCGCTGTCCTTCCACATCCTCACCAGCCGGGAGGACACCTTCAAGGTCCGCGGGCCACGGCTCAACGCCTTCATGTCGATCATCCGCGGCTGCCAGGACCTCGTCGGCGCGTTCGTGTTCGGGGGAGTCTTCGAGCGTCATCCGGAGCTGCGCCTCGTCTGCGTCGAGGCCGACGCCGGGTGGGTGCCGCACTTCATGTACCGCATGGACCACGCCTACGACCGACACCGCTACTGGCTGCCGTCGGGGGCGCTCACGAAGATGCCGAGCGAGTACTTCCGCGAGCACGTCTACACCACGTTCCAGGACGATTGGGTCGCCTTCCAGGTGAAGGACCTGTGCAACATCCGCCGGCTGCTCTGGGCCAACGACTTCCCGCACAGCGACTCGACGTGGCCGCACTCGCAGGAGCTGCTCGCCAAGCACGCCGCCCATCTGACCGCGGCCGAGCTGCGCCTGATCCTCCACGACAACGTGGCCGAGCTCTACGGCCTCGCGGGAGCCTGACGATGGACTTCGATCTCGTCATCCGGGGCGGAACCATCATCGATGGCACGGGGCGGCCGGGCGTGCGCGGTGACGTCGGGATCCGGGGCGGCCGGATCGACGCGCTCGGCGAGGCGAAGGGCACCGCCGCGCAGACGATCGACGCCGGCGGGCTCGTGGTCGCGCCCGGCTTCGTCGACGTCCACACCCACTACGACGCGCAGGTGATGTGGGACCGGATGCTCACGATCTCGCCCTGGCACGGCGTGACCACGGTCGTGATGGGTAACTGCGGCTTCGGCGTCGCGCCCACGCGCCCGGACCATCGCGGGCTCATCATGTGCACCCTCGAAAAGGTCGAGGGCATGAGCCTCGCCGCCCTCGAGGCGGGGCTCGGCGAGCAGTGGCCGTTCGAGACCTTCCCCGAGTATCTCGACGCGGTCGAGCGCCGCGGCACCGCGCTCAACGTGGCGGTGCTCCTGGGCCACACGCCGCTCAGGCTCTACGTCATGGGCGAGGAGGCGACCGAGCGGCCGGCGACGGATGATGAGACCGCCCGGATGCGGGCGCTGGTGCGCGAGGCGATCGACGCCGGCGCGATCGGCTTCGCGACCTCGAAGGCGTCCACCCACATCGGCTACGCCGGCAAGCCGGTGCCGAGCCGGGCCGCCCAGTTCGCCGAGATCGAGGCGCTGGCCGGGGCGCTGGGCGAGGCGGGCCGAGGCATCGTCCAGGCCACCGTCGGCCGCGACCTGTTCTTCAAGGAGTTCGAGAGCCTCGCCCGGTCGACCGGACGGCCGGTGACCTGGACCGCGCTCCTGGCCGGCATGATGGGGCCGGGCTCTCACCGCGACCTGCTCGAGAAATCGCGCGCGCTCGTCAAGCAGGGCCTGAAGGTGGTGCCCCAGGTCACCTGCCGGACGCTCAACTTCGAGTTCCAGTTCCGGGAGCCGTTCATCTTCGAGAGCATGTCGGTGTTCAAGCCGATCTCGGTCGCCGACTTCCCCGGCAAGGTCCGGCTCTACGGAGATCCCGAGTTCCGGCGCGCGTTCAAGGAGAGCTTCGACCGCCCGCGGACGGGTGCCGTGTTCGCCGGGCTGAGCTGGGCGCGGACCTGGATCTCCTGGTACCCCGTCGACCCGTCACTGGAGGAGCGCACGGTGGCGGACGTGGCGGCGGAGCGTGGCGTGCACCCGATCGACCTTGCCCTCGACCTGGCGCTGGCGACGAATCTCGAGGCGCGGTTCCGCATGGCGGTCTTCAACCACGACGAGGACGAGGTGGCCGAGCTGCTCGCCGAGCCCGATACGGTGCTGGGGCTCTCCGACGCGGGGGCCCACGCGAGCCAGCTCTGCGACGCGTGCTTCTCGACGTACCTGCTGAGCCGCTGGGTGCGGGAGAAGCAGGCGATCGCGCTGCCCGAGGCGATCCGGATGCTCACCTCGCGGCCGGCGGAGGTCTTCGGGATCACCGACCGGGGGCGCCTCGCGCCGGGCCTCGCCGCCGACGTCGTGGTGTTCGATCCGGCCACCGTGGGCGCGAGCAAGCTGCGCCGGGTGCACGACCTGCCGGCGGGCGCCGATCGTCTGGTCGCCGACGCCAGCGGCATCGAGGCGGTGATCGTCAACGGCACGATCGTCCGGCGGAGCGGGCGCGACGCGGTCGCGGCGGACGGCGCACTGCCGGGCGCGCTCCTCCGGAACGGCCGCGCGCGCGCGACGAGCCGATAGCACGGAACGGAAGGCAAGGAGGCCCCCATGAAGGTCGGGATCGCACTGAACATGCTGACCAAGGACGGGATGCCGGACGCGGCCGTGCTCGCCGAGCACCTGGCCCTGGGCGATCTGGCCGAGCCCCTCGGGTTCGATTCGCTCTTCGCGCTCGAGCACCACTTCACCGGCTACGCCATGTCGCCGTCGCCGACGCAGCTCCTGAGCTACTTCGCGGGCCGGACGAAGCGCGTCACGCTCGGCACCGCGGTGATCGTGCTGCCGTGGCACGACCCGGTCCGCCTCGCGGAGGAGATCGCGCTGCTCGACATCCTGTCGGGCGGTCGCTGCCTCCTCGGGTTCGGTCGGGGCGCCGCGAGCGTCGAGTACGCCGGCTTCCGGATCCCGAGGGAGGAGGCGCGGGCTCGCTTCGTGGAGACCGCGCAGATCGTCGTCCGGGCCCTCAGCCAGGACGTCTTCGAGTGGGACGGCGAGTTCTTCAAGATCCCGCGCACGTCGATCCGCCCCCGCCCGATCTCCCACCCGGAGCGTCGCATCTACGCCTCGTCGGTGAGCCCCGAGTCGGCCGAGATCATGGCCAAGCTCGGCTTCGGCGTGCTGGTCATCATGCAGAACGAGTGGCCGAAGGCCGCCGAGGACATCCGGCGGTACCGGGAGATCGCCCAGAGCGTCGGCCACGCCCCGCGGCCGCCCATCATCCTCACCAACATCTCGGTGGCGGAGAGCCGGGCGGAGGCCCACGAGCGCGCGGTGAAGTATCTGAGCCGGAAGTTCGACTCGATCGACGCCCACTACCACTTCTCCGACGGTCACCTCGGTGGGGTGAAGGGCTACGAGGCCTACGGCCAGACCGCCAAGACCTACGCCAAGATGAAGGACGGGGCCTTCCGGCAGAAGGCCACCGACTTCTACGTGAAGATCCAGGTGGTCGGCACCCCCGACGACTGCCTCCAGCAGCTCGCGGAGCTGCAGCGGCTCACCGGCCTCGACCACCTGGTCACCGAGTTCTCGTTCGGCGGGATGCCTCACCACGAGGCCGAGGTCAACATGCGGCTCTTCGCCGATCGGGTCATGCCGCTGCTCCAGCGCGACGCCGCGTTCGCGCGCCCCGCCGCGGCGGCACCCGGCGAGGCGGCGCCGACCGGGCCGCGGGCCGACGGCATCTTCGCGCCGGCCTGACCCGCTCCAAAGGCCTTCAGACGATCCGGCTCCGCTTGTCGCCCCAGTAGCGGTCGCGCAGGAGGCGCTTGTAGAGCTTGCCGGTGGGCAGGCGCGGCAGCTCGGCCTCGAAGTCGATCGAACGCGGACATTTCTGACGCGCGAGGTGCTGTCCGCAGAACGCGATCAATTCGCGCTCGAGCTCGGGGCCCGTCTCGACACCCGGCATCGCCTGCACGACCGCCTTGACCTCCTCTCCCAGGTCGGCGTTCGGCACACCGAACACCGCCGCGTCCGCCACCTTGGGATGCGTGATCAGCAGGTTCTCGCACTCCTGCGGATAGATGTTCACGCCGCCGGAGATGATCATGAAGGTCGCCCGGTCGGTGAGATAGAGGAAGGCGTCGTCGACGTAGCCGACGTCGCCGACCGTGCTCATCGTGCCGTCGGCGGATCGCGCCTCGGCCGTCTTGACCGGATCGTTGAAATACTCGAACGGCGTCGCGGTCTTGAACCACACCGTGCCGGGCACCCCCTTCGGGCAGGGCTGCATGCGCTCGTCGAGGATGTGCAGGTCGCCGAGCAGCACCCGGCCGACCGAGCCCCGATGCGCCAGCCACTCCGGGCTGTCGCAGGCGGTGAAGCCCAGGCCTTCGGTCGCGCCGTAGTACTCATGGATGATCGGACCCCACCATTCGATCATCTGTTCCTTGACCGGCACCGGGCACGGTGCCGCCGCATGAATCGCGATCTCCAGCGAGGACAGGTCGTGCCGGCGGCGCGTGGCCACCGGCAGCTTCAGCATCCGCGAGAACATCGTCGGCACCAGCTGGGTGTGCGTGACGCGATACTTGTCGACCAGGGCGAGGTAGGCCTCGGGATCGAACCGCTCCATGATGATCGCGGTGCCGCCCTGCCGTATCGTCAGCGAGACCGCGGCCTGCGGCGCGGAGTGATAGAGCGGCGCGGGCGACAGGTAGATCATGCCATCGCGGTACCGCCACAGCCGGACCAGGAAGTCGAACAGCGGCAGCGGCCGCGACGGCGGGTTCTCCGGCAGCGGGCGCAGGATGCCCTTGGGCCGTCCGGTGGTACCCGAGGAATAGAGCATCGGGGTGCCGAGGCTCTCGTCGGCGATCGGCGTGTCCGGCCAGCGCGCCACCGCGGTCGCGTAGTCCACGAACGGCCCGTCGTCGCCGGTCCCGTCGACGATCAGGTACAGCGTGACCCTCGGACACTGGCGGATCGCCGCCATCGCCACATCGCGCTTGGCGCGCGAGGTGATCACGGCCTTCGATTCACTGTTGCCGACGATGTAGGCGAGCTCGTCCGGGGTGAGGTAGGAGTTGGCGCAGGTGTAGTAGAGCCCGGATCGCTCTCCCGCCCCGCAGG
>JBGQKH010000103.1:0-5306 GCA_041499395.1 Candidatus Limnocylindria bacterium
AGCCGATCCGGCGAGATCGAGATCATGCGGCTGGTCGGTGCCAGTGACTCGTTCATTCGGTGGCCGTTCATCCTCGAGGGGATCCTCTGCGGCGTGATGGGTGCGGTGATCACCATCATCCTGGTGGCAACCGCATGGGAGCCGATCCAGCCCGTGATGGTGCGCGTCTTCCAGATGCCGACCGCCGTGAGCACCCAGTTCCTCGCGGTCCTCTCGGCGATCATCCTGGCGGTGGGCCTGGGCGTTGGCGCGATCGGCAGTTGGATCAGCGTGCGCGCCAACCTCTCCACGGCGGCCTGACGCCCGCGTGACGCGGTAAGCGAAACGTAATGGAGCCGTAACCGGGTCTCCGCGAGCCCGGTGCTACACTCCGGCGCCGAATGACCGAGCCGACCACCGATCCACTCCTCGAGCCGGCTCCCGCGCCGCTGCCGACCACGGCCCCCGAGCGACCACGCGTTCGCGCACCGTCAGCCGTCTCATGGGTCGTCTCGCTGCTCCTGGCGAGCATCGTCGGAGCGCTCCTCTTCGGCGCCGGCTACCTTGCCGCGGGGGGTGCCCATGCCGGGGGATCGTGCTCCGCGCCGAGTGTCGCATTCGCCCCCCTGTGCGAGGCCTACCAGGACCTCAAGGACCAGTACGTCGACAAGCTGGACGACACCACCCTGGTCGATGGCGCCCTGCGGGGCCTCTTCGAGTTCGGCGTCAAGGACCCGCACAGCGGGTACATGACGCCCGCCGACTACCAGAACGCCCTCGGCTCGCTCTCCGGCGAGTTCAGCGGCATTGGGGCGACGATGTCGGTCAAGAACCTCGCGAACCCCAGCGACCTGACCTCATGCACGACGATCTCGGCCAACTGCGCACTGGTGGTCGTTGCGCCGCTCGCCGACTCGCCAGCCGAGGCGGCAGGGCTCCAGGCAGGCGACATCGTGCTGGCGATCGACGGGGTCAGCGTCGACGGCACCACCCTCGAGGCGGACGTCGGCAAGGTGCGGGGCGAGGCCGGCACCAAGGTCACCCTGTCACTCAAGCGCGGCGACCGGACCTTCGACCAGGTGATCACCCGCGCGAAGATCACGACCCGCGAGGTGACGAGCAAGATGCTCGACGGCAAGATCGGCTACATCGCGCTCCACGGCTTCAGCCCCGCCAGCGCGGACCAGTTCCACGCGGCCCTCAAGGCGCTCCTCGACGGCGGCGCCGTCTCGATCATCTTCGACCTGCGCGACAACCCCGGCGGCTACATCGATGCCGCCGACAAGATCGCATCGGAGTTCATCGGGTCCGGACTGATCTTCAGCCAGGAGTCTTCGGGCGGCCAGAAGAAACGCTGGGAGTCGACGGGGCAGGGGATCGCCACCGATTCGAGCCTGCGGGTGGTGGTCCTCGTCAACAAGGGGAGCGCATCGGCCTCCGAGATCGTCACCGGCGCCCTGAAGGACACGAAGCGTGCCACGGTCATCGGCCAGCCGACCTACGGCAAGAACACGGTCCAGGTCTGGACGCCGCTCACCAACAACGGCGGGGTTCGGATCACCGTCTCGCGGTGGTTCACGCCCGATCACAACTCGGTCGCCCCGAACGGCGTGCAGCCCGACATCACGGTCGTGATCCCGCAGGGAACGCCGGCCGACCAGGACCTCGTGCTCCAGCGCGCGATCCAGGAGCTGACCGGTCCGGCCGCGTTCATCAGCTTCCTGCGGGCCGCCGCCTGACGCGGCATTGCGCCGTGGCCGGACGGCTGCTAGCATCCGGCCCAACGAAAGGAGGTGGTGTGCAGTGAGTAGTTCCTGTCACGCCACCACCGAGGCGGTGCGCTAGCACCCCTTCGCGTGGTAGCGACGAGAGAGCCGGCCGATACGGTCGGCTCTTTCCTTTCCCCGCCGCAACGCACCGCATAGGATCTAACCCAGGAAACGCCGATGCCCGACAAGACTGTCGCCGTCAACCGCCGCGCCCGCCACGAGTACGCGGTCGATGAGACCCTCGAGGCCGGCCTCGTCCTGAGCGGAACCGAGATCAAGTCGATCCGCGCCGGCCGCGTCAACCTGGCCGAGGCCTACGCGCGGATCGAGCATGGCGAGGCGTGGCTGATCGGGGCGCACATCGCCCCGTACGAGCAGGGCAACCGCAACAACCACGAGCCGACCCGCACGCGAAAGCTGCTGATGCATCGGGACCAGATCGCGGAGCTGGTCGGGCGCACCCAGGCCAAGGGATACACCCTGGTCCCGCTGAAGCTCTACATCCGCAACGGCATGGCCAAGCTGGAGCTGGGAGTGGCGCGCGGGAAGAAGGCGCGCGACAAGCGCCGGACGATTGCCGAGCGCGACATGCGGCGAGACCTCGAACGGTCCACGAAGGAGCGCGTGAAGCTCTGAGCGGCGTCCGGGCAGGCCCCGAAAACCGGCGCTGGAGAGGCCCCGTGGTACCATCTCATGCGTATCGGTCCGTGGGGATGTCAGGTTTCGACAGGGCTCAGGGACCGGGAACTGCAGGTCGAGGTCGCCCGCAGGCCTCGTTAAACCGCGGGCAACGCCAGTAACTGGCAACAAGAGTTACGCTCTCGCCGCCTAAGTAGCGACGAGCGCCGACACGGCCTCCTCTTGCCGGGCCGTGAAGGCGTCATCAGGTGAGATGCGGTGTCGCCGACTCCGGTGAGCGGTGCCAAAGGGCCGAGAGGCCAGCCGGATAGCGAGCGGAGGACCCCGCCGGTCGGGGGCCCGCAGGCGAAGCTCGAAGTAGGCCGGAAACACCTGTAGCACGTTTCCGGCGACTCGGTTCTGGACGGGGAGTTCGATTCTCCCCCATCTCCACCATTCCTCATTACCGCCCACCTCGAACAGCGTCGGCCTCTATGAAGGCGCTGCTGCCTGTGCTACGGTACCGGCCAAGCGGCACGCCCATGGCGCACCACGCATCGTCGCCGCGCTGACATTGGGAGGCGTTGGTACTCATGGACTTCTCCAAGCTCAGCTCGAACGAGAAGCTGGCCACCTATGGCGCGGTCGCGGCCATCGTCGGCTCGATCCTCAGCGTCAGTGGGATCGGTGGTGGCGGCTATGGACTCGTGACCGGCATTCTCATGCTCGTCATCATCTTCCTGCCACAGTTCTCGCCGAGCACGAAGCTCCCGGGCTCCAAGGGCAGCCTGATGTTGCTTGTCGGCGGCGTGTCGGGGATCGTTGCCCTGCTCGCGCTGCTGAGCATCCTTACCGTGCTTGGCGCCTTCGCCTTCTACGGCGGCATGCTCTTCTTCGGGCTCCTGATCAGCATCGGCGGCCAGCTGCTGATGGGCTGGGCCAGCTGGAGGGAGTTCCAGGCTGAGGGCGGCAAGTTCACCCTTGGGATGTCGAGTGGGCCGAGCGCCCCTCCGCCCCCCGCGGCCCCGACCTATACTCCGCCTCCGCCGATGGCGCCTCCGGCGCAGGAGCCGATGAGCGACCACAGCTCCGAGGACCATCCGCAGGGCTAACTCCCCCGGGTCAGCTCCCGCGCCGCAGCCAGCACCAGCTCCACCGGGTCAGCCCGGTCGTTGCCGGGTGAGCTGGCTGCGGTCAGCCTGACGGCGACCGCATCCCCCGCCAAGCCGTCATCGATCGCGTCCAGGGCCTCCAGAAGGAGCGCCCGGCGGCGTCCATCCGTCTGCATGCCAATCAGGTGACGGACCAGGAGCGAGAGATCGGACTGGGTCGCCTCAATGTCGGGCGGCGCTTCCCCGAAGGCCTCGGCAAAGTGCGCGATCGCCAGCGCCAAGAGGAGCTCCGAGTCGGCAGGCTCGTCACGCACCGCGGCGTCCGTGCCGACTACGCAGCTCCACGCGCCGGCGCGCGACCCGAAGCCGACCCACGGACCGCCAGGCCATAGCCTGCCGATGGCCCGCACCCCCTCGAGCGGCGCCGCAGGGCGCTGCACCGTCGTCGCCTGAGCTACTCGACCTTCGTTGCTGGGAGGATCACGATCCGCCGATTCGGCTCGACGCCGACACTCTGGGTGCGGACCTTGGGGTTCTCCACCAGCGCCATATGCACGATCCGCCGCTCGATCGCCGGCATCGGCTCGAGCTGGATGATCTTGCCCGTCTGGAGGACCCGCTTTGCGGCTCGATCGGCAACGTCACGCAGCTGCTCCTCGCGGCGGCCGCGGTAGTTCTCCACGTCAACTGCGATGCGGTGGTACTCGCCCTCTTTCTTCGCGACGATCAGGTTGACGATGTGCTGCAGGCTTGCGAGCTTCTCGCCGCGACGCCCGATCAGGACTCCGAGGTCCGAGCCGCGAACGTTGAGGCGCGCCGTCTCGCCGCCGGTCGCGATCTCGACGGTGCCAGGCACCCCCATCAGCCGGAGGAGCTCCTCGAGGACGCCCTTCGCCTCCTCGAGCGTCGCGCGCTCTTTCTCGGTGAGCTCTTCGAGCGGCTTCCCGGGGATGAACGGCGCTGGCTCGCGCGGCGGCCGGTCCTCTCGCGGCGGGCGCGGCGGGCGGTCGGCCCGATCGCGCACCGGTCGATCGCTGCGCCCACCCCGCGGACCACGATCTGCGCGGCCGCGGCCACCGCGGTCGCGTCCGCCGGCCTCACGACCGTAGCCGCGATCACTGCGTCCGAGGTCGGCGACCTGCTCGCTCACCGGCTCGTCGTTGAACGGCGCGGCTGGCTCGGCGGGCTCGGCGGGCTCGGGCGGCGCTGCCCGGCGCCCCCTTGACGCTGCGGGCGACCGAGGCGCCTCGGAGGGCTCGGGGGCCGAGTCTCGGACGGTGTCGGCGGCAGCAACGGCCGACTTTGGCGCGGCGAGAATGCGTGCCTCCTCACCGCCGACCCCCAGGATGCCGCGGCTCCCCTGCGAGAGGATCTCGATGTCGAGGTCGGACAGCTCCGCGCTGAACTCCTTCATCGCGGTGCGGATCGCCTCTTCGACGTTCTTGCCGGTGAACTCCCTGAATGTCATCGCTTTCGCCCTCGGCGCTTCTTCTTGGTTGGGCGGGTCGCGAGGCGGTCGGCACCGCCCTGCGAGCCACTGGGACGTTGGGTGGCGGACGGCGCGGAGCCCCGGCCCGGGTTGGCGGGCTCCTTCGTCTCGCGAGGCTCTCGGCGGGGCGGGCCGCTGACCAGCCCGCTTTCGGGCCGCGGCGCGAAGCCGGGCTGCCAGCCGAGGAGCGGGAAGAGGTTGCCCCAGCCCATGATCCGGTACTGCTGGCCGATCAGGTAGGCCGTGTAGACCACCCAGTACAGGATCAGGCCGCTCGGGAAGAGGCCGCCCCACCAGATGGTGAGCAGCGGGAAGAGGTAGGTCATGGTGTTGGTGGTG
>JBGQKH010000104.1:0-5292 GCA_041499395.1 Candidatus Limnocylindria bacterium
CCGCTCGGTCCCGACGGGACGACCGAGCACCTGCCGGTCCTCGAGGCGCTGGCCCGGGGCTAGGTGGCGGACTCCTCGACCCAGCGCACCTCGCGAACGTCGCGGACCAACAGGACGCCGAAGTTGCCGCCGATCGCCAGGCCGGCGGCCCCGAGCAGCGTCGCCGGGAAGCCGATCGTCAATGCCAGCGGCCCCGCGGCCATGGACCCGAGCGGCTGGAAGATGAGCGAGACGAGCCAGTCGTAGCTGCTGACCCGCGAGCGAGCGTGCTCCGGGACGTGCTGCTGGAGCATCGTGAACCACCACGTGTTGGCAAGCTCGATGCCCGCCACCGACACGAAGGAGGCGGCCGCGATCACCAGGATCGGCGACGGGCCGATGAGGGCTAGCAGCGGAAGCGCTTGAAGGCTAGTGAGCGCGAACCCCACGAATAGCGGGCGTCCTGGGCGCAGGCGGAGCGCCAGCAGGCCACCGAGCAGTCCTCCGATCGCGCCGCCGGTGAGGATGAGGCCCCACGCCGCAGCCCCGCCCAGGTTCGTGCTGGCGATCACCGCCCCAAGGATGAAGAACGAGGAGCCGGCCACGTTGCTGATGGCGAAGCCGCAGATCGCTGCCACGATCCAGCGACGCGAGACGACCTCGCGCCAGCCGGCCGCCAGGTCGGCGAAGAAGTGGTGCTCGCTGGGCCTGGCCTCGCCCGGTCGCACTCGCAGGAGCAGCAGCGAGACCGCGCTCACCACGAAGGTGGCCGCGTCGACCAGGAAGATGACTCCGATGCCCGCGATCACGATCAGGAGCCCGGCCACCGGCGGCCCGAAGATGCCGGTCGCGCTCCGCGAGAGGCTCATCAGCGCGTTCGCCTGCTGGAGGCGCCCCGGGCTGACCGCCTGCGGGAGCAGGCCGCCGCTGGCCGGCAGGAAGAAGGCGCTCGCGCCCCCGACCACGGCCGCGCCGATGACGAGGTGCCAGACCTGCGCGTAGTGGCTGAGCAGCAGGAGGGCCAGCCCCACCTCGGCGACGCAGCGGACCAGGTCGCAGGCGACCATCACCAGCTGTCGCGAGACCCGGTCGGCCACGACGCCGCCAGCCAGCACCAGGGCCACGTGCGCCACCGTGAATGCGGCGAAGACGAATCCGAGGTCGGTCGCCGTCCCGCCGATCCCGAGCACTGAGAAGGCGATCGCCACCGGGATCAGCGCGTCGCCGGCCATCGAGGTCGTCTGCCCGATCCAGAGCAGCCGGAATGGCCGCTCGCTCAGCGCGCCGAAGGGGCTGACGCGCTGCGTCATCCGCGCCGCGCCTCCCACTCCACCCGAGTGATGCCATACACCTGAACCGTGTTGCCCCAGAGATCGGTGTCGCCGCGCAGCGTCTCGCCGAGGCGCGTGGCGACCGCGATCGAGCGCACATTCTCCGCGAAGATCAGGCTGATCAGCTCGTCAAACCGGACATGGTCGAAGCCCCAGCCCATTGCGGCCCGCGCTGCCTCGGTGGCGTACCCGTGGCCCCACCACGCCTTGCCGAGAAGATAGCCCACCTCAGGTCCTGGCCAGTCGACGGGGTTGATGATGCCGGCCCGCCCGATGAACCGGCCGCTTGCGCGCTCCTCGATCGCCCACTGGCCGTAGCCGCGCATCGCCCAGTGCCCGAGCATGCCGGCGACCCCCCGCCACGACTCCTGGAGGGTGGGGATCCTGCGGTCGCCGACGTAGCGCATCACGTCCGGATCCTGGGAGAGCTCGAAGAGGACGGTCGCATCGGCCTCACGGAAGGCCCGCAGCGTGAGTCGCTCGGTCTCGATCGTGGGAATCGGCAGCTCCACGACCGGGATGATGCCCCAGCCACCGGGCTGGACGATGGCATCCTCCGCGCGGCCGAGGAGCTCAGCTCAGGTTGGAACGCAGGAAGTCGACGGTGCGACGGTAGGCGAGCTCACTCGCCTCCTCGTTGTACTCGGGGCGATCCGACTCGGCGAACCAGTGGTGCGTGCCCGGGTAGATGTAGGCCGCCGAGCCTCGGCGATCCTGGGCGAGCTGCACCCGGGATGCGGCATCGTCCTCGTACGGGTCCACTTCGGCGAAGTGGCCGAGGTACGCGGGCCGCGGCAGCTCCGACCCTCCGATGCCGCCGTAGTAGAGAACCACCGCAGCGACCTCTTCGCGACGGTCGGCCAGCCGCGCCCCATACCAGGCGCCAAAGCTGAACGCGACCACCGCAGCCTGATCGCCCATCACCTCGGGGAAGGCCAGCAGGTGGTCGAAGGCGGCCGCCACCTTGGCGTGCAGCCGGTCCTCGTTCACATCGTCGGCCTCGATCTTCTGCTGGTGGGCCGTCGCCTCCTCGATGGTCGACAGCACGATCCCGTTGAAGAGGTCCGGCGCGAGGACGGTGAAGTCATCCCCGGCCAGGCGGTCGGCCACGTCGCGGATGACGTCGTTCAGGCCCCACCATGCGTGCAGCAGCAGGACCGGCCGCCCGGGTGAGGGACGAGCGGGCGCCACGTACGCATCGATATCGCCGGCGGCGGCCTGGAGGCGTGTCATGTGTCCCATCGGGGCATGGTACAGGCCCGCGAGCCCACGATCCCGAGCGAGTTTCGGACTAGGCAGGATAGAACAATCGTTCTATAGTGGATCGTCCGATGGGAATGCGGGACGACGACTACTGCGAGCTCCACGCGCACAGCAACTTCAGCTTCCTGGACGGGGCGAGCCACCCAGAGGAGCTGATCGCGCGGGCCGCCCAGCTGGGCATGCCGGCGCTGGCCGTCACCGATCACGCCGGCCTCTACGCGGCGGTGCGCCTCGTCAAGGCGGCCGCCCAGACCCGGACCGATGACGCCCGGACCGCGGGCCTCGCCCCGGTCACCGCGATCATCGGGATCGAGCTGACCATCCCTCGGGACGACGGTGAGCTGCGCCTGGCGCGGCGCGGGCGGAAGCTGAACGACCCGGTCCGCGGGGAGCGGGCGAGCCGTGGCTGGCCCGGCGAGCTGCATGCCGGCCCGATCCCCGGCGACCACCTCGTCCTGCTGGCGCGCGATGCGGACGGCTATACCGCCCTGTCGCGCCTCGCCAGCCGTGGCCACCTCGCGGGGGAGAAGCAGTACCCGATCTTCACGCGGGAGCTGGTCACCTCGGCACTCGACGAGGGGAGCGGTCACCTGGTGGGGCTCTCCGGCTGTCACAACGGGGAGGTGCCGCGGCACCTGCTCGCCGGGGAGCGGGCCGCAGCCCTCGACGCCGCCCAGCGCTGGGCGCAGCACTTCCCCGACGGTGACTTCGCGGTGGAGCTGTCGCACCACCTCGAGCCCGACGACGACTGGCTCATCGCCCAGCTCGCCGACCTGGCGGACGAGGCCGGCCTGCCGGTAGTCGTCACCAACCAGGTCCACTACGCCACGGCCGGGGGCCATCGGCTCCAGGACGTGCTGGTCTGCATCCGCCACGGCGCCACCCTCGACGAGGCGCGCGAGCTGCTCCTGCCGAACGCCGAGTTCCGCCTGAAGGGTGCCGCGGAGCTGGGGAGGATCGGCCTGGGGCTGCCGGACGCGCGCGCCCGCCACGCCTGGGAGGCGGGGATGACGGGCGCCGCCGCCATCGGCCGATCCTGCGCACTCGACCTGAACTTCGAGCGCTATCGGTTCCCGGGATTCACGGTCCCCGAGGGAGAGACGCCCTTCTCATATCTCTACCAGCGTGCGCACGAGGGCTTACGGGTCCGTTATCGGCCCATTACCAGGCAGTCGGTGAAGCAGCTGGCGCACGAGCTGGAGATCATCGAGCGGACCAACCTGGCCGAGTTCTTCCTGATCGTGTGGGACCTGATGGAGTTCGCGCGGCGCAACGGGATCATCGGCCAGGGGCGGGGGAGCGCGGGCGACTCGATCGTGGCCTACTGCCTGGGCATCACCAAGGTCGACCCGATCGCCCACAAGCTCCTCTTCGAGCGCTTCATCAACGAGGCACGAACGCTGCCGGACATCGACATCGACTTCGACGTCAACCGCCGCGAGGAGGTGATCCAGTACCTCTACAACCAGTACGGCGCCGATCACGCCGCCATGGTCTGCACGGTGATCACCTATCGGGCCCGATCAGCCGTGCGCGAGGTGGCCAAGGCGCTCGCCTTCCCCCCGGAGCTGGTCGACACGGTCGCCAAGGCGCTCGACACGCGTGATGCGACCGATGTCGCCGTGGACCTGGCCGCCGACGGCACCTTCGGCTGGCTCTTCGAGGAGCTGGGGGTCGCGCCGGCGCCCGATGCCGGCAACCCCCTGATCGGGCACGACCCCGACAGCCCCTGGCACGGCAGCGGCCACCTCGTCCTGCGCCCTGACCTGGCCGCCGCCGAGGAGCGGGCCCGGGACGCGGCCGGTGACCACGACGGGCGGCCGTACAGCGAGAGCGGCTGGTACCCGCCGCGCCGGCCCGGGGTCCTCGACCAGTCGGTGGTATCGGTCAAGCACGAGGGCTGGGAGCAGAAGCGCTATGGGCCAGGCGGACTGAAGCGGGTCGCCGAGGCGCCAGCTGTCCGCGTCCATCCGGAGACCGGCACACCGATCGAGGAGCGTCGCCGCCCGAGCGTGCTGCCCGCCCACCGAGGCGTGACCGAGGGGCAGTCAACCACCCCACGGCTGGTACGACCGACGGACCGCGAAGTGGACGCGTCCCATGCCGAGAATCGGCCCGATTTCGGTCATCCCACTCAGCCGGTGGCTGATCCAACCGGAGGAACAGAGGATCTCGGTCACACCAGCCACCAGGTGACTACCGAGGAGGGCGCGGACCTGGACGCCATGCACTCCCCGCCGCGCAACCGGTGGCAGTGGCTTCTCGCCCTCTGCTCGGAGATCGATGGCTTCCCGCGCCACCTGGGGATCCATGTCGGCGGGATGCTGGTGACCCGCACCCCGCTGATCGACCTCGTCCCGATCGAGCGCGCCACGATGCCGGGCCGGGTCGTCACGCAGTACGACAAGGAGGACATCGAGGCGCTCGGGCTGGTGAAGATCGACCTCCTCTCCCTGCGCACGCTGGGCGTGGTGAGCGAGTGCCTCGACAAGATCGAACGCGACACGGGACACAGAATCGACCTCGACAGCCTCCCCCACGACGACCCAGAGGTATTCCGCACGATCCGCGCGGCGGACACGGTCGGCATGTTCCAGATCGAGAGCCGCGCCCAGATGCAGGCGCTCCCCAAGTCCCGGCCGGAGCGCTTCGAGGACCTGGTGGTGCAGGTCGCGATCATTCGCCCGGGCCCGATCCAGGGCAACGCCGTCCACCCCTA
>JBGQKH010000105.1:0-5225 GCA_041499395.1 Candidatus Limnocylindria bacterium
AGGTCGACCAGTCGAAGGCGATCCGGACCCAGCCCCGACCGCTCATGGTGGTCGCCAGCTCGGGGATGCTCACCGGCGGCCGGATCATGCATCACCTCAAGGACTTCCTCCCCGACCCCGCCTGCACGTTGCTCTTCATCGGCTACCAGGGCGAGGGAACGCTCGGGCGCCACCTCCAGACGGGAGGGACCGCGGCCAAGATCGACGGGGTCGAGTACCCGGTCCGCTGCCGCGTTCGCAGCATCTCCGGCTTCTCCGCCCACGCCGACGAGCACGAGCTCGACGACTGGCTCTCCAACTTCGCGAAGGCGGGGGGAAGCACCGGCGGCGATGGCAGCCCAAAGACGGTCTTCGTGGTGCATGGCGATCCGGATGCCGCCCAGGCGTTCGCGGCGCGTATCAAGGCCGAAATGCACCTCGACGCGCAGCTGCCGACCTACCTGGAGACGGTCCAGCTGCGCTGAGTCCCCCGCCGCTTGACCGGTTGGCTAGGATGCCGCCCATGGCCGAGCGACCGTTCATCTCCTTCATGACCGATTTCGGTGTCGGCTCGAGCGCCCCCTCGGTCTGTCGTGGCGTGATGCTGGGGATCGCCCCCGACGCACGCATGGTCGATGTCACGCACGCGATCCGGCCCTTCGCGATCCGCGAGGCCGCCTTCCTGCTGGCGAGGAGCGTGCCCTACTTCCCGGTCGGCGTGCACGTGGCGGTGGTCGACCCCGGGGTGGGGACCGCGCGCCGACCGATTGCCCTCCGCACGGCGCGCGGCGACGTCCTCGTGGGACCGGACAACGGGGTCCTCCTGCCCGCGGCGCGCGCCCTGGGCGGATTGGTCGCGGCCCGCGCCCTCGAGAACCGATCGCTCTGGCTCGAGACGATCTCGCGCACCTTCCACGGGCGCGACATCTTCTCGCCAGTGGCAGGGCACCTCGCCGCCGGGACGCCGTACGAGGAGGTCGGGCCGTCGATCGAGCTCTCCGATGTGACCGATACGCGGATGCCTGCCGCCACGCCCCGGGATGGCGGGCTCGACACCTCGGTCCTCGTCATCGATGCCTTCGGCAACTGCCGCCTGGCCGGGGAGATCGGCGACCTGGCGTCCGCCTTCGGAGCGATGCCGTCCGGCCGGCGCTTCGAGCTGCTCCTGCCAGAGCGCGGGGCGCGGCCGGCGGGTCGGGAGCCGATCACGTGGGTGGCCACCTTCGGCGAGGTTCCGGCCGGCGCGCCGCTCCTCTTCGAGGACGCCGACTACGCCGGGCCCGCGCTCGCCGTGAACCAGGGCTCGGCCGCCGAGCGCTTCGGACTCGTCCTCGACACCCCGGTCCGCATCGAGCCTGCCTGAGCCGATGGCCGACGGCCCGCTGCTGGAGATCGCGGACCTCACCTTCCGATACCAGCGCGCGACCGAGCCAGCGATCCGCAACATCAACCTGAGCCTCGCTCCCGGCGAGGTGCTCCTCGTCGCGGGACCCTCCGGCTGCGGCAAGTCGACGCTGATCCGGGCGATCAATGGCCTGATCCCGCACTCGTATCGGGGCGACCTCGCTGGCCAGGTTCGCATCGGGGGGCGTTCCACCGCTGAGCTGCGTCTTCGGGACCTGGCCCTGATGGTGGGCACCGTTCTCCAGGACCCGCGCAAGCAGGTCGTCGCGTCGACCGTTGGCGGCGAGCTCGCCTTCGGGCCGGAGAACCTCGGCATGGAGGCGGCCGAGATCCGCCGACGCGTGGTGGAGGTGGCAGCGTCGAGCGGCATCCAGCACCTGCTCCAACGCACAACCGACGCGCTCTCCGGCGGGGAGACGCAACAGCTGGCGATCGCGGGCGCCGTGATGCTGCGGCCGCGCCTGGTGGTCCTCGACGAGCCGCTCGCCAACCTTGACCCCGCCGCGGCGCATCGCCTCCTGTCGCTGCTGCGGAGGCTGGCGGACCAGGGGACCGCCGTCGTCATCGTCGAGCACCGCGTGGAGGATGCGCTCGACATGGCGCCCGACCGCGTCCTCTATCTCGAGGACGGCGAGACCACATACCTCGGCCCCGTGAGGGGATTCCTCGAGATCGCCGACCCGGCGAGCATCCGGTTGCCGTTTGAGGTGGCGCTTGCACGTGCCTCCGGTGCGGTGGCACCGGCAATCGAGCCCGAGAGACGTCGTGGCAGCGAGGTGAATGGCGCCTCGCCTCGACTCGAATGGCGCGGGGTCGACGCCGGCTACGAGGAGCGGACGGTGCTGCATGCGGTCAGCGCCAGCCTCGGGCGTCGGCAATCCGTCGCCGTGCTCGGTCCAAACGGCTCGGGCAAGACCACCCTCTTCAAGGCAGCGATCGGGCTCATCCCCCTGACCTCGGGCGACGTGCTCGTGGATGGGGCGTCCACCGCCGGCCGGAGCGTGGCCGATCTCGTCGAGGTGTTCGGCTACGTCTTCCAGAACCCGTCCCAGATGCTCTTCGCGCGCACGGTGCGGGACGAGATCTTGTTCGGCCCGAGGAACATGGGACGAGCCGCGGACCGCATGGACGCCCTGGTCACCGAATCGCTGGCCCGCGTCGGCCTCACCGACGTCTCGAATATCGGGGCTCGCGCCCCACTCACCCTCTCCTTCGGTCAGCAGAAGCGGCTGGCAATTGCCGTCGCGCTCGGCCTCGAGCCCCTGACGCTGGTGCTTGACGAGCCGTCGGCGGGGCAGGACCATCGCAGCGCAACAGCCTTCATGGAGGAGGTCGAGCGGATCCAAGGACTCGAAAGCGTCTACTTCGTCACGCATGACGCAGATCTGGCACTCACCTACGCCGACCGAATCCTGCTCATGCGCGACGGCCAGATCGTTGCCGACGGGACCCCGCTGCAGGTGATCGACGACAGGGAGCGGTGGGTGGAGTGCAACCTCCGCTTCACGTCGCTGATGGAGGCGAACCTCCGATGGGGCAGCGAGACGGGTCAGTTCCTCGCGGCAGGACAGCTCGCTGCGTGGATCGTCAACAAGCCACCGGAAGGCAAGGGGGCATCGGTTGGGCGCTCGCCTGAGCGCCAACGCAGAGGGAGGTTGAGCCTATGACCAGCATGACCATGGGGCAGTCCGACGGGATGTGGTCCGTGTCGACCCGGGTCATCGTGTATGCCGCGATCGGGGCGGCACTGTATGCCGTGGCGGGCTACTTCTCGTTCTTCGCTCAGGTGCCGGGCACCGAGGGCGTCTACCTTCGGCCCGCCTACGGGATCCTGACCTTCTTCGGGTTCGCCTTTGGACCCGTGGTCGGGCTCTTCACCGGGTTGGTCGGAAACGCGCTGGCCGACACCATGACAGGCTCCGGTCCGACGCTCTACTGGCATTGGAGCGTCGCGAATGGGCTGGTCGGCTTGGTGGCCGGGCTCTTCCCGGTGTGGATGGCGAGTCGCATGACGAGCGCGAGCAGCCGAGCCACCGCGTCAGCCATCGCGGCGGTCGTGGCCACCATTGTCGGCTTCCTGTTCATCTGGATCGAGCTGGTGATCCAGCCCGAGCTCGGTTTCAATGCGATCCTGACCGCCGAATACCTTCCCACCATCGTCTCAAACTCGATCTTCGGCGCGATCCTAACCCCGATCCTGGTGCTCGCTTGGGATCCATTGTCGGAGCGCCTTGGTCGCTGAATAGCCCCGCCGCATAGGGCGCCGCGGAACCGATGCGGGCCTCGTTTCGGTATCTCGGGCGCGGGTCGTGGCTTGCGAGGCGCGACCCGCGCACCCCGTTGTTGGTCGCCGTGCTCTTCGTCGTCGGTGCCGTCCAGATCAAGGACGTCAGGCAGCTGGGGCTGATCCTTGCAATTGCGCTGGTCTACTACGCGACCGCCGGCATTCCGTTCCGGCAGGTCCGGGGCCAATGGGCGTACCTCGCCGTCGTGATCGTGATCATCGCGGGCTTCAACACCATCATTACGGGTGGACGCGCCGGGGGCTTCAGTGCCTCCGAGCTTCATCCGCTCTTCAGGATTCCGCCCTTTGGCATCCTGATCACTGCCGAGGCGATCAGCCTGAGCGTGAGCCAGATCACGCGATTCCTCGCGATCATCGCCGTCAGCCTTCCGATCGCCTACGCGATCTCGCCAGGTGACTTCGCCGTGGCCCTGCGGCGCCTGGGCCTCGGCGATCGACTCTCGTTCGCCATCGACCTGACGATCCGATTCCTGCCGACGCTGGCCAATGAGTTCGCCGAGACGATCGACGCCCAGCGGGTCCGGGGCTATGACCCGACCGCGCGCAAGGGCGGACCGATCACCCGATTGCGTCGCATCGCCCCCATCTTCGTTCCGGTGACGGTCGGCTCGATTGCCGGTGCGGAGGACACGATCGACGCGATGGACCTGCGGGGCTTCGGCGTTGGGAAGCGCACCTGGTCGCGGGCGCTCCAGTACGACAGGGCGGACTGGGCAGTCCTCGGATTCTTCGTGGCATTCGCCATCGTGGCGACCCTCCTGAACTTCACCGGTCAATCGCAGCACTACCTGCTGCCGTTCCTGGTGGGGAGCTAGCTCCAGGGCTCGGCCGTGTGGACGGGGGGTGGATAAGTCCGCCTCGCCTGCGAAAACTCGTGGAGAAGTCCACTAGGCAGACCCCGAGGCAGCCCCTAGAGTTCGTCTTGTTCCGGAGGAGCCGGGCCACGGTCCCGAGATTGCATCAAGGGGACGGGGCGAGGCCCCTCCGGGACACTTTCATGCCCGTTTTCGGGCGACTGACGCTCAGGGCCGCAGCAGCCAGGACCGATACGACGGTCGAAAGCCAAGCCCGCGCAGCGCCTCCGCCAGCGACGACTCCGCCGGCGGCACCCGATCCACCCGCTCCAGCCGCAGCTCGCGCAGCGGACCCCCCGGAGCGAGCAACTGTCGCAGCGCCCCGAGCGAGCGCGTCGCGACCTCCTCGTCGGCGAATGCCGGCAGGGTGATGAGGCCCCGCCCACCGCGCTCGATGAAGAGCGTCGCCGCGCCATCGGCCAGGACGACGTACGCGCCGGGGGCCCGCGCCAGCGGAAGCCGCTCCGCGTTCGCCTCCCGCGGCCAGGGCAGCGTGGCACCGTAGGGCTGGGCCGGGTCGGCAGCGGCGAGCAGCAGGATCTCCGGGGCGCCGTCGGCATCGGTCTCCCGCGCAGCGCGCAGCCGGTCGACTGCGCCTGGGAGCGCGAACTGGGCCGCCCCCAGGCCCGCGACGAAGTAGCCGCGGCGCGCCCTGCCGGCCTCCTCCATCGCCTTCAGCACCG
>JBGQKH010000106.1:0-5186 GCA_041499395.1 Candidatus Limnocylindria bacterium
CTCCTGGTCGACCTCGTCGCGCCGCCGCTCAACCTGCCGGACTGGGTGCACCAGCTGGCCCTCACCTCGCATTTCGGGCAGCCGATGGTCGGCTCATGGGATCCGGTCGGGATCGTCGCCTCGCTCGCGATCGCCGCTGGGGGCGTGGCCCTCGGCGTGTGGGGCATGGCCCGTCGCGACGTGAACCGCTGAGGGGCCACCAGCTGACCTAGACTCGCGCCGTGCACGCGCGCGCAGAGGCCCCGCCCGAGCACGGCCTTGCCATCGGCCTGGCGCTCATCGCGCTCGTCGTCTACGGGTTCACCGGCCCCCTTGGCCCGAGCGGCGACTCCTTCATCCCGCTCGCCGACGCCTTCCTGCACGGCCGCCTGTCGATTCCGCTCGATCGGCCGTGGCTCGAGCTGGTGCCCGTCCCTGGTGGGAACGGCGCGCAGTACTCGCCCTTCCCGCCCGTCCCGGCGCTGACCCTCATCCCCGCGATCCTGACGTGGGGCCTCTTCCCCGGAGCGGGGGAGCTGCCCGGAAACGTGATGGCAGCCCTCATCGGGGCGGCCAACGTGGCGCTGGCGTGGTACCTGCTCGCCGCGATCGGCGTCCAGGTGCGACCTCGCCTCGTGATCGTCATCGGCTTCGCCTTCACCACCCACTGGTGGGTGGCCGGCATGGCCGGGACGCACCACTACGCGCAGGTGGTGGCGGTCTTCTTCCTTCTCATCGCCCTGAACTTGGCCATTCGCCACGCGCGACCGATCCTCGCCGGCCTGGCGCTCGGCCTGGCCGCGGGCAGCCGGCTGCCGACCGGCCTGGCGCTTCCCCTCCTGCTCGTCCTCTTCGCTGACCGATGGCGCCCGACGCGGGCGCAGGGCTGGCTGCTGGCCGGGCTCGCCGTGCCCGCCGGGCTCTTCGCCTGGTACAACCTGGCCCGATTCGGGTCGCCGTTCGACGTCGGTTATGCCCACATCCCCTCGGGCGACGCCGGCCTGCTCGTGACCGACGAACCGTGGTATCGCCACGGCCTCGTCTCGCCGTTGTACATCCCGCGCGAGCTGTACGCCGCCTTCCTCCAGGGGCCGGCCGTGGTGGGGACGTTCCCGTTCTTCAAGCCGCAGTACACAGGCATGGCGCTCACCTTCAGCGCGCCCTTCCTCTTCTGGGCGGTGCGCGCCCGCGGCCCGCTGGTGGCCGTCACCTGGCTGGCGGTGGGGCTGGTGATGCTCCCCGACCTGATGCACGGGGCCTGGGGCTTCGCCCAGTTCGGGTATCGGTTCATCCTGGACGCGATCCCGCTCCTGCTCCTCCTGCTCGGATGGGCCTATCGCGAGCGGGCGTCGTGGAGCCTGGTGGCGGCCGTGACGGCGGGCGTCCTCGTCAACCTCTACGGGATCGTGGCGATCAACCTCTTCCGCTTCGTCCAGTAGCGCCCGCGGGGGTCAGTCGTCGAGGTGGAACGGGACGTCCACCACGACCGTGTTGCGGCGCCCGAAGAGGCGCAGCTTGAGGCGCAGGCTGGTCTGGTTGTGGAGCAGGTTCTCCCACCAGTGGCGGGGGACCACCTCGGCCAGCACCACCACGATCGGGCGCGTCGGGTGGAGCGACTGGAGCGCGTCCATGTAGCGCAGCAGCGGGCCGACCAGGGCCCGATACGGCGACTCGACCACCACCAGCTCCATCGGCCCCGCCAGGCTCTGCCAGTGCTCGCGCAGCTGGTCCGCGGTGTGCGGGTCGTTCGTGATGTGCACTGCGGTGGCGTGTGGGGAGATGGTCCGGGCGAAGGCCAGGGCACGCCGCGCGGGGCGGTCGAGGCGCGCCAGCGGGACGATCACGATCGGGTCCGGCTCGATGTCGTCGCCGCTGTCGGGGATCGCCTGGAGCTGGCGTGCCATCGACCGGTAGTGGCCCCGGATGGAGAGCATCAGGATGATCAGGATCGGCGCCAGCACCATCACGATCCAGGCGCCGGAGAGGAACTTCGTGCTCGCCACGATCACCACGATCACCGCGGTGGTGGCGGCGCCGAGGCCGTTGATCACGAGCCCGGCCTGCCAGCCCTTCTCGCGACGCTTCCACCAGCGGACCACCATCCCCGACTGCGAGAGCGTGAAGGCGACGAAGACGCCGAGGGTGTAGAGCGGGATCAGCGCCGTGACGCTGGCTTTGAAGGCGACCAGCAGCAGGGCGGCCAGGCCGGAGAGGGCGATGATCCCGGTCGTGAAGGCGAGCCGCTCTCCGCGAAAGCCGAACTGGCGGGGCATGAAGCCGTCGCGCGCCAGGAAGCTCGAGAGGCGCGGGAAGTCGGCGAACGACGTGTTGGCGGCGAGGGCCAGGATCAGCGCCGTGGCGACCTGGATCAGGATCAGGAACCAGCCGTCCCCGATCACGTGGCGCGTGATCAGCGACAGGAGGGTCTGCACCTCGTTCGGGTCCGGCCTGACCTGGATGGCGCCGGCCAGGTAGCTGATCCCCAGAAAGAGCGCGCCGAAGATGGTGACCTCCCAGAGGAGCGTCCTGCGTGCGTTCTGCCACTCCGGCGGCTTGAAGGCGGGGACGCCGTCGGAGACCGCCTCGACGCCGGTCAGGCCGGCCGCGCCCGAGCTGAAGGCGCGCAGGGTCAGCAGGATCGCCGAGATGCCGATCATCTGTTGCGTCCCCTGCTGAACGGTCGGCCAGTCGGTCGGCACGCTGAAGGTCCCGAGATCGCTGAGCACGAACTGGCGGAAGAGGCCGATCAGGATCATGGCTCCGACCGTGATGATGTAGAGGTAGGTGGGCGCCATGAAGATCGAGCCGGACTCGCGGATGCCGCGCAGGTTGCCGAGCATCAGCACCACCACGATCACCACCGCCATGAGCACCCGCTGTTCGAAGAGGCTCGGCACGATGGAGGTGATCGCCGCCACCCCAGACGAGACGGAGACGGCGACCGTCAGGGTGTAGTCGATCAGCAGGGCGGCCGCGGCCGTCAGGCCCGGCAGCGTGCCGAGGTTGTCGCTGGCCACGATGTAGCTGCTGGCGCCGGTCGGGTAGGCCTTGATCGTCTGCATGTAGCTGGTTGCCACGATCCCCAGGATCACGACGATCACGATCGTGATCGGCATCGTCAGGCTGATGGCGCCGATCCCGCCGAGGATCAGGATCCGCATCATCTCCTCGGTGGCGTAGGCCGAGGAGCTGATGTTGTCGCTGCTGAAGATGGCCATCGCCTTGACCTTGGTCAGGCGCTCGTGGGTCTCGTGGTCGCTCGAGATCGGCCGCCCGATGAGCACCGTCCGGAACCGGCGCAGCGCGGCGGTCCAGCCGGTGCGGCCCAGCACGGTTCGCTCCGAGGCGATCAGCGTCCCCTCCTCGCCGCGCTCGAAGTCGTCCTCGAAGGGCCGCACGATGCGGACATAGGTGTCGCCCGGTCGCTGCCCCTTGCGCTTCTCGCGTACCTCGAGCAGCGAATCGACCCGCGGCTCCTCGTCATGTCCGCGATCCGGTGGGCGGTTGGAACTCATGCGGCGGGTATTACAGCACCGATCGCCGCCCCCCGGACCGTCTCAAGACCGGTCGCCGGTCTCCGTGATCACGCCTCGACCTCGACCGTCGCGTAGGTCATTCGCGCGGCGACGCCCCATGCCACGCCGAGCAGCGACGCCCCGAACAGGATCGCTCCGCCGGCCGCGAACATGACCGGAACGGCACCCACGTCCACGATGAGGCCGGCCAGTGCGTAGCTGAAGGGCGTCAGGCCGACCGAGCCGAGCATCACGATGCTCATCACCCGGCCACGCATCTCCTCGGCGGTCCGTCCCTGGAGCCACGAGATGATGTGGACGTTGATGAACCCGGCGCCGAGGCCCATGCCCGCCAGCAGCCCAAAGGCCGCCGGAACGTTGGGCGCGACGCCGATGAGGGCCATGGCCGCTCCCAGGCCCGCCGCGATGGTGAGCACGATCGCCCCGAGGCGGGGGACGCGCGGCAGCGCCCCGGCCCCGATTGCGCCCAGCACCGAGCCCGCACCGAACGCGCTCAGCAGGACGCCGAAGGTGGCTGAGTTGCCGCCGAGCTGGTGCTCCGACAGGAACGGGAGCCCGACCAGCAGCGGCCCGGTGACCGCGAAGTTGAAGGCCGCGGTGAGGAGGAGGAGCGATCGAACAGGAGGGTCGCCCCAGGCGTAGCCGAATCCGGCGCGGATCGAGCCGAGCAGGTTGGGGTGCTCCTCGCCCGACGGTTTCGGCGCCCGCCGGCCGCCGACCACGAAGAGGAGCGCCGTGGCCGCGACCGCGAACGAGACGGCGTCGACGACAAAGGCCGGCCCGGTCTGCACCAGCGCGACGACGAAGCCTGCGATCGCCGGCCCGATCAGCCCCGCCAGCTGCTGGCTGCCCTGGAGCAGGGCATTCGCCGGCGCCAGGGCATCCTCGTCGACGAGCATCGGCACGATCGAGTTGATCGCCGGGTAGAAGAGCGCATCCACCACCCCAAAGACGGCGGCCATCAGGTACAGGTGCCAGAGCTGGATCTGCCCGGTCAGGACCAGGGCCGCGATGATCCCGACCAGCACGGCGCGAACCGCGTTCGAGTAGAGCATCAGGCTGCGCGGCGACCAGCGGTCCGAGAGGGCGCCACCCACGACCATGAAGACGGCGCGGGGGATCGCCGCGACCATCAGCACGCTGCCGAGGGCCAGCCCCGAGCCGGTGAGCTGCAGGGTGAGCCAGGCGAGCGCCACGAAGTGGAAGTAGTCGCCGACGACCGAGATCGTCTCGCCGGTGAAGAGGAGGCGGAAGTCGCGGAAGCGGAGCGGCCTGCCCATGGGATCTCTCCCTACTCGACGCTGATCAGGACGGCGTCGCCGTCCTCGTCCTCGGCGTCGACGATCGGGCCGATCTGGTCCGTCTCGACAGCCTGCCGGATGAGTGCCTGGTAGCTCTCCGGGATCCCCGGCACCATCTTCGCCGCCACCGCGGCAAAAGCGAGCGGGACGCGAACGTCTACGACGCGCCGCCCGTGCTCGCTGACCTGGATCCGGATGCGCCTCCCCTTGGTCGCGCCCCGCGCGAAGTTTGGCCCGGGCACGGTGGAGGGCCCCGGCATCTCGGCGCGTGCTGGAGCCGGCCGGGTGAGCGCATCGATGATCGGGGCCGCCTCCTCGGGGGTCAGCTTGCCCTCGCTCACCAGGCGCAGGACGGTCGCCAGCTCGTCGC
>JBGQKH010000107.1:0-5100 GCA_041499395.1 Candidatus Limnocylindria bacterium
CTCCCCGAGACCGTGCGCTGGATCGCCGCCGCCACCCCGCTCTACCACGGCGTGGCGCTCGTGCGGGGCGCCATCCTGAACATGGTCCCGGCCGACTGGCCGCTCCACTTGGCATACCTGCTCGTCTTCCTCGCCGTGACGAGCTACGTCGCCTTCCGGATGCTGCGGCGGAGGCTGGTCAAGTGACCGCCATCGCGCGGCGAGCCCCCGCCCCGGCATCCGGCTCCGGCCTCGTCGCCTCGCTGCTCCGCTCGCGGCGCCTCGTGCAGCGCAACCTGCTCGTGTACAAGCGCGGCTGGATGGTCATCTTCTCCGGCTTCTTCGAGCCGCTCTTCTACCTGCTCGGAATCGGCTACGGGCTCGGCTCGCTCCTCCCGCCGCCCCACCTGGCCGACGGGCGCGAGATCTCGTACGCCGCCTTCCTGGCGCCGGCGCTGCTCGCCCAGGCGAGCATGAACGGGGCGATCGCCGAGTCGATCTTCAACGTCTTCTTCAAGCTGAACTTCAGCAAGACCTACGACGCCATCCTGGCCACGCCGCTCGGCATCCGCGAGATCGCGGTCGGCGAGATGCTCTGGTCGCTCTTCCGCGGGACCCTCTACGTGATCGCGTTCGTGGCGGTGATGATCGTGATGGGGCTGGTCATCTCACCGATGCTCTTCCTCGTCATCCCCGCCTCGATCCTGGTCGGCGCCTCGTTCAGCGCGGCCTGCCTGGCGACCACGGCCTACCTGCGCACGGTGCAGGACTTCGACCTGCCGATGGGGCTGGTGGTGATGCCGATGTTCCTCTTCAGCGCCACCTTCTTCCCGATCAGCGTCTACGACCCGTTCCCGCTCCTCAAGATCGTGATCGAGGCGACCCCGCTCTTCCACGCCGTCAGCCTGCTGCGCGGCCTGGCCACCGGACTTGTGGGCTGGCACGAGCTGTGGGACCTGGGCTACATCGTCGCCTTCGGCGCGATCGCGATGTGGATCGCCCTCCACCGCCTCGAGGAGCGGCTCATCAAGTAGGGGTACGAGTGGCGGATGCCGCCGGCTGTGGCCAGGGGAGTAGAGTCGGTGGAAGCACCAGGAGCGTCGAGCGATGAACACCTCCACCGACGAGCTCGAGCCGGTCCGCCTCATCACCGAGGACCTGGATCTCAAGGGCTGGGTCCGGACCGAGGGGCAGCGAATGACCGACATCCTCCAGGGGAGCGAGGCCTTCCTCTTCCTCCCCGCGGGCGCGAACCAGAGCTGGACGGAGGTCTTCCCCGATGAGCTGACGCTGGTGGTTCCTCCCCCGCACATCAGCCCACCTGCCGTGCGCCTGCCCACCAACCAGCACGGGGTGCTTGTCCGCGCCGGGAGCTACCACGTCTCCGGGACGGCGCACCTCCGGCCCGGCGAGCTGGACGACCCGATCCTCCGCGCCGTTCGCCGCTTCCTGCCGCTCACCGGCGCCACCTTCGACCGGGCCGACGGACCACGGGAGGAGGCCGAGGTGGTGATCGTCAACCTGCGCCGCGTCGAGGACTTCCAGCCCTTCTAGCCGGGCCGCTCCTCGCCCAGCAGGAGCGGCAGCGCCCCGCGCAGGTACGCGACTCCCGAGACGACCGCCAGCACCACCGCCACGACCGACAGCCAGAAGCCGATCGCCTGCACGGTCGACGCTGCGACGACCCGCCCGACCGGGCCTCCGGTCCGCGCGTCGAAGGCGAGCAGGAGCGTCCCGATCGCCAGGTTGGTCCCGAACGCCTTCCACTTGCCAAGGCCGCGGGCCGAGATCACGACGCTGGCGGAGGCGGCCAGCTGTCGCACCCCCTGGACCGCCAGCTCGCGGACAAGCAGGGTGGCCACGATCCAGGTCGGCAGCAGCCCCACCTCGACCATGGCGATGAGGATGCCGGCGACCAGCACCTTGTCGGCGGTCAGGTCGAGGAAGATCCCGAGCGGCGAGACCTGGTTCCGGGCCCGCGCGATACGGCCGTCGAAGTAGTCGGTCAGCGCGGCGACCACGAAGACAGCGCAGGCGAGCAGCCCTGCGCCCGGGAAGGGCAGCAGGAGGAGCGCCACCACGACCGGCGTGGCGAGGATGCGCGCGACACCGAGCAGGTTCGGGAGCGTGGTGAGGCGGGGTCGCGGCGAGGTCATCGGCCGATCCGCCGCTCGGTCCCGGCGCGCAGCCGGGCGATGTTGTCGGCGTGCGCCGCGGTCACCAGCGCCGCGCCGCCCGCGGCGAGCGCCACGCCCGCCCACGTCGCGTGCCCCAGCGGCACCGTGATGGCCGTGACCAGCGGCGCCAGGAGCGACCCGGCCAGCGAGCCGAGCGAGACGATCCGCGAGCGCCAGACGACGAGGGCCACGAGCGGGACCACGACCGCCACGGTCCACGGCGCGGTGGCCAGCATCGCCCCGGCGAAGGTGGCCACCCCGCGTCCTCCCCGGAAGCCGATGAAGATCGAGCGGATGTGGCCGGCGATCGCCGCCATGCCGGCCGCCGCCGCGACCCAGTCCGACGACCCGGCCGGGCCCGCGCTGTAGAGCCACCGCGCGACGAGGACCGCGGCAGCTCCCTTGCCGACGTCGAGCAGGAAGGTGGCCACGGCGCCGGCCAGGCCGACGGTCCGCAGCGCGTTCGTGGCGCCGGTCCGCCCCGATCCGTGCTGCCGCAGGTCGACGCCCGCCGCCATGCGGCCGACCAGCAGCCCAAACGGCAGCGCCCCGATCAGGTAGCCCACGACGAGGATGAGCGCCGCTCCTGGGAGGCCGGTCACCGTCGAGCCTCCGGGCGTCGCGGCAGGCTAGCGCCGGGGAGCGGCGCGGCCGCCAAGCGCCCGGACGCCGAACGCCAGCACCACCCAGGCCACCCCCACGCCCAACCCGACGTACGCCGCGAACGGCATCCCGCTCGGCCAGGCGAGGGAGAAGGCGATCAGCGCGGCCCCGGCAGCGCCGCCGAACGCCCAGTAGAGGAATCGTCGCGAGAGGCTGCCCGGCGGCGTGCTGGCGGCCGTGGCGGCACGGCGCGCGCGGATCCGCTCCTGGCGCTGGATCCGTGCCCGCGCGGGCCCGGTCGACGGGAGCGCGTACGGATCCTGCTTCTTGGTGAGGCGCTGGTAGGCGCGCCGCTCCTCGCGAGACATCGCCGGGAGTGTATCCGCATCACTCCCCGTCGGTGTGCGGGGGCCGCCGTCGCCCGGTCGATCCCATCGCGCTGCGCGCGTCCTCGACCTTAAGCTGGACCGGATCGGCCCCGAAGGCTGCGGTGAGCAGCCAGTCCAGCGCGACATGGACCTTTCGGTTGAAGCCGGGCACCCGGCTCCAGTAGTAGCCGCGCCACATGACCCATCCGATCCAGCCGTGGACGTTCACCCCGAGGACCGTCCCGACCCCCGTGCGCCGTCCGATCGACGCGAGCGTGCCGAGCGGCCGGTACGCGAAGGGGCGCATCGGCCCGCCGTCGATTCGGGCGAGGAGGTTGCGCGCCAGTTGGCGCGCCTCCCTGACGGCGTTCTGGGCGGTCGGCGCGAAGGCTCGCCCCGCGGGATCGGCCACGTTCGGGATGGCGGCGCAGTCGCCGATGGCGAAGACCTCGTCATGGCTGGTCTGCATCGTCGGACGGGTGACCGCGCGGCCCGCGTGATCCACCTCGACCCCGCATTCGGCGACGACCGGTGCCGGCCGCACGCCGCCGGTCCAGACCAGGGTGCGCGTCGGGATCGTCTGGCTCGCGCTGCCAGAGCCGATCACCACCTCCTCGCCACCCACCTCGGTCACCGGCGTGTGGAGGTGGATCTGGATGCCACGCTGCACGAGCCGGCGGCTGGCGTAGCCGCCCATGGCGGGCGTCATCTCGCGGAGCAGGGTGTCGCCGAGCTCGACGAGGTGGATCCGGATCTCGTCGGCCCGGATGCGCGGGTAGTAGCGCCGTCGAAGATGGCCGATGAAGGCCTCGATCTCACCGACCGTCTGAACCCCGCTGGCACCACCGCCCCCGACGACGAAGGTGAGCTGCGCGGCCCGCGAGGCGGCGTCCTCCTCGATGTCCGCCCGCTCGAACATCTCGATGATCCGGTTCCGGAGGCTGAAGGCGTCGGCGAGCGTCTTCATCCCCATCCCGTGCTCCTCGAGCCCCGCGATCCCGAAGGTGTGCGTCACGCCACCCAGGGCGAGCACCAGCGTGTCGTACGCGAGCTGATGCCGATGTCCGTCCCCGCCCATCACCGTCACCTCGCGGGCGGCGAGGTCGATCCGTTCCACCTCGCTCGTCACGCACCAGGTGCTGGGGTGGCGGACCATGCTGCGCAACGGGGCGACCACGTGCCGCGGCTCGAGAATGCCCGAGCAGACCTCCGGCAGGAGCGGGGTGAAGAGCAGGAAGTTCTCGCTCGAGGCGAGCCAGATCTCCACGTCGGTCCGATCCCCGAGGTGCCTCTCGAGCTCCTGGGCGGTCGTCACGCCGGCGAACCCGCCGCCCAGGATGAGGATCCGATGCGCTCGCCGCGGACCAGCCGGGATGGCATCCGTCATGGGCGCATGGTGGCACCGTCAGGGTCCGCGGGCCACCCGATCAGGCCCGAAACCGCCGTCCGCCGTCGGTCTGTACCATGTGCGCCGCATGCACGAGATCTTCGACCAGTTCAAGCAGCAGCTCCCGGACGTCGATCCGACCGAGACGCAGGAGTGGCTCGACTCGCTCGACGCCGTGGTCGACCAGGCGGGCCGCGAGCGCGCTCGTTTCATCATCTACAAGCTGCTCAAGCGGGCCCGACAGCTCCAGGTCGGGCTGCCGCCGCTGACCCAGACGCGATACGTCAACACCATCTCGACCGAGCAGGAGCCGCCATTCCCGGGCGACGAGGCGATGGAGCATCGGGTCCGCCGCATGATCCGCTGGAACGCCCTCGCCATGGTGCTGCGCGCCAACTCGCGCTTCGAGGGCATCGGCGGGCACCTCTCCACCTACGCGAGCGCGGCGAGCCTCTACGAGGTCGGCTTCAACCACTTCTTCCGCGGCCGCGACGACGGTGGCGCGGGCGACCAGATCTTCTTCCAGGGGCATGCCGCGCCGGGCATCTACGCCCGCGCATTCCTCGAGGGCCGCCTCTCGACGGAG
>JBGQKH010000108.1:0-5097 GCA_041499395.1 Candidatus Limnocylindria bacterium
CCCCGATGTTGAACTCGGCTGCCGGCGTCACGTTCCCGAGCCCCATCGCCCCGCCCATCAGCACGACCCGCCGAAGGCGCGACGGGAGGTCCGGCTCCCGCGAGAACGCGGTCGCGACATTGGTGAGCGGACCGGTCGCCACCAGCACCAGACCGGCATGGCTGCCTGCGGCATCGAGGATCACGTCCACGCCGTGGCGTGGGTCGAGCGGCACCGTCGGCGCCGCGAAGGCCGGGCCATCGAGCCCCGACTCGCCGTGGATGTTCCCAGCGGCGATGCGGGGCCGCACGAGCGGAGCGTCGCAGCCGGCCGCCACCGGGACGTCGTGGATGCCGGCCACGCTGCAGATTCGTCGCGCGTTGAGCGCGGTCTTGTCGAGGCTCTGGTTGCCGGCGACCGTCGTGATCGCCAGCAGCTCGAGCGCCGGCGAGGCCGCTGCGAGCAGGATCGCCAGCGCGTCGTCGTGGCCGGGGTCGCAGTCGAGGATGATCGGCTGCCGCGTCGGGCGGCCGGGGCTCATTCCTTCTTGTAGGGACGTCCGTCGGCGGCCGGCGCGCGCACCCTGCCCACCAGGCCGGCAACCACGATCACGGTGATCAGGTAGGGGGCCATCTGGAGGAACTGGGACGGCAGGCCGATGCCGAGGATCGAGAGGCGCGACTGGAGCGCATCGGCGAACCCGAAGACGATCCCGGCGAGGAACGCGCCGAAGGGCGCCCACCCGCCGAAGATCATCGCCGCCAGGCCGATGAAGCCGCGTCCCGCGGTCATCTCCTGCTGGAAGGTGCCGGTCGATCCGATGGTGAAGTAGGCGCCACCGAGTCCCGCGAGCATCCCGCCGATGATCACGTTCCGGTACCGCACGAAGTAGACGTTGATGCCGACGGTGTCAGCGGCCATGGGGTGCTCGCCGACGGCGCGCACGCGCAGCCCCCAGCGCGTCGAGAAGAGCATGAAGTGCAGGATGAAGATCGATGCGATGCAGGCGTAGACGAAGAAGTTCTGGCGGAAGAGGACCCCGCCGACAAGGGGCAGGTCGCTGAGGTACGGGACGATGATCGGCCCGAAGATGTCTGGATTGTTCAGCTGTGGAAGGGGTTCGAGGACGCGCGCGGCAAGGAACGAGGTCAGCCCGACCACCAGGATGTTGATCACCACTCCCGCGATGATCTGGTCGACCAGGTAGCGGATCGCCAGGACCGCCAGCAGCGCGGCGAGGATCCCCCCGGTCAGGATCCCTGCGATGATGCCGATCCACGGGTTGGCCGTGGCGCTGGCGACCACCGCAGACGCGAAGGCACCTGACAGGAGCATCCCCTCGATGGCGATGTTCACCACCCCGGCGCGCTCGCAGATGATCCCCGACATGGCCCCGAAGGTGATCGGGACGCTGCGCTGGAGCGTCGTCTGGAGAATGCCGGCGAGGCTCATGCTCCCGCCGGACCCCGCCCAGGTCAGGAATCCGAATGCGAAGCCGCTGATCACGAGCGTGAGGACGATCGCCCAGCGCACCCCGAAGCCGCGCGTCAGTTGGATCACGCCGAAGAGGGCGGCCATGGCGGCGAGCACGTAGGCGGTGCCGGCGGAGGGGACGACGAGATCGGGGACCTTGCCGCCTCCCACGTTCAGCCCGAAGGTGGTCGTCGATCCCGGAGCGACCTGGCCGAAGAAGACGAGCATCACCACCGCCAGGAGGAGGTAGAAGATCCCGTATCCCCGCTCCCGGCGCCGGCTGATGCTCCCGCGCCTCGGGGCCGTGGCACTCGCGGCGGTCACGCGCCCCACCCCTTGCTGAACGTCTCGTGGCCCGTCGTCTTGGCCGCCCGAATGCGGTAGATCCCTCGCACCAGCGCCGGCGCGGCGATGAACAGGATGATCAGGCCCTGGATCACCACCACCAGGTCGACCGGGATCCCCGTCGCCGCCTGCATCGGCGAGGCGCCGGCACGGAGCGCGCCGAACAGGATCGCAGCGGCGACCACTCCCACCGGCCGGGATGCGCCGAGCAGCGCGATCGCAATGGCGTCAAAGCCCCAGTGCGGCGAGAAGCCAGGGGTCAGGCGCAGGTTCGTGCCCAGGATCTCCGACGCCCCGGCGAGCCCGGCCAGGCCCCCGGAGATCATCATGGTGAGGACGATCGTGCGGCTGATGTTCATGCCGGCGTAGCGCGCCCCCGACGGGTTGAGGCCCACCGCCCGGAACTCGAAACCCTTCGTCGAGCGGAAGAGAAGCCACCACACGGCGACCGCGGCCAGAAGCGCGATGAAGATCCCCCAGTGCAGCCGCTGGTCGGCGAAGATGCGCGGCAGGACGGCGCTCGGATCGATGAACTTGCTGACCGGATCGCTGCGGTCCGGGCGCTGGTAGAACGGCTGGCGCAGCGCCAGGTCAACGACGAGGTACGAGACGTAGTTGAGCATGATCGTTGTGATCACCTCGTGCGCTCCGGTCCGCGCCTTGAGGATGCCCGGGATGAAGCCCCATACGGCGCCGCCCACGAACCCGGCGAGCACGGCTAGCGGCATGTGGAGGAAGAAGGGCATGTCGCCGAAGCTGATCCCCACCCCGGTCGCGAAGAGGGCGCCGATGTAGATCTGGCCCTCGGCGCCGATGTTGAAGAGCCCGGCCCGGAAGCCGAGCGCGACCGCCAGCCCGGCGAGGATGAGCGGCGTGGCGCGCAGCAGCGTCTCGGTGATCGGCGTGATGCTCACGAACGGGTTGCCGATCGCGCCGGCGAAGAGGCCACCGTACGCGCCGCCTACGCTCTTCAGGCCCGACGAGATGGCGGCACCGGGGTTCGAGCCGATCTTGGCGATGAAGTCGGGGTCCGACACGACGATGACGATCGCGCCGACCAGCAATGCTGTCACCAGGGCGAGGAACGGCACGACCAGCTGGCGGGCGCCGCGGCCGAGGGCCCCCATGATGCGTCCCGCTCGGCCGGAGTCCGGCTGGGTTGCGGGCATCGGCTGGCCGGATGTGGCGGTCACGTGGCCGCCCCCGCCGGCACGATCCCTTCCTCGGGATGCGCGCCACCCATCAGCAGGCCGAGGCGCTCGGGGGTCGCCTCCGCCGGCTCGAGGATGTCCATGATCCTGCCCTGGTACATGACCGCGATCCGGTCCCCGAGCGAGAGCACCTCTTCCAGCTCGGTCGACACGATCAGGACGGCCGTCCCCTCGTCGCGCTTGGCGACGATGCGCTTGTGGATGTACTCGATCGAACCGACGTCGAGCCCACGCGTCGGCTGGGCCGCGACGAGCAGCTTGAGCGGCCGCGAGAACTCGCGTGCCACGATCACCTTCTGCTGGTTGCCGCCCGACAGGTTGCCGATGTCGTTGAGCACCGATGGGGTCCGGACGTCGTATTCGCCGGTGAGCTCGGTGGCGTGCGCGAGGATCGCGTCGGGATGGATCGAGAGGCCCGTCGCGAACGGCTCCTGGTAGTAGCTGTTCAGGATCATGTTCTCCGCGACGTTGAAGCCGACCACCAGACCCTCTTCGAGGCGGTCCTCGGGGACGTGGCCCACGCCCGCGGCGAACACCTGGCGCGGATCCGCCCTGGCGACCGCACCCGCGATCTCGACCGTCCCGTGCTCGAGGCGGCGGAGCCCGGTGATGGCCTCGACCAGCTCGGTCTGGCCGTTCCCCTGCACGCCGGCGATCGCGACGATCTCGCCGGCGCGAACGCTCAGGTCGAGGTTGTTGACCGCCACCTGGTGCCGGTCGTCCCGGACGGTCACGCCGCGGAGGGTGAGGATCTCGTCCCCTGGCGTGGACGGGCTCTTGGTCACCTCGAGCTGGACCGGTCGGCCGACCATCATCCGCGCCAGCTCGGCCTCATCGGTCGCGTCGGGGGTCCTGGTGCCGACCACCTTGCCTCGTCGCAGCACGGTGATCCGATCGGCGATGACCAGCACTTCGTTGAGCTTGTGGGTGATGAAGATGATCGAGGTGCCCGCGCGCGCCAGGGAGCGCATCACCTCGAACAGGTCATCGATCTCCTGGGGGGTCAGGACGGCGCTCGGCTCGTCGAGGACGAGCAGGTTCGAGTGGCGGTAGAGCGTCTTGAGGATCTCCACGCGCTGCCGAACGCCCACCGGGAGGTCCTCGATGATGGCGTCCGGATCGACCCGCAGGCCATGCTCCTCCGACAGCTCGACGATGCGGCGGCGGGCCGTGCCCCGGTCGAGCGCCAGGAGCGGGCCGCTGGTCGATTCGACGCCGAGCATGATGTTCTCGGTCACCGAGAAGACCGGGATGAGCATGAAATGCTGATGCACCATTCCGATCCCGGCGGCGATTGCGTCACCGGGACCGTGGAACTGCATCGGCTTGCCGTCGACCAGGATCTCGCCCTCATCCGGCTGGTAGAGGCCGTAGAGGACGTTCATCAGGGTCGACTTGCCGGCCCCGTTCTCACCCAGCAGCGCATGGATCTCCCCCGGTGTCACCGTGAGATCGATCCCGTCGTTGGCAAGGACGCCGGGGAAGCGCTTGGTGATCCCCTTCAGTTCTAGCTGCATGGCGTGGGACTCCCCGGACCTGGGTAGTTGACAGGCGGCCCTGCCCGGAGGCGGGGCCGCCTGTCGTTGCGCTGAGCGGCGACGAGCTAGTTGACGGCTACGGTGCCGCGCTCGCCGGTGGCTGGCCGGAGAAGGCGTCCGCGGTGACGCTGCCGTCGATCAGCTTCGACTGGAGCGTGTTGACCTCGTCCTTCAGGGCTGCCGGAATCTTCGAGTCGAAGTTGTGGAACGGGGCCATCCCGACGCCCTGGTTCTTGAGCGTGCCGACGTAGAGGTTCGACGGGAAGTCACCCGCCATCGCCTCCTTGACCGCCTCGTAGACGGCGTTGTCGATCCGCTTCATGACGCTCGACATCATGATGTTCTCGTAGCCGGGGACGGAGACGAACTGGTCGACGTCCACGCCGATGAAGATCGGCGCCGGGCTCATCCCGGCGGAGTTGGCCTTGACCGCTGCCATGGCGCCCTGGCCGACCGGGCCGGCCACGGCCATGATCACGTCGGCGCCTTCCTGCATCAGGGCTTCGGCCGTCTGGCGGCCCTTGTCCTGGTCCGTGAAGTCACCGGTGAAG
>JBGQKH010000109.1:0-4815 GCA_041499395.1 Candidatus Limnocylindria bacterium
CCTCTCCGCCTCGGAGCTGGCCTGGCGGCGGAGGCGCTTCGGCGGGGAGCCGCAGCTCCACCTCGGAGCCGCCGCGAGACTAGTGACGCTGTTGGGGCGGCTCGCCGCCGAAGGGCTCGTGGCGGGAGCCCATGACGCATCGGTCGGCGGGCTGGGCGTGGCGCTGGCGCGGCTGGCGATCGCCTCGTCCTTGGGTGCAGTCGTCACGCTTCCGCCAGGTGCGGCCCCGTTCCCATCAGCGAGCCTCTTCGGCGAGCGGGCCGGCCGGGTGCTGGTAGCGGTGCGGCCGGCCGTCGAGGCTGCCCTCTCGGCCGCCGCCGCGGAGGCCGGCGTTGCGGCATTCCGACTCGGGAGCGCGGGGAGCGATCGGCTCGAGATCGTCGTGGGCGAGGCTCACCTGGGGGCGAGCCTCGATCAGCTGCGAGCCGCCTGGAGCTCGCCCTTCTGAGGTGCCTAGCTGGCGGCCTTGTCGGCCGGCTGCTTCGTGCGACCGTCCCCTGCGGCGGCCTTGCGGCCGCTCCGCTTGTGTCCGTTGTCCATCGGGTGGACGTGTCCATGCCCCGAGCCGGGCGAGCCCAGGGTCGCAACCGCCTCGTCCGGATCGATCTGCTGGAGCCCATCCCGCGCTCGCTGGTGGAGCGAATAGACCTCGGCCAGCCCGTCGGGCGGAACGCCGACGGCGTAGAGCTGGCAGAAGAGGTTGACGATCTCCGGGTCGAACTGGGTGCCGGCGTTGACGCGCAGCTCGCGGAGGGCATCCTGGTGGTCGCGGGCTGTCTTGTACGGCCGGTCGTGGACCATGGCGTGGTACGCATCGGCAATGGCGACGATGCGAGCCCCGAGCGGGATCTCCTTGCCGCGCAGCCCGTGCGGGTAGCCGCTGCCGTTGAAGTGCTCGTGGTGGTGGAGCACGACCGGCACCGCCTCGCGCAGCGAGGAGGCCTGCTCCAGGATCACCTGGCCGATGCGCGGGTGCTCGCCGATCGCCTGCCAGTCGATGTCGGAGAGGGTGGACGGCTTGTCGAGGATCTCGGTCGGGACGGCCAGCTTGCCGAGGTCGTGCAGGAGGCTCGCGATCCGGATCCGCTCGATCTCCTCGTGCGGCAGGCCCAGCTCCAGCGCGATCCCGGTCGCCAGCGATGCGATCATGTCGGACGGCTGCCCGCGATGGTGCGGCTGCGGGGCCAGCACCGATGCCAGCGCCTCGGCCGCGGTGTCGCTCGCCCACCGGCCGATCGCCTCGGCGGCGGCGCGCCGCTCGGCCGAGATCGGGGCGCGCCGAACCGGTGCGTTGTCGTCCACTGCGCGGTAGCGATAGGTGCGGTTGCGCCCGAGCGACTTGGCGGCGTACATGGCCGCATCGGCCTGGTCGACCAGGCGGTCTGCCTGGAGCTGCGATCCGACGTCGCCCGCCACGCCGATGCTGATCGTGACCCGCAGCGGCTGCTGCTGGGCAACCTGCATCGGGTGCTCCATCACCAGCCCGCGGAGATGCTCGGCGAGGACGGTGGCGTCCTCGGGGTTGGTCTCGGGCAGGATCAGCATGAACTCCTCGCCGCCGTAGCGGCCGAAGAGGTCGCTCGCCCGGATGTTGTCGCGGATCAGCCCCGCGATCTCGCGCAGGACCGAGTCGCCGCTGTGGTGGCCGAACGTGTCGTTGATCGGCTTGAAGCGGTCGATGTCGATGAAGGCCACCGAGAGCCACTTGTGATGGCGCGTCGCGCGCTCGATCTCGGTGTTGAGCGTGGTGATCAGCGTCTCCCGGTTGGCCACGCCGGTGAGCCGGTCGTGGGCGGCGCGCGCCTCGACCTGGACGAAGGCGCCGCTGGCGGCGTTGAAGGCCCTGGCCAGGCGCCGCTCGGCGACGCTCCCGGCGACCCGCATCCGGATCGGCTCGTCGGTGTCCAGCGTCGCCTCCAGCGCCTGGGCGACGCGACGCATCCGCCACGAGAAGTAGCTCCCCGCGACGAGGGCCATCAGCGTGGCACCGGCCCATGCCGCGAGCGTCGAGAGGGTGGCGAAGACGAGCAGCTGTCGAGCCTCCGCCCCGGGCACCAGCGCGTAGGCGGCCATCACCAGCAGCACGACTGGCACCGGGGCCAGGAATCCGAGCGCCCGGATGAGTCGGAACATGGACGAGGCCACTCCTGCGGGGATGCGAGATCGGACTGAGCATGGCCCGCAGCGGGCGCTGCGACCATGACCCGATCGTCATCCCGTTTCGCGAGCCAGGGCGCCGGGGGGAGCGGTCGACCGGCTGGTGCGGTGCGGGGCCGTACGAGGCAGGTACCTTTGTCCGGGTGCCGCCGCCGGGAGCTGCTCGCTCGGCTATCATCGGGGCGTGCCCCGCCCCCTGCTCGCACGCTGACCTCGGTGCGACGGACGGCTCTGCCGGTCGCCACTCCCAAGGCGGGACTCCACCTCACTGAGCTGCCGCGCTACGAGCCCCACGGGCCGCGAGAGGAGTGCGGCGTGGTGGGGGTCTACGCCCCCGGCCTGCCGGTGGCGCACCTCACTGCGCTAGGCCTCCACGCGCTCCAGCATCGCGGCCAGGAGTCGGCCGGCATCGCCGTCTCGGACGGCGGTCAGCTCTCGCTCCACAAGCGGCTCGGGCTGGTGGGGCAGGTCTTCGACGAGGAGACCCTGGCGCGGCTGGAGGGGGACCGGGACGGGCAGGCGAGCGGGCACGCCGCGCGGCTGGCGATCGGGCACACCCGCTACAGCACCACCGGGTCGAACAGCCTTCCCAACGTCCAGCCGGTCTACGCCGAGAGCGAGCTCGGCGAGCTGATGCTGGGTCACAACGGCAACCTGACGAACGCCACCTGGCTGCGCGACGCGCTGACCGAGCAGGGGGTCGAGTTCGTCACCGCCAGCGATACCGAGGTGCTCGCCAAGCTGATCGCCCACGCCCCCGGGCGGAGCTGGGCGCAGCGGGTCGAGCACGCCTTCCACCGCGCCTCGGGCGCCTACACCTTCACGATGCTGACCCCGCGCGCGGTCGTGGCAGCGCGGGATCCGATCGGCTTCCGACCGCTCGCGCTCGGCCGGCTGCACGACGCCGAGGGGCGCCCCGTCGGATGGGCGGTTGCCTCGGAGAGCGTCGCGCTCGACGCCATGGGCGCCACCTTCGTGCGGGACGTGGAGGCGGGGGAGATCGTGACCATCGATGAGGAGGGGGTCCACGCCACGCGTCCCGGGGTGAGCGTCGAAGCCAGCGATGCGCGCGAGCGCCTCTGCGTCTTCGAGTTCGTCTACCTGGCGCGGCCCGACAGCGTGATCAGCGGGCGCCTCCTCTACGAGGCCCGGCTGCGGATGGGGCGCCAGCTGGCGATCGAGCACCCCGCGGAGGCCGACCTCGTGATCCCGGTCCCGGACTCGGCGATCCCGGCCGCCATCGGGTACGCCGAGCAGTCGGGGCTCCCCTTCCGCGAGGGGCTCATCAAGAACCGATACGTCGGGCGGACCTTCATCCAGCCCGGGCAGACCTCGCGCGAGGCGTCGGTGCGGTTGAAATTCAATCCACTGCCCGAGGTCCTCGCCGGGAAGCGGGTGGTGGTCGTAGACGACTCGATCGTGCGCGGGACGACGACCGGTCCGATCGTCGCCATGCTGCGGCGGGCGGGAGCCAGCGAGGTCCACGTCCGGATCCACTCGCCGCAGATGCGCTTCCCGTGCTACATGGGGGTCGACACGGGTCGTCGCGCCGAGCTGATCGCGGCGAACATGTCGCTCGACGGGATTCGCCGCACGATCGGCGCCGACACGCTCGGCTATCTCTCCGAGGATGGGCTGCTCGAGGCGGTCGGCGGGGTGAAGGAGCGGCACTGCACCGCCTGCTTCAATGGCCGCTACCCGGTCGACGTGCCGCTCGACGTCGACAAGTTCGCGCTCGAGCGGGGCTGACCGAGGTGGGAGCCCGCTATCGCGCCGCCGGGGTCAACGTCGACGAGGCGCGTCGGGCGGTCGACCTGATCGGCCGCGCTGCCGCCACGACCGCCACCCCCGCGGTGCTCGCCGGCGTGGGCGGCTTCGGCAGCCTCTTCCGCTTCGACCCGAGTGCCTATCCCGACCCGGTCCTGGTGGCCTCGACCGACGGCGTGGGGACGAAGCTCAAGATCGCCATCGAGCTGGGACGCTACGACACCATCGGGATCGACCTGGTCCATCACTGCATCAACGACATCGCCGTGCAGGGGGCCGACCCGCTCTTCTTCCTCGACTACCTCGCCGTCGGCCGACTCGATGCCGAGGTTGCGGCGCAGATCGTGACGGGGATCGCCAACGCCTGCGCTGCCTCGGGGGTCGCGCTGGTGGGCGGGGAGACGGCCGAGCTCCCGGACCTGTACCGCGGCGATGACTTCGACCTCGCCGGCTTCATCGTCGGCGTGGTCGCCCGCGGTGACGTGATCGACGGCTCATCCGTGCGTCCCGGGGACGCGCTGCTCGGGCTGCCGTCGAGCGGCCTCCACACCAATGGCTACTCGCTCGCGCGGAGGGTCTTCTCGGAGGACGATCGCCGACGCAGCGCGCCGGGGCTGGATCGGTCGATCGGCGAGGAGCTGCTCGAGCCGCATCGGACCTACCTCGACGAGATCCGGCTTCTGCGCCGCGGCCTGCGGGCCGCAGGGGGCGACGCGCTCGCCCTCGCCCACATCACCGGTGGCGGCTGGGTCGACAACATCCCACGGACCCTGCCCCCCGACCTGGGGGTCGCGGTCGAGCTGGGGTCATGGACCGTCCCGCGCATCTTCAGCCTGATCCAGGAGCGCGGCGACATCGGCGACGAAGAGATGGTGCGCACCTTCAACCTCG
>JBGQKH010000110.1:0-4773 GCA_041499395.1 Candidatus Limnocylindria bacterium
CGGCCGCTGCACCGGCCTCGATCCGGCCCAACACCTCACCGGCCTCGACCGGCTGGTCCGCCGGCTTGAGGATCTCCCGCAGGATGCCGGTGACAGGCGCCGCGATCTCCACGGTCACCTTGTCGGTGCTGATCTCGAGCAAGGGCTCGTTCTGGGTGACGGAGTCGCCCACCTTCTTGAGCCAGCCGGAGACCACCATCTCGGTCCCCTCCGCCTGGTCCGCCGGCGCCGTGATCGCGATCAACTCCGCCATTCCGCGCTCCTCGATCAGAACTCGAGCAGTTCCTGCATCTTGGCCGCGATCCCCTCGATGCTGGGGAGCACGGCGTTCATCAGCCCGACGTTGTACGGCGTCGGCACGTCCGGAATCGCCAGCCGGGAGACCGGCGCGTCGAGGCTCAGGAACGCCTCCTCCGCGACCACCGCGGCGATCTCCGCGCCGAACCCGGCCGTGAGCGTGTCCTCGTGGACGATCAGGCAGCGCCGGGTCTTCCGGACCGAGGCGAGCACGGCGGCCCGGTCCCACGGCGCCACTGTGCGGAGGTCGAGCACGTCGATCGACTCACCGAGATCGCGTGCAGCGCGCTCGCAGCGCTCCACCATGGCGCCCCAGGTCACCACGGTGAGCCGGTCGCCGGCGAGGACGACGCCGGCCTTGCCCATCGGGAGCACGTAGTCGTCCCCCGGATACGGCCGCCGGGCCGATACTCCGTCGAGCAGCGCCCGGTGCTCGAAGAAGATCGTCGGGTTGTTGCTCCGGAGCGCTGCGCGCAGGAGACCCACGGCGTCCTCCGCGTTCGACGGGATGCAGACCTGCCATCCAAGCGTGTGCACCCAAGCCACTTCGCCACAGACGCTGTGCCAGGGATCCCCACACTTGGGCGCGTACCCGCCCGGCATCCGTACGACGATTGGGGCGGCGAAGCGGTTGTGAGTCCGCCAGCGGATCGTGCCGCAGTTGTTGAGCTGCTCGGTGGCGGGGTCGGCGTACTTGCGAAACTGAATCTCCGGAACCGGCAGCAGACCACAGAGCGCCAGGCCCACCGCGCGCCCGATGATGCCCTCTTCCGACAGGCTGGTGTCGAACACCCGTCCCTCGCCGAAGGCGGCCTGCAGCCCCATCGTGGCGGCGTGCACACCACCCTTCGGGCCCACGTCTTCGCCGAAGAGCAGCATTCTGGGGTTGGTGGCGAGCTCGTGCTCCAGCGTCCGGCGGATCGCGGTAAGCATGTTGATGCGCGCCGGCTCGGGTCGCGGGACCTCGGTCCCGGCCGGGAATCGATGCCCGGCCGGCGCCAGCCCGCCGACCATTTGGAGATCGGCGGTCCCGTCGGGCCGGGTCTCGGTGCGCACATGGCGAGCCACCTCGGACGGCGTGGGCTCCGGCCGGGCCAGCGCGGCGACGAGGGCGGCATCGACGTCCGCCTTGACCTGAGCCTCGACGGCCGTGATGTCCGGCTCCGGCAGCACTCCGGCGCGCAGGAACCGGTAGAGCTTGGGCAGCGGATCGTTGGCCTGATCCTCGGCCAGGCGGTCCTTGGGCTTGTACGCCTGGGTGTCCTGGCCCGAGTGACCGCTCAACCGCGGCACGGTGAGCCGCAACAGGGCGGGGCCCCGGCCGGCCCGGACGTGCGCCACTGTCTCCTGAAATAGCCGCGCGGCCTCCGCGGGCTCGGAGCCGTCGCCGTTCCGGACCAGGAGGTTCCGGAACGAGGCGAGGTTGGCCGCGATGTCGCCGCCTGGGGTCTGGAAGCTGGCGGGGACCGAGATGCCGTAGCCGTTGTCTTCTATATAGAAGAGCATCGGCAGCGCGACCGTCGTGGCGATCGTGAGCGCGGACCAGAATCCGCTGGTCGCGACCGAGGCCTCGCCGCCCAGCACCACTGCGATCGAGCCGTCGTAGCCGCGGTCGCCCAGGACGTCACGATGGTACGTGAGCCCCTGCGCCCATCCGGCAGCCGGCGTGTACTGGGAGCCGACGTCCCCGGACATCGGGAGCACGATCGCGCCATCCGCTTTCGGCAGATTGCAGACGACACCGATGTCCCGGCCGTTGCTGAAGCCGCCCGATTTTCCCATCGGGCCCGCGAATGCGTCCTCCAGCGAGAGGCCCAGCGTCAGCAGGATCGGCCTCGACCGGTAGTAGGCGCCCACGGCATCGTGCGGACGGTCCAGCAGACTGCCCAGGATGATCTGGGCCACCTCATGCCCGCGAGCCGAGAATTGGTAGGCCACCTTCCGCTCGGGGACGAGTCGGGTCTCCTCGATGTCGTCCAGCGCCCGGGAAGCGAGGCTCAAGTAGAGCACCCGCTTCCAGTCACACACTCCCATCGTGCCCCACGTCGTGGTCGCGTTCGGTCTGGTACACCGTGCCGCGGAAGAGCGCGACCACGGCGCCGTCGCCCCGGGTGACTCGTATCCGGTAGTACGCCAGACGCACGCTGCTCGCCTCCTGCTCCGCATCCGCCAGGAGAACGTCGCCGACCCGCACCGCGGCCGGGTAGGTCATGCTGTTCTCGATGCTGACCGTCTTCTTACCCCCGGTGTTGCTGGCGAAGGCCAGCGCGCTGTCGGCGAAGGCGAACGTGACCCCGCCGTGGCACACGCCGAATCCGTTGGTCATGTCCTCGCGTACCGCCATACGAAGCTTCACCCGGGCCGGCCTGACGTCGAGGAGCTCCACGCCCAACCACCGGCTGAATGCGTCATGCGCCAGCATGTGGTGGACGATGGCGGCCGCGCGCTGGTCCGGGTCAGTAGGCAGGGGGCTCATGCGCGGAGCGTTCCACCGGAGGCGGCAAGGCGCCGGAGGAGGGGGCTCGGTCGGTAGCGATCCTCCCCGTACTCCGCCTGGAGGCCTTCCACGCGCTCGAGCACGACCCGATAACCGAGCTCCTCGGCCCACGTGATGAGCCCTCTGGGGTAATTGACCCCCTTCACCATCGCGACATCGAGGTCCGCCGGCGTAGTCACGCCCCAGAAGACGGCGTCGACCGCCTCGTTGATCAGCATCGCCAGGATGCGGTCGAGGATCGAGCTCCCGAGGGCCTGGTCCTCCCGCGGTGCCGGGCGGACTGCGCCGTCACGGTAGTCATAGTAGCCCCGGCCGGTTTTGCGTCCGAGCAGATTGGCATCGACGAGGCGCCGTTGGGTCAGTGAGGGCTTGTAGCGCGGATCGAAGAAGAACCCCTCGTAGACCGCCGAGGTCACGGCGAAGTTCACGTCGTTGCCGATCAGGTCCATCAGCTCGAAGGGCCCCAGCTTGAACCCGCCGAGGGTCCGCATGGCCCAGTCGATCGTGGCGCAGTCGGCGATGCCTTCGTCCAGGATCCGGAGCGCCTCGCCATAGAACGGCCGCGCGACCCGGTTCACGATGAAGCCGGGGGTATCGGCTGCGACGACTGCAGTCTTGCCCCAGCGCTGGACGAGGGCGCAGGCCGCCTCGACCAGCGCTTCCGAGGTCGAGTGCCCGCGCACGACCTCCACCAGCGGCATGACCGGAGCGGGATTGAAGAAATGGAGACCGACCACCCGCTCGGGGTGTTGGCAGGCGCCGGCGATGGCGGTGACCGACAGGGCGGAGGTGTTGGTCGCGAGCGTCGCCTCGGGTGCCACGACCCGCTCGAGCGCGGCGAAGCTCTCGCGCTTGGGTCCCAGGCGCTCGACGATTGCCTCGATCACGAGCTCGCAAGGCGCGAACGCGGCCATGTCTGCGCTCGCGACGTACCGGATGCGGCCCCGCGCCGCCGCAGCGGCCGACGGGGTCAAACGGTTCTTCTCGGTCTCCCGGGTGAGCGCCTTGTCGATCCCGGTGCGCGCGCGCGCGATGGCTGCCTCATCGGTGTCCTGTAGGACCACCTCGTGGCCGGCGACAGCGGCGACCTGCGCGATCCCGCTGCCCATCGCACCCGCGCCGAGCACACCAAGCGAAAAGATCTCGCGGTCGGGGAGTGGCACCGGTCACTGTCCGGTGAAGACCGGCTTCCGCTTCGCGAGGAACGCGGCGACTCCCTCGGCGTAATCCGCGGTGCGGCCGGCCGCGCCCTGGAGCTCGGCCTCGAGCTCGAGCTGGGCGTTGAGGTCGTTGACCAGTGCGGCGTTCAGCAATCGCTTGGTGAGTCCCAGGCCGAGCGTTGGTTGTGCGGCCAGATGGATGGCGAGCTTCGACGCTTCTTCAGGGAGACTCGCTCCGGGGCACGCCCGGTAGATCAACCCGATCTCCACTGCCTGCGCAGCGCTGATCTTCTCGGCCAACATCGCCAGTGCCGTCGCTCGGGCCAGCCCCACCAATCGGGGGAGAAAGAAGCTGCCGCCGGTGTCCGGCACCAGACCGATCTTCGCGAACACCTGGACGAACGACGCTTCCTCCGCGGCCAGGACCAGGTCGCACGCCAGGGCGAGATTGGCCCCGGCCCCCGCGGCGACCCCGTTCACTGCACAGACCACCGGCTTCTCCAGCTCGCGGAGTCCCCTGACCAGCGGTGTATACACCTTCCGCGCATGGGCCGCGAAATCAGCCACGGTTGCGCCTGGTCGCACCTCGTCCAGGTCCTGCCCCGCGCAGAAACCTTTGCCGGCCCCGGTCAGGAGCACGGCCCTGATCTCCCGCTCCCGCTCTGCTCGGCCCAGCGCATCCCGGATCTCGCCTGACATGGCGGTATGGATGCTGTTGAGGACGTCGGGTCGGTTGAGCGTGATGCGCGCGACGCCCTGATCGACCTCGAACAGAATGAACTGATAGGCCATTCGGATGTCCTCTTGAAGGGCTGCCGA
>JBGQKH010000111.1:0-4710 GCA_041499395.1 Candidatus Limnocylindria bacterium
GCGAGCCTCTACGAGGTCGGCTTCAACCACTTCTTCCGCGGCCGCGACGACGGTGGCGCGGGCGACCAGATCTTCTTCCAGGGGCATGCCGCGCCGGGCATCTACGCCCGCGCATTCCTCGAGGGCCGCCTCTCGACGGAGCAGCTCGACCACTTCCGCCGCGAGACGGGCGGCCCGGGGACCGGCCTTCCGTCGTACCCGCACCCGCGCACGATGCCCGACTTCTGGCAGTTCCCCACCGTCAGCATGGGGCTCGGCCCGATGGCGGCCGTCTACCAGGCGCGCTTCAACCGCTACCTTGCCGCGCGGGGCATCGCGGACACCTCGGCGAGCCGGGTCTGGGCCTTCACCGGCGACGGCGAGATGGACGAGCCGGAGGCGCTCGGCGCGCTGGGCCTGGCCGCCCGCGAGGGACTCGACAACCTGACCTTCGTCGTCAACTGCAACCTCCAGCGCCTCGACGGGCCGGTGCGCGGCAACGGCAAGATCATCCAGGAGCTGGAGGCGACCTTCCGCGGGGCCGGCTGGCACGTGATCAAGGTGATCTGGGCGTCGGAGTGGGACGACCTGCTGGCGCGCGACACCGAGGGGGTGCTGCTGACCAAGATGAACGAGACGCTCGACGGCGACTACCAGCGCCTCTCCATCGCCGATGGCGCCTACGTCCGTGAGCACTTCTTCGGCCCTGATCCGCGCCTCCGCGAGCTGGTGGCGCACCTCTCCGACGACCAGCTCGCCAAGCTGCGGCGCGGCGGCCACGACTACCGAAAACTGTATGCCGCGTACGCCGCCGCGGTCGCGCACACCGGCACGCCGGTGGCGATCCTGGCCAAGACGGTGAAGGGCTGGACCCTCGGCCCGGGGATCGAGGCGCGCAACGTCACCCACCAGGCGAAGAAGCTCACCCTCGACGAGCTGAAGATCTTCCGCGACCGCCTCGAACTGCCGATCCCCGACGAGCAGCTCGCCGAGGCGCCCTACTTCCACCCGGGCCCGGACTCGCCGGAGATCGCCTACATGCTCGAGCGGCGCCGCCAGCTCGGCGGGTTCGTGCCGCGCCGGCTGGTGCGATCCGCCCCGCTCCCCGCCGCCGGGGACGCCGCCTATGCCGAGCTCTTCGCCGGGGCCGATCGCCCGGCCAGCACCACGATGGCGTTCAGCCGGCTGATCCGGAACCTGGTCCGCGACCCGGGGATCGGGCGGCGCATCGTGCCGATCATCCCCGACGAAGCGCGCACCTTCGGGATGGACCCGCTCTTCAAGGAGGTGGGGATCTACAACCCGCTCGGGCAGCGCTACACCGCCGTCGACAAGGAGCTGCTCCTCTCCTACGTCGAGTCGACCGACGGGCAGATCCTCGAGGAGGGGATCACCGAGGCGGGCGCCATGGCCGACTTCACGGCGGCCGGCACCAGCTATGCCACCCACGGCCAGCCGATGATCCCCTTCTACACGTTCTACTCGATGTTCGGCTTCCAGCGCACCGGGGACCAGATCTGGGCCTTCGGCGATGCCCGCGGGCGAGGCTTCATGATGGGCGCCACCGCCGGCCGCACCACGCTCACCGGCGAGGGGCTCCAGCACGACGACGGGCACAGCCACATCCTGGCCAGCACCCTGCCCAATGTCCTCGCCTATGACCCGGCCTTTGCCTACGAGCTGGCGATCATCGTGCGCGAGGGGATCCGGCGCATGTACGGCGACCCGGGCGAGGACATCTTCTACTACCTGACGCTCTATAACGAGAACTGGGCCATGCCGCCCAAGCCCGAGGGTGTCGAGGAGGGCGTGCTGCGCGGCCTCTATCGCGTCCGGGTCGCGGAGCGCGGGTCTCGACGCGTGCAGCTGCTCGGATCGGGCTCGATCCTGCACCAGGCGCTGCGCGCCGCCGACCTGCTGGCGGAGCGCTACGACGTGGGCGCCGACGTCTGGTCGGTCCCCTCCTTCCAGCAGCTGCGCAACGACGCGCTCTCCGCGGAGCGCTGGAACCGGCTGCATCCCGAGGCCGAGCCGCGCATCCCGTACGTGGTGCAGCAGCTCGGCCCGACGACCGGGCCGATCATCGCCGCCACCGACTACCTCAAGGCGCTGCCCGAGATGGTGGCGCGCTGGATCGACCGCCCCTTCACCGTGCTGGGGACCGATGGCTTCGGCCGCAGCGACACCCGCGAGGCGCTCCGCAACCACTTCGAGGTGAGCCCCGAGCAGGTCGCCTACGCGGCGCTCCACGGCCTCTGCCTGACCGGCGCCGCCGACCGCGGGGAGCTGGTCAAGGCGATCGGCGAGCTGGGGATCGACCCGGAGCGCATCGACCCGCGCGAGGCCTGATCTACAGGGGCGAGCCGCACGCCCCGCAGAAACGGTAGCTCGGCTCGACGAGCGCCTCGCAGGCCGGGCAACTGCCGGGCGTCAAGGCCCTGAGCGCGGCCACCATCCCGGCCATGGCCGCTCGTGCCATATGCGCCACCGCGGGCGGCGCCGTTCGCTCCGCGGCCGTCGTTCGCGGCACCGCCACGGTCCGCGAACGAACAGGCGACTGCAGGAAGGAGAGCCGCTCCTGGTCGTACTCCGCGCGCGACGCGGGATCGGTCAGGAGCGAGCGGACGGCGTTCACCACCTGCATCTCCTCGGTGGCGCGCTGCGACTCATTGCGGTCCGGGTGGAAGGCCCGCGCCAGGCGGCGGCAGGCAGCCACGATCTCGACGCGACCGGCGTTCGGGGCCACCCCCAGCAGCCGATAGACGTCGCGATCCGGCCGATACGGAAGCAGGCTGATGTCCATCTGGGCTTGCCCGGGATGGTAGCCGATCGGTGCGCCCTGTCACCACCCCGAATCTCGAGCACCCGGTCTCGGCCGATCTTCGCCAATGTCCTCTTGCCACTTTGCATGCACAGATAACAAAATGCGAACTTGGTATTGACAAGTAGAAAGCGCATGTCTATTCTGCAGTCAGCCTTACGAAAACATGCAGGCAACTTCGCACAACGCAAGGAGCGCATCACGATCATGGACAACCACCGCTTCCAGATGGCGATCCTCGCCAGCCAGGACCGAGAGCGCGAGGCGCAGCAGCGCAGGGGGCTCATCGATGGCAGCGGCAAGCGGATCTTCCGGATCGGCCGCGACCGCTTCGAGACCCAGCCGATGGGGCGCCGCTAGATGGCACGCGACGTCATCTCGACCTGCCCCGTCTGCGAGGGTGAGCTGGCGATCACGCGCCTCCACTGCCGCAGCTGCGGCACCGCCCTGGAGGGCGAGTTCGGGGTCGGGCGCTTCGGCCGCCTCTCCCGAGAGCAGCTCGCCCTCCTGGAGAGCTTCCTCCGCTCGCGCGGCAACCTGAAGGACCTCGAGCGCGAGCTCGGCATCTCCTACCCCACCGTCCGTGGACGGGTCGAATCCCTGTTGCGAGCCCTCGGCCTGGCCGATGGCGATACGCCGGTGGCGACCGACGAGGACGAGCCGGCAGCCGCGGATGCGCCGAACCCGACGACCGACAAGGCCGCCGAAGAGCGGCGCTCGATCCTCGAGCGGCTGGCCCGCCGCGAGATCTCTGCCGATGACGCGGCGACGGCCCTTCGCGGGCTGGGCGAGGGCTGAGTGATGGGCACCTACGTCCGCACCCAGACCATCGATCACAGCGTCGGCGAGAAGGGGTCCGTTTCGCTGGGCGTCACCGAGGGGGACGTGCAGGCGCGCGGCATCCCCGGCGGCGAGGCGCACGTGCGCGCCACGTTCGAGATCCGCGCCTCTTCCGACGCCGCGGCGGACCGCATCTTCGAGCAGATTCAGCTGCACGTGACGCGCGGCAACGGTGAGCTGACCGTCGGCGAGCCGAGGTCGTCATTCGGCTCGATCGTCTCCCGCATCTTCGGCGATGGCAGCCAAGCCAGCCTTACCGTAGAGGCCGAGATCCCCGCCGCCGCCCAGCTGCACCTCAGCTCCGTCTCGGCCGATACCGAGGTGAGCGGGATGCGCGGCGAACAGCGGTACAGCACCGTCTCGGGCGACCTCCAGCTGCGGGACATTGGCGGCTCGGTCCGCCTCGAGGCGGTCTCAGGCGACGCGAACCTTCAGACGGACGAGCCGATCGCGGTGCAGGCCCAGGGCGTGTCGGGCAACGTCTCGATCGCGGCTCCTCTGCTCCGCTCGCTGAAGGCGAACACGGTCTCTGGCGACGTGGAGCTCGATGCCGAGCTGGACGCGCACGGCGACTTCCGGGTCGAGACGGTGAGCGGCGACCTCGCCGCGGGCCTGATCGGCAGCGCCACCTTCGAGGTGCACGGCCTCTCGACCGACGTCCACAGCGAGCTCGACCACCGGCTCGAGGGGCAGGTCGGTCATCTGCGGTTGATCATCGGCAGCGGCGGCCCTCGCCTCGTCTTCAACTCGATGTCGGGCGACCTGGACGTGCGCCGGCCGCGACGGAGCTCATCCGCTCGGCCGGCAGCCGCGCCGGCGCCATCGGCTCCCAACCAGGCGAGCCAGCTCGATGTGCTGCGCGCCCTCGAGCGCGGGGAGATCGACGTGGACGAGGCCACGCGACGCCTCGCCGGCGGAGCCTGAGATGGGCGACGAGCTGGCGACCGTCCTGCGCCTGGTGAGCGAGGGCAAGCTGACCCCCGAGGAGGCGGCCCCGATCATCGATGCGCTCACCCGGCCGGCTCCAGCACGCGCCGAGATGCCGGGGCCCTCCACCGTGCCCGGGCCAA
>JBGQKH010000112.1:0-4465 GCA_041499395.1 Candidatus Limnocylindria bacterium
CCGGCGCCGACCAGGCCGATGGTGTGGTGCCAGATGACCAGGTCGAGGGCCAGGAAGATGCCCGCCAGCATCGCGAGCCGGACCTGCGCCGCCGGTCGCGGCCCGTAGGCGCGCCGCTCGAGCAGCGCGATCACCCCGAGCGCCGGCAGCGCATAGGCGCACCGGAAGATGGCCGCGGTCGCCGGCTCGACGTTCGCCAGACGTACGAAGATCCCCGAAAAGGCGATCGCCATTGCCCCGAGCACACCGGTCATCGCCGGCCGTCCGGCAAGGAAGCCGAGGAGGGTGGAGGCGCCGCGGGGAGAGCTCGGCACGTTCAACGTGGCGCAGGGTAGCGGAGCGGCTTGCCCTCGGCCGATCCGCCGACCACACTGCGCGCGTGGCCGACCTACCAACCGGGACCGTCACCTTCCTGTTCACCGACGTCGAGGGCTCGACGCGCCTCGCGCAGGAGCTAGGCGACGGCTGGCCGCCCCTCCTCGAGCGCCATCGCGAGATCGCCCGGGCCGCGTGGGCCGAGCAGCACGGGGTCGAGATCGGGACGGAGGGGGACTCGTTCTTCGTCGTCTTCAGCAGCGCCCCGCAGGCGCTCGCCGCCGCGGTCGCGGCCCAGCGCGGGCTGGCGGCCGAGGCATGGCCCGCCAACGCCGCGATCCGGGTCCGGATGGGACTCCATTCGGGGGAGGGACTGGTGAGCGGTGGAGGGTACGTGGGCATCGACGTGCACAGAGCCGCACGCATCTCCAGCGCCGGCAGCGGGGGACAAGTCCTCATCTCGGCGACGACCCACGCGCTCGTCGAGGGGAACCTGCCGGCGGGTGTCTCGCTGCGAGACATGGGCGAGCACCGGCTCAAGGACCTCTCGCGACCCGAGCGCATCTGGGAGCTGGTCATCGACGGCCTGCTCAGGGAATTTCCTCCGATCCGCACGCTCAACGCCGTCCCCAACAACCTGCCCACCCAGCTCACGTCATTCCTCGGCAGGCAGCAGGAGATCGCCGAGGCGAGCAAGCTGCTTCTCGACGGCAGGTTGCTGACCCTCACCGGGCCGGGGGGCACCGGCAAGACCCGCCTCTCGCTTCAGATCGCGGCCGACGCCAGCGACCGATTCTTCGACGGCATCTACTTCGTCCCGCTGGGCACGATCAACGACTCGGACCTGGTGCTGCCGACGATCGCGCAGGCGCTCGGCCTGGTCGACCCGGGTACGCACGCGCTCGCTCGGCTGGCCGATCACATCGGCGCCAAATGCACCCTGCTGGTGCTCGACAACTTCGAGCAGGTGAACGACGCGGCGCCGCAGATCGCCGAGCTGCTGGTACGTTCTTCCAACCTCTCGGTGCTGGTGACGAGCCGCAGCCCCCTGCGGGTCTCCGGCGAGCGTGAATATCCGGTCCCTCCGCTCAATGTGCCCGATCCAAAGCACCTCCCCGACCTGGACAAGCTCGGCACGTACGAGTCCGTCGCCCTCTTCGTCGAGCGTGCCACGGCGGTGCGCCCCGACTTCGCGATCACGAACGCCACCGCGCCCGCCGTCGCCGAGATCTGCGTTCGCCTTGACGGCCTGCCGCTCGCGATCGAGCTGGCGGCGGCGCGGGTCCGGGTCCTGACCCCCCATGCGATCATGGAGCGGCTCGGCGACCGGCTGAAGCTGCTCTCCGGTGGGTCCCGCGACCTGCCCGAGCGGCAGCAGACCCTGCGCGGCGCCATCGCCTGGAGCCACGACCTGCTCGAGGTGGCCGACCAGCGCGTCTTCGCCCGCTTCTCGGTCTTCGCCGGCGGCGCAACGCTCGATGCCGTGGAGCGGGTGGTCTTCGATCCGGGCGAGGGGTCCGACGCGCTCGACGCCATGGCCTCGCTCGCCGACAAGAGCCTCGTCCGACAGGAGAGCGAGCCCGATGGTGAGCCGCGCTTCCGGATGCTGAGCACGATCCGCGAGTACGCGACCGAGAGGCTGGGCGAGCGCGGGGAGGCGGAGGAGCTGGCGGGCCGCCACGCCGACTGGGTGGTAGGTTTGGTCGAGCAGGGCGCAGCCACGGTCTTCGGCCCTGATCAGAAGGCGATCCTGGACCGATACGAGCGCGAGCACGACAACATCCGTGCCGCGCTCTCGCGCGCCATCGACCACGGGCACGCCGAGATGGCGATGCGGATCCTCGCGGCATGCTGGCGCTTCTGGCAGATGCGCGGCTACCTCGCCGAGGGGCGCGACCAGGCCGAGCGGGTGCTGGCCATGCCCGGGTCGCGAGACAACCTCGACCAGCGGGCCGCAGCCCTCGAGGCGGCCGGCGGGATCGCGTACTGGCAGGCGGACCACCAGGCGGCGCGGGGCTGGTACGACGAAGCGCTGCAGCTGGCCCGGGCATCGGGAGACGAATCCCGCATCGCGAACGCGATCTACAACCTGACGTTCACGTTCACTCTCGAGCAGGAGGACCAGGTCAAGGCGCTGTCCCTCGCGGAGGAGGCGGTCGCCATCTACCGTCGCCTGGGCGACGAAGAGGGCATCGGGCGGGCGCTGTGGGGCCTTGCCAACTCGCACTACTTCTTTCGGGACTTCCGTGGCGGGATCGGCGTCGCTGAAGAGGCGCTGTCCTACTTCCGCCGCGCCGGTGATCGCTTCATGATCGGCTGGTCGCTCTACATCCTCGCCATCTACAACCTGACGATCGACCCCTCGCTTATGCGAGCGTCACTTGAAGAGGCGCTGCCGCTCTTCACGGTGACGGACGACAAGTCCAGCTACGCCCTGATCTTCGATGCGTTCGGGGCGCTCTACTTCACCGAGGGCGATATTCGGCGAGCCGTCCTGCTGGGCGGCTATGCGGCTGCGTCCGAGGCGAACACCGGCACCGGCCTGGCCAAGATGACCCGCGACTTCGCCGCCTTCAACCCAGAGTCATTCCTCGACGATCCCGAATACGCGGCGCTCTACGCGCAGGGGCAGCGGATGACGGTCGAGCAGGCGACCGAGGTGGCCCTGGGGCGAGCCTAGGCGCGGGCCTCAGGCGGGGGCCGCGAGGTCGCGGCGGGGAAAGACGATCAGCGCGTAGACGATCGGCACCACCGTGGCGGCCAGCAGGATCCCGAGGTCGGCGAGGCTCAGGTCGCCGGTCAGGATCTTCCCCGGCTGGAAGTGGTGGAAGAGCGAGTACGACTGGGACCAGGCCACCTCGCGCCACAGCGAGCCGAGGATCTCCAGGAAGTAGTTGACCAGCAGGTAGGCCAGCGTCAGGCTCAGCGCTGGCCCGAGGCGGTCGAAGCTGACCGATGCCGCCAGCCCGAAGGCCGCGAAGGCGCCCCACAGCAGCAGCCCGTTGACGAAGACGAGCGGCATCTGGACCAGGTCGAGCTCGGCGCCCTGGCGCTCGATCGCCACCCCGGTCATCTGGCCGAGCAGCAGGGCCGCCAGCACCAGCCCGATCATGATCAGCGCCGCAACCCCGACGGTGACGTACAGGGTCCGGCGTGCCAGTGGACGGGCGAGGAGCACCTCCAGGGTGCCGCGCTGCCGCTCGCCGGCGATCGCGCCCGTGGTCGAGCCGACCGCGAAGATCCCGATGAAGGCGATCGCGAGCGGATGCTGCAGGCCCAGGGTCAGGACGCCGGGCAGCGTGAAGATGCTCCCGGATCCGAAGTTGAAGAACTCCTTGGGGATCGTCCCGGAGTTGGCGAGCTGCTTGAGCGCGTCAGAGAAGCTGGCGTAGACGACCGGCATCAGGATCCCCCAGCCGAACGAGACGGCGATGAGGGCAAGCAGCCGAACCCGGTTCCAGCGCAGGGTCTGGACGAGCAGCCGGAAGTTCATCCGCGCACCTCCTCGCTCGCGTCGTCGCCTGCGTAGTACTCAAGGAACGCCTCCTCGAGGCGGGCGGGCTCGATAGTGAGATCCTCGAGCGACGGCGAGGCGATCGCCCGCACGAAGCCCGACACGTCGCCGAGGAGCGTGGCGGTCAGCCGGGTCCCATCCACCTTGACGTCGGCGAGGCCGGGAATCCCGGCAAGGTCCGGAGCGACGCCGCGCCAGCGGAGCTGGACCTTTCGCTTGCGACGGGCGAGCAGTTCCTCCACGTTCTGGAGCGCCATGAGGTGACCGGAGCGGATGATCGCGACCCGGTCACAGATCCGCTCCACCTCCGGCAGGACGTGGCTCGAGAAGAAGATCGTGCGCCCCTTCCTGCGCTGGTCGTCCATCAGCGAGTAGAAGGCCTGCTGCATCAGCGGGTCGAGCCCCTCGGTCGGCTCGTCGAGGATGGCGAGCTCCGGATCGTGCTGGAGCGCCTGGATCACCCCGATCTTCTGACGCATCCCGCGCGAGTAGTCTCGGACCCTCCGGCGAAGGTCCGATGCCGGCATCTGCAGCCGCTCGCAGAGCTCGTCGCGCAGCGGGGTGCCGGAGCCCTGGAGGTCGGCCAGGTAGTCGAGCGCGGAGGCGCCGCTCAACGAGTCGTACAGCGCAATGCCG
>JBGQKH010000113.1:0-4330 GCA_041499395.1 Candidatus Limnocylindria bacterium
CAGCTGGTGGTGACCTACCTGCCATAGCCCTTCACGAGGTGATGCAGCGACGGAGTCGTTGCGTATGTCTCGTGAAGTGCGACCGCGTTGGCGTTCGCCAGGCAACGAGTGGAGGTAGGCGTTGTACGCAAGACTGTTCCTCATCATCGGCGGAGCGGTGCTCCTGCTCCTGGGACTCGTCGGCTATGCCGGAATCTTCACCAAGGAGAGCACCCCCTGGTTCTGGCTGGACAGCGGAGAGAACCTGGCCCACACCTTCCTTGGGGTGGTCGCGCTCGCCGCGGTCTTCGTCCCGGGACTCAACTCGGCCCTGAAGCCCTACTACCGCGCGATCGTCGGACTCGTGGGCGTCATCGCGCTCTTCTTTGCCGCGTACGGGTTCATCCAGGCCGGGGGAGTGGAGCCGAACACGTTCGGCGTCGCGAACCTCGAGAACCCCTCCGACAACGTGCTGCACCTGGTGGTCGGCATCGTGGCCCTGGCCGCGGCCTGGATGGGTGCACCCGACAAGGGGACGGCTCGCGCCTGAGCCGGACGCATCTCGACGGAGGTGTCGGCCGTGTTCCGGCACCTCCGTCCCGGTCAGCCGATGCGGCAGCGCATGCACCGTTCCACAGCCTCAACCTGGCCGGCGATGGCGGGCGGTCTCGCCGTGCTCAGCGTGCTCGCGGTGCTCGGCCTGCTCGGCGCCCGAGCCGCCCCTGATTCGGCCTGGATCGGCCTGGCCGCCGTCGGCGGTCGATGGCTGCTCCTGGTGGGGCTCTGTCTCCTCGTCGGCGCGGCATTCGTGGGGACCGTGATCTTTGAATCCCCGCCGGGCCGCCTCCTGCCGCTGGTGGTGGTCGCATGGGTTGCGGCTGCCGTTGGGCTCGCGGCAGTGCTGGCCGGACTCATCCCATCTCCGCCAACGGTGGGCCTCTGGCGGCTGGCACTGGTGCGAGGCGTGCCCCTCGTGGTTGGCGGCTTCGCCATGGCGGCCGATCTGCGCGCCGGCAGGCCATCGGTCCGTGGCGTGGCCACCGTGGGCATCGCCGCGGCCGCAGCGATGCTCGCCGACGTCGGCACCTCGCACCTGACGGAGCTGGGGGCTGCCCACCCGCCGCACGTCGAGGTGCTCGTGCATTGGCTTCACGTGGTCGGCGTCGGCACCTGGCTGGGCGGGCTGGCTGCCCTCCTGGTCAGCCTCCCGGGCGAGGGCGGCGAGGGGGCAGCACGCTCCGTGCGGCGGTTCTCCTTCAGCGCCGGGATCGGCGTCGGCGTGGTCGCCGCGACCGGCCTCGTGAGGGCCGTCCAGGAGCTCGGCTCCATCAACAACCTCTTCACCACGCAGTTCGGTCTGATGCTGGTGATGAAGACGGTCCTGCTCATCGCGTTGGTTGGCCTGGGCGCGGCCCATCGCTTGATCAGCCTCCCGGCGGCGCCCCGGAGCCTGTGGCCGTTGCGTCGGATCGGAGGAGTCGAGCTCGCCGTTGCTGCGGTGGTGCTGCTGCTGGCGGCAGCGCTCGTCAACGTCCCGCCGCCGAGCTAGGCCCCTGAGCGGCAGGAGGCTCGCGCCTCAGGTGCCTCGCCGCCGGGCCGCCGCCTCCTTCTCCTCAGGTGGCCTGACCGCACGGAACGCGCGGAGCACGAGCAGGTCGTAGACGATCTTCAGCCCCCCGCCGATGATGAATGGCAGGCCCGCCAGGGGCACGCTCTGCAGCAGCGGCGTGGCGAGGGACGGCGAGACGGCGGCCCCAAGGCTGCGGGCGATGCCGGTCACGCCGGCGGCGGCGGACCGCTCGTCCGGATCCACCACCGCGATGGTGTACGACTGGCGCGTCGGCACGTCCATCTGGCTGATGGCGAAGCGCGCCAGCAGGACGCCGATCGCCAGCGGCAGGCTGGGCATCAGCGGCACCAGGATGAGCAGCACGTTGGATGGCAGGTGGGTGAAGACCATCGTGTTGATGAGCCCGATGCGCGCGGCCAGCCGCGCGGCGGCGAGCGCCGAGAAGCCGGCCAGGATGTTCGCCCCGAAGAAGATGGCGCCGAGGGTGGCCGGATCGGCGCCGAAGCGCACGTGGAACCAGTAAGCGATCAGGCTCTGCATCACGAAGCCCCCGGCGAAGGCGTCGAGCGAGAAGAGCGCGGCAAGGCGGAGCACGATCCCGCGGGACCGATGCAGGCCCAGGCGGGTCGCGATGGTCGCGGCCGGTGCGGCGGGCACCTCGATCGCCGCCGAGAGCCGCCAGAAGAGGAGCGCCAGCCCGATCCCGACCAGGGCGTAACCCACGACGATCGCACGATAGGAGTCGACGACGCTGGCACCAGCCCCCTGGATCGTGCTGGCAATGAACCCCGCCGCGAGCGCGCCGGTCGCGGTGGCGAGCGATCCCACGAGGTTGTACCAGCCGAAGATCCGCGTTCGCTCGCTGTCGGGGAGCGTCTGGGAGAGCGACGCCTGCTCGACCGCCAGGAACGGGCCCACCTCGTTGCCGCTCGGGCTGATGACGCCGATGGTGGCCGCCAGCAGCAGGATCAGCGGGTCCCGGGCGACCGCGAAGACGATCCCCGCCAGGAGCATCAGCGCCGACCCGGCGAGGAGGATCCGGCGTCGGCCAACCCGGTCGGCATGGGTCGTGAGCCAGAGGCTGATGGCGGCGTCACCGAGCAGGGTGAGGGTCAGGATGAGCCCCACCTGCACGCCGCTGATCCCGAGCGCCACGAGGTAGAGCACCAGGACCACCGAGAGCAGCCCGTAGCCGAACATGCGGGCGATCCGCGTCGCGAAGAGGAGGCGCGCATCGGCGGTCACGGGCGCTGAGTGTAGGCGCCCGCCGAAGCGTTGAGCGCGAGAGTCGCGTTCCGCCATTGACTCGGCTACTGGCGGTATCCATGATGTCGCCTGCCCACGGGCGGTCGACGCAGGAGAGACCGATGACGATCGACACCGGCAACACCGGGTTCATGCTGCTGTGCAGCAGCCTGGTCATGCTGATGACCCCCGGCCTGGCCTTCTTCTACGGGGGCCTGGTGAGCCGCCGGAACGTGCTCACGATCATGATGCAGTCGTTCGTGTCGATGGGCTGGACGACGGTCGTCTGGTTCGCGGTCGGCTACTCGCTCTGCTTCTCCGGCGGAGCCGGCGGCGTGATCGGCAACCTCGACATGGCCTTCCTCAACGGCGTGACGCTCGCCACGCCTTCGCCGACGCCGGGGATCCCGCTGCTCGTGCACGTCGCCTACCAGATGATGTTCGCGATCATCACCCCGGCCCTGATCACGGGCGCCTTTGCCAACCGGGTCACCTTCAAGGCCTACCTGATCTTCCTGACCCTGTGGCTCCTCTTCGTCTACTTCCCGTTCGTGCACATGATCTGGGGCGGCGGGCTGCTCCAGAAGTGGGGCGTGCTCGACTTCGCCGGCGGGATCGTGGTCCACAACACGGCCGGCCTGGCCGCGCTGGCATCGGTCCTGTACGTGGGGCGCCGCAGGTTCAAGGACGGTGGCGCGCACAGCGTCCCGCTGGTGGCGCTCGGCACGGGCCTGCTCTGGTTCGGGTGGTACGGCTTCAACGCCGGCAGCGAGTTCCGGGTGGACTCGGTCACCGCCGTCGCCTTCCTGAACACCGATGTCGCCGCCTCGTTCGCCGCGGTCACCTGGCTGGCAGTCGGCTGGTGGCGCGACAAGCGGCCGACCTTCGTGGGGCTGCTGACGGGAGCGGTCGCGGGGCTCGCGACCATCACCCCGGCGGCCGGCTACGTCTCTCCGGTGACGGCGGTGATCATCGGCGTGGCGGCCGGCGGCGTCTGCTTCTTCGCGGTCGAGCTCAAGAACCGACTCCAGTGGGACGACGCGCTCGACGTGTGGGGCGTGCACGGGGTCGGCGGCTTCCTGGGCATCGTGCTGCTGGGCGTCTTCGCAACAACGGCCTTCAACCCGGCCGGGACTGATGGGCTCGTCTCCGGCGGCGGCGCCTTCTTCCTCAAGCAGCTCGCCGCGGTGGCCTTCTCATCGGCCTGGGCCTTCGCCTTCACGTACGCGATGCTGTGGCTGATCGATCGGGTCACGCCGGTGAAGGTCGACCAGTCGGCGGAGGAGGGCGGCCTCGACGCGGCGCTGCACGGGGAAACGGCTTACCTCGAGGCCGGCTAGCCCCGGAGCTGTGGCGATCTAGCGGCGGCGCGATCGCCGGCGGGCGCCCTCGAAAGCGAGCAGCGCGAGCAGCGCGATCCAGGCCGCGAAGGCGAGCGGCAGCAGGTAGGGCACCAGCTGGGCGGACAGTCCCACTGCGCTCGTATTCGGCACCGATCCGCTGGCTGTCGCGGTCGGCGTCGGGGTCGCGGTTGCG
>JBGQKH010000114.1:0-4246 GCA_041499395.1 Candidatus Limnocylindria bacterium
GACCAGGCTCGCCGCCAGCACCAGGATCAAGGCAGCAGCGGCGATCGCCGCCGCACGGCGCAGCCATCGGCTCATGGAATCCCTCCTTCGGATGTTGATGGACCGATGGTCGGCCCGCCCCGGCAGGGCGTCAAGGGCCACAGGGACCAGGGGTCAATGTGCTACTCTATGCGCACTCCGACGCACACTCATCTGGAGACAGCTCGATGGCCCTGGCCCGCACGAACCTGACACTCCCCGCGGATCTCCTGGCCGAGGTCGATGACCTTGCCGGCCCGCGCGGCCGAAGTCGATACGTGGCGGAGGCGGTAGCGGCACGCGTGAAGCGCGACAAGCTCGGCAAGGCGATCCGCGAGACGGCGGGGATCCTGGTCGGGACGCCCTACCAGATGACTCGCGACGAGGTCACTGCCTGGGTCGACTTCCTGCGGTCCGAAGAGACCGATTGAGGATGCGCTACCTCCTCGACTCGACCCTTCTCATCGACCACGCAAACCGCGACGCGCCCGCCGCCAAGCTGCTCGAGCGCCTCTACGCAGAGCTGCATGAGCTGTACACCTGCGACGTCGTGACCTGCGAGACCCTGTCGCAGGGCGACCCGGACCACCTGCGGCACCTTCGCGTCCTGCTCGACGCCCTCGAGTACGTCGCCACTTCGCCCGCGGCCGCCCGCTGGGCCGCGGCATCGCGCCTGAAGCGACATCGGGCCGGAGGGAAGCTCGGCCTGGGCGACTCGCTGATCGCCGGCGTGGCCGCCGAGCTCGGCGCCGCCGTGGTCACCCGCAACCGGCCCGACTTCGAGCGACAGGGGATCGAGGTCCTGAGCTACTAGCCGGAGGCGGGCCGCAGTGCCAGCCAGGCGGCGGCCATCCCGATTCCCATGCCGGCGGCGAAGATCGGCCAGGCGAAGACGGTCGGGTTCCCGCCCTCGAGCACCAGGCCGGCATTGGTCAGGAAGCTGACGATGACGATCGCGCCGCCGAGCAGGAGGGCGCCCAGGTGACGCCGGTCGAATCGGACTGAACTGCCCGCTCGCAGGCGTCCGGCGCAGGCCAGGCCAAAGCCGATGAGGGCCGCGCTGACCGCGATCGGCGCCCAGATGGGGCCTGCCCAGGGAGCCGGCAGGAGGAAGAGGAGGTCCCAGGTGCCCAGGCTCGGGGGCCAGCCGGAGAAGACCCACAGCCAGGCGTAGTAGCCGATGTCCCAGATCCCGAAGATCACGCCGGCCCACGCCAGGCGCTCGAGCGGGCTCCGCCCCGCGATCCAGGCGACGGCGCCGATCATGACCAGGGTCGCCCCCTCGCGCCCCACCTCGATCCAGCCGAAGGGCATGGCGGCGGGGGACAGGTCGATGGGGAAGATCGAACCGGTCGGCACGCCCATCGCCGCTCGCAGGTAGACGACCACCGCCGACTCGACGTAGGCCATGGCGATTGCGTAGAGGCCCACCGCTGCGGTCAGGCCGAGGGGCGGCAGCAAAGAGCTGCGGCGGGTCGAGCCGGGTTCCTGGTGTGCCATCGGCCCGGAGGATACAGATTCGGGACTGCCTGGCCGGTAAGGGACCGATAAGCAGTTGGTGAGGTCAGGCCGCTAAGCCACTGCAATCTCGGCGAAGGTGCTCTCTTAGCCGACCCGTTCCAGCCACCAGCTCTGCCCACGCAGCGCATCCTGGGCGGGGCGGGCGATCAGAAACGCGTCCAGCGCGGCGACCAAGCGCCCGATGGAGCGGACCGTTCGGGGGAACTGCCGCGGCGAGGTGAGGACGACGCCGAAGTGGTCCGTGCCGCGGACGGTGGCAGCCCGAACGATCGGCAGGAAGTCGGCGGCGTCCTCGGTCACGATCGCCCGGCGCTCGGCCGCCATCAGGGCGAAGAGGGCGTGATCGCTCAGCCCGCGCAGCTCGGTTCGTTCCCGAACCGCCACGACATCATGTCCTCGGCGCCGCAGTTCCACGGCAATCCGCGGCGAGTAGTGCTCATCGAGGAGCAACTTCACTCCAGGGCGGCCCGCTCCCGGCGCCACGCCTCTTGAGCGGTCCGCGCCATCTCCTCGTTCAGCGCGATACGATCGTTGATCTCATCGGGGAACGCGGCGTAGTAGCCCACCGCCGGGCGGAGGGTGGCAACCGGCAGCTCCAGGTAGCGTGCCGTCGCCTCCAGCGAGTTGCGGTTCTGTCGCAGCGTCGCGATGACCTCCCACACGTCGAGGCCCGATCCCGCGAGGACGGCGCGTCGTCCGGCGGGACCATCGGCAAATGCGATGCCGGGGTGGTCGTCCATGCGCAGCCCCTCGTCAACGTAGCGCTCAGCCAGGGCGGTGCGTGTCTCGCGAATCTGCCTCGCCCGCGCGTCGAGGCGCCCCAGGGTCTCCTCCGGGAAGCGGAAGGAGCGGTGCCGGCGTTGCCCGGAGGTCTCTTTGGCGGTCATGTGGGGCACTGTAGCACAGCGTGCCACAGACGCCGACCAGGTCTAAGAGCGGCCGGCGGGCCAGGTGCCCATCACCTGGCGCAGGATCGCGAACTCGCCGAGGTGGTAGGCGGGCGGCGGTTGATCGCGTCATCGGGGAAGTCGGCGACGGCGTCCTCGAAGGTCATGTGGGCGTCATCGGCCTGGAGGAGGCGGATCAGTCGGCGCGCAGTCGGTCGTCGGTGGTCATGGGTCGCAGCCTACCCCGGTTGTGAGCGTAGGATGAGCCGATGGATGAGCAGACCGTTCGCGACCACGCCCAGGCGACCTGCGATGCGCTGCTGGCCGGCGACATCGGCAAGGCATCGGAGGAGATGAGCAGGGAGCTGCGCGCGAACCTCGGCTCGATCGTGGGCATGCTGCCGTTGCCCCTCACCGAGGCCACGGTCGAGTCGGTCGAGATGACGCCACACGGCTACCGGACGGTCCTCCACCTCGTTGGGGAGGGTGGCACCCTCAGCCTCGAGACCCGCTGGAAGGACCGCGACGGCCGGCCGACCATCGTCGAGGCGAGCCGGGTCCACGAGGAGCCCGTTGCACCGATTGGCGAAACGGCGCCGTCGGAGGGCGAGGATCACTGAGGCGGCCGAGCCGCTATCATCGCCGAGCCGCTCCTTTAAGCGGCACCTATCAAGAGTGGCCCGAGAGCCCTGGCTCGATGAAGGCCCGGCAACCGATCTGCCCCCTCAGCAGACGCGGTGCCCCTGCCGGGAACGATAGGAACAGGAGAGGACCATGCTTCCCCAAGCCTTTGACGGCTTTCCCTACCTGGTCACGCGCATGGGGCGCACCGCGCTCTGCAACGTGGCACTCCTGCCCGCCGACTGGCCTCGAGAGCGATTGGTCGGCCTGGCCCGCCGTCAGGTCCTCGCCAACCAGCTGGAGGCATGCCTCTGCTTGGGGCCCGATGAAGCGGTCTACGTGAACACCGATGGCACGGCCAGCGAATCGGCGGATCTCCCAGGTGGCGTCGTCGTGGTGGAGAAGCTGGTACTCGCCGAGCCGATCCCCGACGCCATTGAGCTGGTTGCCAGGCGCGATCGCCTGCTGGCGTTCGCCGAGGCACAACACCCGAGCGGCTACCTGGTCGGGGATGGTCTTGAGGGCGGTCGGCTCGCCACCGCTCGGGAGGCTGAGCGGCTGGACGCGCTGGATGAGAACGGGATCCCGATAGGCCTAAACCGATGCGCCGCATGCCAGGGCTTCCATGGCGACTACCTCGCGACCCGAGGCGAGGGGAACGGAGACATCCAGCCACGGGTTGTCCAGGTCCATTGCGCGTGCGAGAACCACAACCGCTGCGCCCGATGCGGCGAGCCGCTGGCCAAGTCGCGGCTCAGCGCCTACGAGTTAAACGAGGAGGACGGCAAGGTGTGGTACCTGGCGGCCTACGCCGGCCTCAGCCATCGGTGCCCGTCATGAGCACGCCAGACCAGCCGCACCGGCCCTGCATCGCGTGCGGCCAGACGGATTTCGGCCACGTTCGTAGCCCGCGACGTGGGAGGTCAGGAGCTCGTGACGATCGGCCTGGCGAACCACGCCGTCGCCTGGGAAGTCGACAACTACGGCGCATGCTTCGCCAGGGTGGTCCTCAACGGCGTCCGAAACGCCGACTGGTCCTTCGACCCGACGGCGCCGCCTCCGCGGGCGACCGATTCGCAGTTCGTCGCGCTCGTCAAAGAGATGGAGTGCGCGAGCGGACAGTCCTCGGCCGCGCGGATCGTCCCCCCGGCCATCTGGTACGAACAGGATCGGATCCTCGTGATGTTCAGCGTGCGACC
>JBGQKH010000115.1:0-4203 GCA_041499395.1 Candidatus Limnocylindria bacterium
AGCCCTGGAGGTCGGCCAGGTAGTCGAGCGCGGAGGCGCCGCTCAACGAGTCGTACAGCGCAATGCCGCCAGGGAGGTAGCCGGTCCGCCGGCGGATCTCGACCGAGTCGGCCACGACATCCATCCCGAGCACCGTTGCCGAGCCCCGGGTCGGGTGCAGGTAGCCGAGCAGGGTGCGGATCATCGTCGACTTGCCGGCCCCATTCGGGCCCAGGAAGCCGAAGATCTCCCCCGGGCGGACGTCGAGGGTGAGGTCGACGAGGGCATGCACCGAGCCGTAGTGCTTGCTGAGTGCCTGGGTCGCGATCACGGCGCCGGCAGCCGGGCCGGTCTGAGCGTCCATCGGGCCCAATCTACACCGCGGCCCGGTGGCATCGGGGCCTCAGCGGTGGACCCGGGTCGCTCGCCACACGGCCCTGATTCCCATCCGCTGCCCGTAGAGCAGGACGCCCGCGGAGTACAGGCGCGCGGCGATCCACAGCGCCCCCGCGATGAAGAGCACCATCAGCACCGCCGCGGCGACCCATTCCCAGGGAGCGACCGTGGCGAGGAGCAGCCGCATCGGCAGCATGTAGGGGCTGAAGAAGGGCACCAGCGAAGCCCACTGCACCCACGTCGCGTCCGGCACGTTCACTGCGGCGAAGGCGGCGAAGTAGCCGACCATGCCGATCACGATCATCGGCCCCGTCACCTGCTGCACGTCCTCCTGGCGACTCGCCATCGACCCGAGGCCGGCATAGAGGATGCAGTAGAGGGCGAAGCCACCGATGAAGAAGACGCCGAACGGGGCGAGCACCCAGAGGCTCAGCCCCTCGAGCGAGGCGCCGCGGGTATCCCCGAGGACGAGCCTGGCGACCTGCCCCTGGAGCAGCAGCCCGGCCATCGCCGCGACCACCACCGCCACGTACTGCGTGAGGCCGGCGGCGCCGGTCCCGATCACCTTGCCGGCCAGCAGCTGGCGCGGCGTTGCCGCGGTGACCAGCAGCTCCATCACCCGGCTGCTCTTCTCCTCGGCCACGCTCGTTGCGACCCAGACGCCATAGGTGATCACCGCCATGAAGGTCAGGATCACCATCGCCATGGAGAGGATGTAGGCGGACGCAAGGACGTCCTGGGGCTGGTGGGCGCTCGGGTTGGTCGGGGTCACCTTGAAGGCGGTCACCGCGAAGATCTGTCCTGCCTGGGACGGGTCGATCCCGGCTCGCTGCAGGCGGTCCCCGATGTTCAGCTGCGTCACCGCCTGCCGCACCGCGAAGAGTCGCTGATCGGTCGGACCCGCATCGGTCAGCGCGTCGAACGAGAGCTCGCCGCTCGCGCCGCGCGTCACCGTGAGCAGCCCCTTGAGCTTCCCGGATCGCACCTCCGCAGCGGCAGCCGCCGCGTCGTTCGCCCCCGTCACCTTGTACGCCGTCGCGCCCTCGCTGGCGTTGAGGATCAGCTTCAGCGTGGCGACCGTCGTGGACTGCAGCGTGCGGTCGTCGGCGTGGACCGCGATGGCGACCGTCTGGTCGCCGCCGATCAGGCGGCCCACGACCGGGAGCATCGCGACCCCGACGCCGAGCAGCGCGAGCAGCACGGTGACGATGACGAAGGTGCGGCTGCGGACCCGGGTCAGGTACTCACGCCGCGCGATGTGCCAGGCGTTGGGGAAGAGGTCGCTCATGGCTTCGCCTCCCGCGCCGGAGCCTTTCCGCTCGAAGCGAGGTGCCGCTCCTCCTCGACGTCGGCCGGCCGCCCGACGTGCTCGATGAAGATCTCCTCGAGCGACGGCTCGCCGATCTCGAACCGGGTGACGCGCTGGCCGCGATCGAGTGCCGCCCGCAGGATCCGCTCCGGATCGGTGCCCGTCGGCACGGCCAGCTCGACGTAGTCCTCGCGGTGGGCCGTGATGCGGACTCCGTCGAGCCCGTCGAGCCACGCGACCTCGTCGGTGTCGCCATCGGTTGCGAAGCGGACCACCTGGCGGCCCATCCCGCGCTTGACGTCGCGGACGGTTCCACTGACGACGACCTTGCCGGCGTCGATGATCGCGATCGACTCGCACAGCTCCTCGACCGTCTCCATCTGGTGCGTGCTGAAGATGAGCGTCTTGCCGCGGTCGCGCATCTCGAGGAATGCTTCCTTCAGGAGCTGGACGTTGACCGGGTCGAGGCCGGTGAACGGCTCGTCCATGATCAGGACCGCCGGGTCGTGGAGGATCGCGGCGATGAACTGGATCTTCTGCTGGTTCCCCTTCGAGAGCTCCTCGACCTTTCGGTCCCGGTACTGCGGGATGCGGAAGCGCTCGAGCCAATCCTCGACCTCCGCCGTCGCGGCGGCCGGCTTCACGCCGTAGAGCGAGGCGAAGAAGGAGAGCACCTCGATCACCTTCATGCGCAGGTAGAGCCCTCGCTCCTCCGGCAGGTAGCCCCACGTGCGACGGGGCAGCTCGATGTTCGAGCGGCCCTCCCAGGTGATGCTGCCGGCATCGGCGCGGAGGATGTCGAGCACGATCCGCATGCAGGTCGTCTTGCCGGCGCCATTGGCGCCGAGGAGCCCGAAGATCCGGCCCGGCTCGACCGAGAAGCTCACCCCGTCGAGGGCGACGACCGGACCAAAGCGTTTGGTGATCGAGTCGATGACGAGGCTCACCCGAGCAGCGTAGCGAAAGTCCCCCGGGCTGTGGGAGGGCCGATGGTCACCGATTCCAAGGCTGGTACACTTTGAATCCCGAACCGCAAGGCCGAATCGCGCTGCGGTTCGCCGCTGCGGCACACTCCCGTGAAGCGTCAGGATCCGACCGATGAAGATCGCCGTCCCACGCGAAACTGCGCCCGGTGAGACGCGGGTCGCGCTCACCCCGGCCGCGATCACGGCACTCCTCGCCGATGGCGTGGAGGTGATCGTGCAGTCGGGCGCCGGCAACGGGTCGTTCATCAGCGACGAGGCGTTCCGCGAGGCGGGCGCCAGCATCGTCCCGGACGCAGCCGCACTCTACGGGCAGGCGGACACGGTGGTGCGCGTCGGCCGTCCCTCGGACGAGGAGGCCGGCATGCTGCGCTCGGGGATCATCCTGATCGGGACGCTCGGGACCCTCTCCAACCCGGCGCTCGCGAAGCGCCTCGCCGACGGCGGCGTCACGGCCATCAGCATGGATTCGATCCCGCGCATCACGCGCGCCCAGAGCATGGACACGCTCTCGTCCCAGGCCACCGTCGGCGGCTACAAGGCGGTCCTCATCGCCGCCGAACGGCTCCCCAAGTTCATGCCGCTGCTCACCACCGCGGCCGGCACGGTCCGTCCGGCGCGCGGGATCGTCATGGGGGCGGGAGTGGCGGGGCTGATGGCGATCGGCACCGCCAGGCGGCTCGGTGCGGTGGTCGAGGCGACCGACGTCCGGCCGGTCGTCAAGGAGCAGGTCGAGTCGCTGGGCGGCATCTTCATCGAGGTCGAGATGACCGAGGAGGAGAAGGCGAACGCGCAGACGGCCGGCGGCTACGCACGCGAGATGAGCGACGACTACAAGGCCCGACAGGCCGCGCTCATCGCGGAGCGCGTCAAGGAGGCCGACTTCGTGATCACGACCGCGCTGATCCCGGGGCGCCCGGCCCCGCGCCTCGTGACCGACGAGATGGTCGCCTCCATGAAGCCCGGGAGCGTCATCGTCGACATGGCTGCGGAGATGGGCGGCAACGTGGAGGGCACCGAGGCCGGCAAGGAGGTCGTGCGCCACGGCGTGACGATCATCGGCCTGACGAACCTGCCGGCCACCATGCCGGGCAGCGCCACCGCGATGTACGCCCGGAACATGCAGACGCTCCTCAAGCACCTGATCAGGGACGGTGCCATCAACCTCGATTTCACCGATGAGATCACGCGCGGCGCCACCATCACCCACGGCGGCAAGGTCGTGAACGAGGCGACCGCCAAGGCGCTCGGGATCGAGCCTGCGGAGCCGGCACCGGTTGCGGAAGGGGCGGCGTCGTGACCCTGCTCGTCGCCACCGTCACCACGCTCCCGACGGAGGCGCTGCTGCAGGCGCTCTTCGTCTTCGTCCTCGCCGCCTTCGTCGGCTACGAGGTGGTGAGCAAGGTGCCGACCATGCTCCACACCCCGCTCATGTCGGGCGCCAACGCGGTGCACGGCGTGATCGTGGTCGGGGCCATGCTGGTCGCCGCCTCGGCCGAGGGACCGCTGCGGATCATCCTCGCCCTGCTCGGCGTG
>JBGQKH010000116.1:0-4117 GCA_041499395.1 Candidatus Limnocylindria bacterium
CCGACGAGCTCACCGCGGCGCTCGACGCGCTGCTCCCCTAGCGGCTTCGATGGCGCAGGACGCTCCCCGACCGCCGACCCGCGGGCGGCCGATGCCCGCTCTCCTGCTCGTCCCGGTGGCTCTTCTCGCGGTGGTCGTACTCGTCTACGTCGCAACCCGTCCCCTCGGCGGCGGAGACCCACGGCCGTCCTTCTTCGCGATCGGCAGCGCCGGGCCGGGGGTTCGCATCGGCCAGGTGGCACCCGGCACGGCGCAGGCTGGGTCGCCCAGCTTGGCGCTGATCGGGACCGATGGGTCACCGGTCTCGCTGGCCGACCTCGCGGGCCATCCGATCTGGGTCATCTTCTGGAAGACAGCCTGCGAGCCGTGCGAGGCGGAGGCCGCGGACGTTGCAGCGGCCTACGCCGCGCATCGTGCCGACGGGCTGGCCCTGATCGGCATCGACGTCTGGGACAGCGCCGCGGCGGTGCGCGACTACGCTGCCCAGCACCCCCTCAAGATCCCCGTCGCTGTCGCCCAGGGGTCGGGCGCGATGGATGCCTACGGCGTGTGGGGCGCGCCCACGCACTACTTTATCGATCGGTCCGGCATCATTCGCGACCGCTACTTTGGCCCGATGCCGCGCGACCTGATCGATGAGAGCCTGCGGCGGATCATCTAGGCTCCTGTCATGGACGACCGGCCGATGCGATTGCAGCTCGTCCGTCTGCTCGAGGGCGACGATGCGCACATGCGCTTCGAGGAGGCGGTCGCGGACTTCCCCGAGGCGGCGATCAATGCCTTTCCACCGAACGTGCCATATACGCCGTGGCAGCTCCTCGAGCACCTGCGCCTCACGCAGCGTGACCTTCTCGACTACATCCTCGACCCGGCCTACGTCGAGCCTGAATGGCCGGCGGCCTACTGGCCGGCGCGAGAGGCCACGGCGAACGCGGCCGAGTTTGCGGCCAGCGTCGCCGCCTTCCTGGCCGATCGCGATGCGCTGCGCGACCTGGTGACCGACCCGACAACCGAGGTCTTCGCCCCGATGCCGCGCGCCCCGGCCCATTCGATCGCTCGCGAGATCCGCATCGCTGGAGATCACTGCGCCTACCACGTGGGCGAGTTCGCGGTCCTGCGACAGGTGATGGGCACGTGGCCGGCCGACCACCGCTGACCTCGGATGCGCTGAAGCGCCTCGGACTGCGGCGACCGGTACGACGCGAGGGCGCGGAACGGTACCTCTTCCTCACCCTCGTCTCCTTCGCCGGCACGGTCATCGCGACCCGCGCCTATCTCGAGCTGACCGGCTATCCGCGCATCGGCGGTGGCGAGCTGCACATCGCGCACGCGCTCTTCGGCGGATTCTTTCTCTTCGCCGCCGCCCTCCTGCCGATCGTGCTGGCCGGGCGGAACGTGTACCGAACCTCCGCGGTGCTCGGCGGCATCGGGATCGGCCTCTTCATCGACGAGGTCGGCAAGTTCATCACGACCCAGAACGACTACTTCTACCCCGCCGCCGCGCCCCTCATCTACGCCACCTTCCTGCTGGCGGTGCTCATCCTCCTGCGCGTGCGACGTCGGGTCGAGCCCGACCCTCGCAGCCAGTTGCTCACCTCGCTCCAGCTCGTCGAGGAGGCGGTCGACAACGACTTGCAGGCGGGCGAGCGGGACCAGCTCCGCGCGCGGCTCACGGTCGCGGCTCGCGATGCGCCGATCGAGGAGCAGCGACACCTCGCCAAGGCCCTGCTCGACTTCGTCTCCGCGCGCGACCTAGACATCGCACCCGACATCCCGAGCCGGCTCCAGCCGCTCCGTGACTGGTGGTCGGCTCGCCGCGACCGGTGGCTCGGCGGGCGAGGCGCCTACGCCGCCCTCCTGGTCGCGCTCTTCGTGTCCGGGGTTCGCGCCATGGTCGACCTGGGCGTGGCGGTCAGCCAGATCGGCGGGGTCGATCCCGCGACCAGCACGCGCCTCTTCAGCCTCGACATGCTCCACCTGGTGGTCGAAGGGATCGCGGGGGCGCTGCTCCTCGCAGGATCGGTCCTGATGGGAATCACCGGGCGCGACCGGCTCGGCGCCACCATCGCCGAATACGGCCTCCTCGTGTCCCTCTCGCTCGCGGATCTCGCCTCCTTCTACCTGCGGCAGTTCGCTACGCTGGAGATCGCCCTCTTCCATGGCCTCCTCCTCTTTGGCGTCGTGGCGTACCGGCGCCAGCTGCCACCGGAGCGCGCGGTCGGGGCAACGGCGGGCTCATCACAGATGGCCGCCGGTTGACCCCACGAATCGACTCGGCCTACGATTGCTGACCTTCGGGGTCAGGATTCAGCCGGGGAGCAGGAGCAGCAGTTGCCGTTCGCGCAGACCGTGACCCTGGGGGCCATCGCCGGCCTCACCATCTACCTGGGGCTTCCTTTCGCGCGGCTGCACTCGGGCAGCGGCAGCCTCAGGCGTCTGCTCAGCGGCGTCTCGGCCGGGATCCTCATCTTCCTGCTCTTCGACATCCTCGGCCACGCCACCGAGCCGGTGGAGGCGGCCCTCAACGCGCGCGACTGGGGACAGCTGGCGGCACTCGGGCTCGTCTACGTCGTCGGGTTCGGGCTCGGGTTGCTCGGCCTCCTCTATGCGCAGCGCCTGACCGCAGGGCGCGCCGCCAGCATCGGTCCGGGCGCGATGGCTGTTGCCGAGGCAGAGCCAGCCGCGGCCGGGCGCGATGCCCTCCGCCTCGGGATGGTGATCGCCACCGGCATCGGCCTCCACAACTTCTCCGAGGGGCTCGTGATCGGCCAGTCAGCCGCCGCCGGGCAGGTCTCGCTGGCGCTCCTGCTCATCATCGGGTTCGCGCTGCACAACGCCACGGAAGGGTTCGGCATCGTCGGCCCGCTGGTCGCGATCGGCGTCCGACCGACGTGGAGCTGGCTTGCGCTTGCTGGACTGATCGGGGGCGGCCCAACCTTCCTCGGCACTCTGGTGGGCACGACGGTCACCTCGCCGATCCTCTTCGTCGCCTTCCTGGCGCTTGCCGCCGGCGCGATCCTCTACGTCGTCGGGGAGCTGATCGCCTGGGGTCGTCGCGCGTCGTGGGAGCTGACCTTGTGGGGGATCTTCCTAGGGTTTCTCTTCGGCCTGGCCACTGATCTGATCCTCGTCGCGGCGGGCAGCTGACGGGCATCTAACGCACCGCGAAGCCCGTCGGACGGTCTGTGCGAGAATCCGCGCGCATGAGGATCCCGACCGTGCTTCGCCGCGGAGCCGCGCTCCCCGTGTACCCCCTGTTGGCGGCGGCCTACCCGGTCATCTGGCTCTACGCACAGAATGTGCAGGAGGCGATCGAGCCGAGCGAGATCCTGGTCCCGCTCGCGATCTCGCTGGCGGCCACGCTGGCCATCCTGCTCGTCGTCGGCGCGCTGACGCGGCGGTGGGCTGCTGCCGCGCTCACGACCACTCTGTTGCTCGTGCTCTTCTACACCTACGGGATGGCCTGGGACTGGCTCGGCTCGACCCTCCCCGGACAGTGGGTCCTGCTCGGCGCGTGGCTACTGATCTCGATCATTGGCATCACGCTCATCTGGACCTTCCCCTTCCTGGCCAATCCCTCAACGCTCCCGCTCAACGTGGCAGTCGGGCTCGCCGTCGCCTTCAACCTCGTGCTCATCGGTGCGTTCTACTTGAATTTCCGCCCCACGGTCTCTCATGTCGCCTCAGGCGTCACCGCCGGCGGCGCCTCGGCCACCGTTGACAAACGGCCCGATATCTACTGGATCATCACCGAGGAGTACGGGTCGCAGAGCGTGATCAGAGACAACTTTGGCTATGACAACTCGCCGTTCCTGGAGGCGCTGCAGGACCGCGGCTTCTATGTCGCGAACGGCTCGACCGCGAACTACCTGAAGACGGCGCCGTCAATCGACTCGGCGCGCAATCTGGTCTATCTCGACGGGCCGTCGCTGCATGCCGAGGCCAAGTCCGATGCCGATTGGGGTCCGCTCTACAAGGCGCTTCAATCGCCGTTCGAAGTCCAGCAGTTCCTCAGCGGCGTCGGCTATCGATTCATCTACGCGGGGACCTTTTGGGGACCGATGAAGACCAATCCGGCGGCCGACGTCAACTACGTGTACGCGGGGCTGACCTCCGA
>JBGQKH010000117.1:0-3994 GCA_041499395.1 Candidatus Limnocylindria bacterium
CCGCTCCGGCCGCGCCCGCCATCCGGTCAGGCCTGCTGCTGGTTGGCGGCTCGCAGCCGTCGGGCCATCGTCACCAGCATGCGGTACATGACGCTCGGGTGCTTCGCAAGGAAGGCGTGGAGCTCCGGCCCAGCCAACACCAGGCAGCGCAGCGGGGTCCTGGCCACGACGTCGGCGGTCGGCGGGACGCCGAGCAGGAGAGACATCTCGCCGAAGAAGTCGCCGCGACCGATGCTGGCCCGATCCTCGCCGTCGATCCGCACCGCAGCCTCGCCCTCGACCACGACGTAGAAGTTGGAGCCGGTGATCCCCTGTCGCAGGATTCGCTGCCCCGGCGCGAAGGTCGCCTCCTCGAAGACGTGGCTGATCCCCTCGATCTGCGGCCCGCCCAGGTCGGCGAAGAGGGCAAGCGACGAGAGCAGGGCGATGGCATCCTCGGGCATGGGGCCATGGTAGTCCCGCGCCGTCGTGTAGGGTTCAGGCATGAGCGCGCTGATCGGCCGGGCGGCGCCACCTGGATCGACGATCGGCATCGTCACGCCGGGGAGCCCGCCCGAGTCGCGCGCCCAGGTGCAGCGCGCCCTCGCCTGGTGGGAGGACCACGGCTACCACGCGCGCCTGATGCCCGGCGCGCTCGAGCGGGCCGATTGGCATGCCGGCGCGCCGGAGGTCCGCGCCCGCGACCTGCAGCGAGCCTTCGCCGCCGCCGACATCGATGCGATCCAGACGATGCGCGGCGGCTACGGCTCGGCGCAGGTGATCCCGCTCCTCGACATGGAGGCGATCGCCGCCCGGCCAAAGGCCTTCATCGGCCTATCGGACATCACCGCGCTGCACGTGGCGCTCAACCGGATCGGCCTCGCCACCTTCTACGGACCGAGCCTGACGATGCTCGGCGTCCCGAGCCCACCGGCCTTCACGACGGAGCGCTTCCTCAGCGTGCTCGGCGGCGCGACGACCGGCCCCGTGCCGCCCGATGCGGAGCGGCTGAACCTCCTCGCGATCGCCCCGGGTCGCGCCAGCGGGCGCCTGCTCGGCGGCTGCCTCCTCGATTTCATGTACACGATCGGTACGCCGTGGGAGATCGACCTCGAGGGCGCGATCCTCTTCATCGAGGAGGTCGGCATCGCGCCGATCCGCCTCGACCGCGCGCTCCTCTACCTCGAGCAGATCGGCAAGCTGCGCGGGGTGCGCGGGATCGTCGTCGGGGAGCTGGTCGGCAGCGAGTGGGACGAGTTCACCTCGGCGCCGCGCTCAAAGACCATCGAGGAGGTGCTGACCGGCCGCCTCGCCCACCTCGGCGTGCCGATCCTCTACGGCCTGCCGATCGGTCATGGAGCGACCCTTGCCACGCTGCCGCTCGGGGTCCAGGCCACCCTCGATGCCGATGCGCGGACCCTGACCATCGACGAGGCGGCGCTCGCGGGCGGATGAGCGAGCAGCACAAGGGGCGGCCGCTCCTGCACCCCAAGTCGCGCGAGGCGTGGCGCGACTGGCTCGCGGAGCACCATGCCTCGGTTGATGGGGTCTGGCTGGCCCGATGGACGAAAGCTACCGGTGGGGTCCCGCTCAGCTACGAGGCAATCGTCGAGGAGGCGCTCTGCTTCGGCTGGATCGACGGGCTCCTCAACACGCTTCCGGATGGCCGCCATGCGCACCTGCTGACGCCAAGGCGGCCCGGGAGCGCCTGGGCGCGGTCGAACAAGGAGCGGGTGGAGCGGCTCATGGCGGGGGGCCTGATGGTGGAGCCGGGGCTCGCCGCGATCCGAGCCGCCAAAGCCGATGGGTCCTGGTCGATGCAGGACGCAGCCGAGGCGCTCATCGAGCCCGCTGAGCTCGCGGCCGCGCTCGATGCCAACGCGGCGGCTCGGCGTCATTGGGACGCGTTCCCGCGCTCCCCGCGGCGCGCCCTGATCTGGTGGGTGATGTCCGCCAAGCGCACCGAGACGAAGGCACGGCGAGTTGCCCAGATCGTCGACGAGGCGGCCGAGGGTCGCCGCGCCAACTTCTAACCCGGCGGAAACAGCTCGCCCACGACACGCGCCAGCTCGGGGAGGTTCCGTGAGCCCGGGAGGCGCTGCCGGAAGATCGCCAGGAGACGCTCGAAGTACCACGCCTGCTCGTCGCGCGGCGCGTTGAACCGTTCCCAGACGGCCTCGCCCAGGACCCCGCGGTCGACGAGGATCGACCGGGCGTTGTGGAGCTTGTCGGCCAGCGAGACGCGCAGGACGGAAGCCGATGCCACGGCGAGGTGTCGCAGGTACGTCTCCTTGCGCTCACGCCAGGGGAGCTTCGACTCGCCAGGCGCTGGCATCCCGTCGCTCAGCTCCGCAACGGTCGAGGCGACTCGCTCCCCGAATCGCGCTTCGATCGCCGCGAGCACGGGGCGACCACCCTGGTCCTCGGGCCCGTCGTGGAGGAGCGCCGCGATCGCGTCTTCCTCGTCGCCCCCGTCCTCGAGCACAAGGCTGCACACGCCGAACAGGTGCGTGACGTAGGGGATCGCCGTCCCCTTGCGGGTTTGCGCGCGGTGCAGCTCAATCGCGAACGCGGCCGCCTCGTCGAATCGATGGGTCAGCATCAGGATGCTGAGGATACGTTGCCGGGAGGGGCGCTTCGGGCAATCTCCCTCGCCGCCCGTATGATGCCCACCATGCATCGGGCCCTCCTCGGCGTCGCCATTGGCCTGCTGTTGACGTCCTGCGCGGGGACCGGCTCCTCTCCTCCAAGCTCCGGGGCGCAGTACCCCGGGTGGCCGGGAAGCGGGGCCGCGGTGGGCACCGGTGACCTCGTTCCGCTGCTCGTCAACAACGAGCTGGCCGTCGGGACGCAGCGGATCATGGTCGAGCTGCAGGACCGCTCAGGAGTCAGCCTGACCTCCGCCGACCTGGCCGCCGAGATCGGCCTCTACGACCTTGCCGCCAGCACGGAGACCGCCGTCAGCCGCACGCAGGGCAGGTTCCGCTGGCTGATCCCTAACACCAAGGCGATCTACACCGCGCAGGCCACCTTCAGCCACGCCGGCGACTGGGGGCTGGAGGTGACCGCCCACGCAGCCGGCCAGGCCGATCGAACGGCGCGGGTCACCTTCTCCGTCCGCGACACGACGGCGACGCCCGCCATCGGCGCCGATGCCCCGCCCTCCGACACGCTGACCGCGACCGACCCCGCCACCCTCGCCGCCATCTCCACCGACGCGAGCCCGGACCCGGACTTCTATCGGCTCTCGGTGAAGGACGCCATCGCCGCCGGCAAGCCATTCGTGCTCGTCTTCGCCACGCCGCTCTTCTGCACGAGCGGCACCTGCGGGCCCGCTCTCGACCTCGTGAAGCAGGTTGCGCCCGCGTACGTCGGGCGCGTGAACTTCCTCCACGTGGAGCCGTACGTGCTCGAGGTGAAGGACGGCAAGAACCAGCCGGTGGTCGACGTCACCGGCTACCCGAAGCCGGTGAGGGCCGTGATCGAGTGGGGCCTTCCGACCGAGCCGTACGTCTTCGTCGTCGATGCGCGTGGCAAGGTGGCCGCCAAATTCGAGGGGATGGCCTATCCCGACGAGCTCACCGCGGCGCTCGACGCGCTGCTCCCCTAGCGGCTTCGATGGCGCAGGACGCTCCCCGACCGCCGACCCGCGGGCGGCCGATGCCCGCCCTCCTGCTCGTCCCGGTGGCTCTTCTCGCGGTGGTCGTACTCGTCTACGTCGCAACCCGACCCCTGGGCGACGGAGACCCACGGCCGTCCTTCTTCGCGATCGGCAGCGCCGGACCGGGGGTTCGCATCGGCCAGGTGGCACCCGGCACGGCGCAGGCTGGGTCGCCCAGCTTGGCGCTGATCGGGACCGATGGGTCACCGGTCTCGCTGGCCGACCTCGCGGGCCGTCCGATCTGGGTCATCTTCTGGAAGACAGCCTGCGAGCCGTGCGAGGCGGAGGCCGCGGACGTTGCAGCGGCCTACGCCGCGCATCGTGCCGACGGGCTGGCCCTGATCGGCATCGACG
>JBGQKH010000118.1:0-3943 GCA_041499395.1 Candidatus Limnocylindria bacterium
CCGGGTGCTCGCCGCGGTCGAGAAGGTCGCGGCGGCCGCCAACGCGACGCCCGCGCAGGTGTCGCTCTCGTGGCTGGCGCACCGGCCGGGGATCACCGCGCCGATCGCGAGCGCCACGTCGCCGACGCAGGTCAAGGAGCTCGCCGTCGGGATCGAGCTCAAGCTGGACGCGGAGGCGACGGCCGCGCTCGATCAGGCGGGCGCGTGGCGCGAGAGCTAGGGCCGACGTCCAGGGCATGACCTGCTCTGGCTGCGGCCAGGCGAATCCCGCCGCCGCCCAGTTCTGCGGCGGATGCGGTGCGCGCCTGGCCGCCGTCTGTCCCGCCTGCCAGACGGAGAACCCGCCGGGCAACCGCTTCTGCCACCAGTGTGGCGCCGCCCTCGCGCCGAAGCTTGAGCCCGAGCAGGCCCCTCCTCCCGATCAGTTCGCCTCGCCGACCGCCTACACCCCGAAGCACCTGGCCGAGAAGATCCTCACCACTGCGGGCGCGCTCAAGGGCGAGCGCAAGCAGGTGACGGTACTCTTCGTGGACGTCTCGGGCTTCACCGCCCTGTCCGCCGGCCTCGATCCCGAGGAAGTTCACCGGCTCATGAGCCGAGCCTTCGATCTGATGCTGGCCGAGGTGCATCGCTTCGAGGGCACGGTCAACCAGTTCCTCGGCGACGGCATCATGGCGCTCTTCGGGGCGCCCATCGCGCACGAGGACCACGCGCGCCGGGCCGTCCACGCGGCGCTCGGCATCGCCCGCGCGCTCGACGCCTACCAGGCCGAGCTGCGGCCGCGCGGCATCACCTTCCGGGCTCGCCAGGGCCTCAATACCGGCCTGGTGGTGGTGGGAAGCATCGGCAGCGACCTGCGCATGGACTACACCGCGGTCGGCGATACCACCAACGTGGCGGCGCGCATGCAGCAGGTGGGTGAGCCGGGGCGGGTGACGATCTCGGAGGCGACCCATCGGCTCGTGCACGGCTACTTCGAGACCCGCGCGCTGGGCGAGAAGCAACTGAAGGGTAAGGTCGAGCCGATGCCCGCCTGGGAAGTCGTGACCGCCCGCGAGGCGCGCACGCGCCTCGACGTCGAAGCGGAGCACGGGCTCACGCCGCTGGTAGGGCGCGAGCGCGAGCTGGGCCAGCTGCTCGATGCCTTCGCCCGCGCCCAGTCCGGCGAGGGACAGGTGGTATTCGTCGTGGGCGAGCCGGGTATCGGGAAGTCACGGCTGCTCCTCGAGCTCCACCGCCGGGTCGGTGCCGCCGGCGACTGGCACGAAGGCCACTGCCTCTCGTTCGGGAAGGCCATGGCCTTTCATCCGCTGGTCGACCTGATCCGGCGCTGGTTTGGTGTCGAGGAGAGCGACGGCGACGCGGCCATCGCCGCCAAGCTCGAGGGCGGGGTCGTGGAGATCGGTGTGGACCTCGGGCCCGTCACGCCGTACCTGCGGGCCTTGCTGTCCGTCGACCCGGGCGATGACGGGGTGCGGGCCATGAGCCCCGCGGAACGCCACGGCGGGATCCTCGACGCGCTCCGCCGCCTCCTCGTCCGCGCGGCCGAGCGGCAATCGCAGATCCTGGTGATCGAGGACCTGCACTGGATCGACGGCGCGAGCGAGCAGTTCCTCGCGACCCTGGTGGACAGCGTGCCGGCGGCCCGGGCCCTGCTCGTGTTCACCTATCGGCCGGGATACTCGAATCCCTTCGGCGATCGCAGCTACTTCACCCGCATCGTGCCGGCGCCGCTGTCGGCCGACGACAGTGCCCGTATGGCGGCGGCGGTCCTCGCCACCGACACCCTGCCGGCCGGGCTGCGGACGCTCGTCGCCACCAAGGCCGAGGGCAACCCGTTCTACGTCGAGGAGCTGGTCAAGTCACTGGGGGAAAGCGGAGCCCTGCGGCGGGCGAACGGCCGGCTCGACCTGGCTCGGGCGGTGACCGCGTCCGACATTCCCAGCACCATCCAGGACGTGATCGCGGCCCGGATCGACCGGCTGGCCGAAGCACCCAAACAGACGCTGCAGCTCGCGTCGGTGATCGGGCGCGAGTTCACCCGACGGCTCGTGGACCGCCTGGCCGAGATCCGGGCGAGGACCGAGGACAACCTCCGCGAGCTCACCGCGCTCGAGCTGATCCACGAGCGCCGCCGCTTCCCCGAGCTGGCGTACATGTTCAAGCACGCCTTGACCCAGGACGTGACCTACGCGTCCCTCCTCGTGCAGCGGCGCAAGGAGCTGCACGGGCTCATCGGGCGGGCCATCGAGGAGCTGTATTCGGATCGGCTCCCCGAGCACTTCGAGATGCTCGCCCACCACTTCTCGCTTGCCGAGGACTGGGCCCGGGCGCTCGACTACCTGCTCAAGGCCGCCGAGAAGGCGACCCAGGCGTTCGGCCTGCGGCAGGCCATCGAGCTGTACACCGAGGCGCTCGTGGTTGGGGACCGGCGGCGCGAGCCGGTGCCCGCGGCCACGCTCATGGCGATTCATCGCGCGCGCGCCGACCTGTTCTTCGGCATCGGCGACTTCGTCCGCTCCCGCGATGCGGCCGAGGCCCTCGTGGACCTGGCCCGCCGCGCCGGCGATCGCGCCGCGGAGGCGGGGGCGCTGGTGCAGGTCGCCCAGGCGCTCCAGTGGGCGGAGGACTTTCCGCCCGCGTTCGAGCGGGTGCGAGAGGCGATCGAGATCGCCGAGAACGTCGGCGCCCAGGGCCCTCTGAGCTTCGGCTTGTACATCCGGGGCTACATGCACGCGCTCAATGGGCGCCTCGATGACGCGGAGGCCGACGTCGGGCGAGCCCTGACCATCGGCCGGGCGGTGGGTGATCCGAATCGCCAGGCGCTCGCCCTGCATTTCCTCTCGCTGCGTCGGAGCTGGCGGGGGGAGTATCGGCCGAGCCTCGAGCTCAGCGAAGAAGGCACCCGGATCGCACGCGAGCATCGGCTCGTCGTCCCGCTGCTCCGCTGCCTGTGGAACGAGGGTGTGGCCGCCAACGACCTGGGAGAATACGATCGGTCGCTCGCGGCCCTCGAGGAGGGTCTCACGCTCGCGGAGAAGATCGGCGACGACGCGTACATCCCGCGATTTCTCAACACGATCGGCTGGCTACGGATCGAGTGCGGCGACTATGCGGCCGGCGTCGACCTGTCCGAGCAGTCGTACGAGGTCACCGGGCGCTCCTCCCGAGCCGGCCACGGCACCGGCGCCGAGCGCCAGGCCTTCATCCGCAACAATCAGGCCGAGGCGCGCATGGCGCTGGGGGATCTGAGCGCGGCCGCCGAGGCGCTGGACGAGTCGCATCACATCGTGCGTCATCCGCCGCCCTCGCTCTGGATGACGTGGCGTTACTCGACGCAGTGCTATGCGGGCCTCGGTCAGCTCGCGCTGCTCCGGGGCGATCCCGAGCGGGCCCGGCGGCTCGCCGACCAGAGCCTCGAGATCGGGGTGCCGACGCGGTCGCGGAAGTTCGAGAGCTGGGCCTGGCGCATCAAGGGGGAGAGCGCGACCGCCCGGCACGCGTGGGACGAGGCGGAGGCCGCGCTCCGGCGCTCCCTGACGCTGGCGGAGGGCATTCACCAGCCACGCCAGACCTGGCTGAGCCAGCTCGCGCTCGGACGGCTCGACGCAGCGCGCGGCCGCCGGGAGGACGCCCTCGCGCGCTACAGCGCCGCGTGGGATATCATCACTCGACTCCGCGCGGCTACCCGCGAACCCGGACTGCGGGCCGGGCTCGAGTCGTCGCCGCTCGTCCGTGAAGTCGAATCCCTGATCGGGAGGTAGCGATGGCGGTCGAGTTCGGCGTGCTCATTCCCACCCGTGAGGCCATCATGTCGGGCCGTCCGGAGACGGCGCCGCTGCTCGCGATGGCCGAGCGCGCGGAGGCCGCGGGCTTCGATTCGGTGTGGATCGGGGACTCGATCACCGCGAAGCCGCGGCACGAGCCGCTGACCCTGATGGCC
>JBGQKH010000119.1:0-3858 GCA_041499395.1 Candidatus Limnocylindria bacterium
CCTGGCGCTGGCGGCGGAGCTCGGGCTCGCGGTCAGCGAGCTGCTCGGAGCGGCCGAGCTGCAGGCGCCCAGCATCAGTCCGAGCAGCACCGTGCCCAGCGTCCAGCGGTGCCTCACGCGGGCACTCTAGCCGCTACAGCCTGAGAACGTCATGTGAGCCGGCTCCCCGGCGATCCAGCGGCCTCTCGGCCCTATGGAAGGTGCCATCCGGACGTGGTCAGGGCTGAGGGTTGCGACCACGCTGACCCAAAGCAGCGGAACCAGGAGCCAAGGGAGCGAGGGCGATGAAGGTCAGGGACGTGATGACGCGCCAGGTGGTCACGGCGCGCCCCGAGATGAGCCTCAGGGACCTTGCGCTCCTGCTCTCGGAGCATCGGATCAGCGGGATGCCCGTGCTGGACGGCGCAGGCACGGTGATCGGGATCGTCTCGGAGGCGGACATCCTGGCCAAGGAGCGCGGCCATGAGCCGGTCCATGGCGGTGGGCTGAGCTGGCTCTTCGGGGAGCGCGCGACGCCGGACGAGCTGCGTCGGCATGCGGCCACCAGCGTCGGCGAGGCGATGACCACGCCGGCGATCAACATCGACCAGGATCGACCGCTGCGCGAGGCGGCTGCGCTCATGCTCGACCGCGGCATCAACCGCCTGCCGGTGACGGCCGACGGGATGCTGGCAGGCATCCTGTCGCGCGCAGACCTGGTGCGCGCCTACATCCGCCGCGATGCGGAGGCGCTTGCCGCGATCCGCGATCAGGTCATCCGCAAGACGCTGTGGCTGGACCCTGATGAGATGGTCATCGAGGTCCACGAGGGGATCGCCCACGTCGCCGGGACGGTCGACCGCCAGTCGACGGCCGCGATCATCGAGCGCCTCGTCGGGCTGGTCGACGGGATCGATCTCGTCGTCAACGACCTGCGCTGGGAGATGGACGACAGCGACCTCTCGCCGGCCGATGAGACCGACCACGAGCCGGGCGCCGCGTCGCTCGTCGCCCGCGAGCATCCGCGGCCGCTCCGCAGCTGAGCCGCTCGTCCGGCTCGCTCAGGAGCGACGAACAAGGCTGACGGGCACGCGCAGTGCGGGGCCCACACTCCGAAGATGCGAATGCGGGAGGGGGTGCGAGATGCTGCGATGCTCGCCTCGGAGCAACCCAAGGAGGTCCCGTTCGAGCTGGGGAAGGCCGCCTCCACCCCGCTACGCTTCGACTGCCGAGCCGAGGCCCTAAGAGGCCGGAACCCTTGCCGCGGCGAGGCGGTCGGCGCTCGCTCGCAGCGCGTCGGTGATCTTGCTGAGCGGGACCAGGAAGGTCGGGATGCAGGCGTCCCGACAGCGCATCGCGAGGTCTGCGACCTCCCGTAGCCGCTCCTCCATCAGGACCCACGCCGCCTCACGATGGGGCAGGAGGTAGTCGACCGCATAGAAGAGCTCGAACGCCGGTCCTGCCGTCGCCCCGGGGAGCTCGGGTCCCACCGGAAGCCGCGTGACGAGGCCGCCCAACGGCTTCACCGCGCCATACATCAGCCCGACCGCCACGTCGCCCAGGACCGACAGCTGCGCCTCGGTCTCATCGGTGTGGGCGAAGTATCGGGCCAGCGTCTGGAGCAGGACCTCGTAGACGGCGTTGAGCAGGTCCATGCAACGGGCGGTGAAGGCGTCGCTGATGATCGGGACCTCCGGTCCATCCTCCGCCACGCGGACGCGAGACAGGATCACGGGCCGCGCCGGCTCGAAGGACGGATCTGCGGCTCGCGCGGCCAGGAACTCGTCGAGCACTGCCACGAGGCGCCCGAAGTGCGCGTCGCGCCAGTCGCCACGGGCCCCCTCGCCCTGCTCCACGATCGTCTCCAGCGCCAGGTGGGCCGATGCGAGGTCGGTCACCGGCACGAGCTCCTCCCAACGGAAGTCCTTGGCGGTTGCCTGCGCGGATGGCGGGCCGATGAAGAGCCGCTCCTCCCCGAGCTTCTGCGCGAGGTGCGCAAGTCCACCCTCGATCGAACGGTAGAGATGCCCGATGGTGGTGAAGTCCTGCAGGTGCGGGCCGATCTCGTCCTCGTCGGCCGCCGGCAGTGGCGCCGCCTTGCCCAGGGCCGCAAAGCCTTCCGCGTCGTCCATGTGCAGCCCCTCCGGACGCTCCAGGTAGGCGAAATGCCGCAGCGCCGTCTCCCCGAAGGGAAGGAGCGCCATCTGGATCCCGGCGGGATAGCTGCGCACCGGCAACGGGAAGTTGGGACGCGCGAGCCTCGGTGCGCCGCCGACCGCGGTCAGCAGGTTCTCGACCAGGGCCAGGTGCAACATCTCCTGCTCGGCAATCTCCAGGAGGGTCTTGCGCCAGGCTGTCGCGGCGACGAGGCCCTGGGCCGAGATCGCCTCCTTCTCGCTCTGCTTGAGGGAGAAGGCTGCGTAGAGGTACTGGCACATCACGAGGTGCTCGAGCTCGGCGGCCTTGCCCAGGGTGTAGATCAGCGCCTCGCGGTGCTCGAGCACGATCGGCGCCTCAGGATCGGCCTGGGTCCCCCGCGAGCGGAGCAGGTCCGTGAAGGGCTTGGCGGTCATCGGGACCACAAGGTACACCGCCGAGATTCGAGTGGTAAGCGCCCTCTCGCCCTCTGGTTTAGACCTGCTCCAAGCGCTCCACCCACTGCGCGCGCCAGGCTGGCGCCTCGCATGGGTTCGCGAAGTAGTCGGTCTGCTTCGCGACCTGGCCGTCGCGGAGCTCAATGATGCTCGTGGTGTAGACCGTTTCGGCGCCATAGCGACCGTGGATCGCCAGGTTCGTGAGCATCGTGGTGCCCCCTGATGGGTGCGAGGGTTACGGATTTCGCAACACTTCAGATTGGATCTAGCTGCGACGGGGGCCGAGCAACCATATGCCCGCGATCAGCACGACGATCACAATGATCACGACTGCAACGATCACCGCCCCCGGCCAGCCAAAGGTGAAGTTCAAGGTAGTGACAGGCGACCGGGACTCGGGCTGGCGTGGAGCCGGGTTCCGCGCCATACTCCGGTCGATTCGCCCGCCCGATCAGGATCGCCTGCTCTGAGGGGTGCTCATTCCTATCGTGTCGTGGCACTATCCCTCGCGTCGCCTCTTGATCAGCGTGGCTTGCTTCAGCCTGATGTCAGCCTGCGCGACGGCCGGCCCAACGCCCAGTTCCGCGCCCACACCGTCTCTGGCTTCCATCTCGATCGTCGCGGCCGGCGACATCGCCTGCGCCGGCTCGGGCAACCGTGGCTCGCCTCACAACTGCGACCAAGCGGGGACAGCGGCCCTGATCCGTGCTCTCGATCCGATCGCGATCCTCGAATTGGGCGACGCCCAGTACGAGAACGGGAGTCTGTCTGACTTTCGGTCGGTGTATGCCCTCAGCTGGGGCGCCTACCTCAGCAAGACGTTCCCCGCCCCCGGCAACCACGAGTACCTGACGCCAGGAGCCGCCGGCTACTTTGCGTACTTCGGCAGCCGGGCGCCCGCGAGCTACTACAGCTTCAACCTCGGCGCCTGGCACCTGATCAGCCTGGACAGCGAGTGCTCGCACATCGGAGGCTGCGCAGCGGGGAGTGCCGAGGAGAGGTGGCTGCGGGCTGATCTCGCGGCCAATGCGGGCAAATGCACCTTGGCCTACTGGCACGAGCCACGCTGGACCAACGGCGAGCATTCCGATGCGATCCAAATGGCCGTCATCTGGGACGACCTGGTGGCGAGCCACGCTGCGTTGGTGCTGTCGGGCCACAACCACGACTACGAGCGCTACGCCCCGATGGACGCCAATGGCAAGGTCAGCCCGGGCGGGGTGCGAGAGTTCGTGGTCGGTACCGGCGGCCGGAACCAGTACGCCATCAGCAAGCCGCCACTCGC
>JBGQKH010000120.1:0-3836 GCA_041499395.1 Candidatus Limnocylindria bacterium
CCCGGCCCGGCCCCGGCCAGGTGCTGGTGCAGATCCACGCCAGCGGCGTGAACCCGCTGGACACCAAGATCCGCGCCGGCCAGGCCGCCCATGCCCGGCAGCCGCTGCCAGCCGTGCTGGGCGTCGACCTGGCAGGTGTCGTCGCGGCGCTCGGCGAAGGAGCGGCGGGCTTCGCGCTCGGCGCCGCGGTCTGGGGCCTGGCCGGCGGCGTCGGCGGCCTCCAGGGTACGCTGGCCGAGTACGCGGCCGTCGACGCCCGCCTGATCGCTCCCATGCCCGCCAACCTGTCCATGCGCGAGGCCGCGGCGCTGCCGCTGTCCATCGTCACGGCCTGGGAGGGCCTGGTGGATCGAGCGAACGTCGGCGCGGGCCAGACGGTGCTGGTGCATGGCGGCGCCGGTGGCGTCGGCCATGTCGCCGTGCAACTGGCGCAGGCGCGCGGTGCCCGCGTGTTCGCCACCGTGGGGGCCGGCCAGTTCGACATCGCGCGGCGCTTCGGGGCCACGCCGATCGACTTCCGCGCCACGAGCGTCGAGCAGTACGTGGCCGAGCACACCGGCGGCGAGGGCTTCGACGTCGTCTACGACACCGTCGGCGGCGCCACGCTCGATGCGTCGTTCCAGGCGGTGCGCCGCTACGGCGGGCACGTGCTGAGCATCCTCGGCTGGGGCACGCACAGCCTGGCGCCGTTGTCGTTTCGCGCTGCCACCTACTCGGGCGTGTTCACGCTGCTGCCGATGATCACCGGCCGTGGCCGCGCGCGCCACGGCGAGATCCTGCGTGCCGCGGCGGTGCTGGTCGAGGCGGGCCGACTCGTGCCGCTGGTGGACGAGCATCGGTTCACGCTGGGCACTGCACTGCAGGCCCATGAACGGGTCGAATCCGGGCAGGCCGTGGGCAAGGTGGTCGTCGACGTCGTCGCCTGAGCGCGGCGCGGCGCGCTGGCCGTCGCGAGGCGATGAAGTCGGCGATGGAGGCGCGACCTGCGCCACCCTCGTGGAGTACGTGAACGGCTGCATCGACGCGCTGGGAGGGCCTGCGAGCAACAAGATCTCGGAGGCGGACTGCAACACAGCCACCTGCACCGGAGCAAGCAGCAGGCCATGAACTGCATCATGGGCCTGGCGTGCTCGTCGAGCCTCCAGTCCAGCGTTGCCAGTTGCCGCCTGCAGAACGGGTGCAACTAGCTTCCCGACGTGCGCGTGCCGACCTTCGTCCTGCACGGGAGGAGGACGTCGCCATCACCGTGGCGCGTGCGCGATGGACCGCGATCCTCACGACAGCACTACTCGGCCGCCCCGCTCCCTCGAACCTACCTCACGGTCCTGGCTGGGACCCGGGGCCCCGAGAGAGCCCCTGCCTTGCGGTGAGACCCTATTGGGCCCAGAGTCGCCATGCCGGTAGGATCCCTCCTTCGCCGGCGCCCGGCGACGAGGATCTCATGGCCGCAAGCCCCGACCACCTCAACACCCTGCCTCGCACGGCCCAGCTCGCCGCGCTCGCGCGGAACCCCCTGCTGGCGACGCTCCCGCCCAGCGGGCTGGAGCGGCTCCTCGACGTCGCCGATGTGATCGGGGTCGCCGCCGGCGCGACGGTGGTGCGCGAGGGTGAGTCGAGCGGCGACATGTACTTCGTCCTCGCCGGCCAGGCTCGGTTGCGGCGAAACGAGCTTCCGCTGAGGGCGCTCGGGCCCGGCGGCCACTTCGGCGCGCTCGGGCTGCTCACGAGCCAGCCTCGCACGGTGACCGTCACCGCCGGCGCGAACCTCATCGTGGCCCGCCTCACCCCGGAGCGCTGGGCCGATCTCGTCACGCACCATCCCAAGGTCGCGGTCTCCCTCCTCACCGCCCTCCTCGTCCACGTCCGCGAGGACCTGGTGGAGATGACCGACAGCGTCGGGCTGCTCCTGCAGGGGCGTTCGCTACCCCGCGCGCGCGAGGTGTCGGTCCGCGTCGCGGGAGATGTCCGCCGGGTCGCCACGGGCACTCCGCTCCGGCACGTGCTCCCCGCCGAGGTGCGCGGCCAGCTCGTGGTGGCCGGGCTCCTCAACCAGAAGCCTGTCTCCCTCAACACGCCGCTCTTCGCCGACGCGGCCGTGGCGCCGCTCACCATCGACGAATCCGAGGGGCGGCAGGTCTGGGTCCGCAGCCTCGGGCTCGTCCTCCTCGAGGCGGCGCACCAGATCGCCCCCGGCACCTTCGTTCGGATCGGCCCGTCGCGCGGCCCGGTGCAGCTCGTGCACGTGAACGGCACGAGTGACCGCGGCCTCCTCGCCGAGCGGCTGACCGCCGCCATGCAGCTCATCGTGGCAGCCGACACCCCGATCCGGCAGGAGACCTGGACGGTGGAGGAGGCGCAGGCCCACTTCGAGGAGCACGGCTGGGTGAACGCCGCGCGGCTGCTCGCCACCCAGCGCCAGGCCGGCGCTCCCCTCGTCACCTGCGGCGAGCTCTACGCCGTTGCGATGGGCCCCTTCCTGCCCTCCACGGGTGCTCTCCGCGGCTGGAAGCTGGAGCCGCTCGGGGAGGACCTCCTGCTCGACTACGGCCGCAACGACCCGCGCAGCAACGGCGTCGCCGCGGCCATCCTCGCGGCCGAGCCGGAAGGTGGCATGGTGAAGGCCCACCGGGCCTGGCTCGACGGCATGGGCGTGAAGAGCGTCGGCGCCTTCAACGACCTCTGCATCAGCGGTGGCGTGACCCAGCTCATCCGGGTGGCCGAGGGGTTCCACGAAAAGCGGATCGGCGCCATCGCCGACGACATCGCCGCGCGCCGCGAGGACGTGCGGATCATCGCCATCGCAGGGCCGTCCTCGTCCGGGAAGACCACCTTCATCAAGCGGCTCACGACCCAGCTCCACATCGACGGGCTCCGCCCCGTCGGGCTCTCGCTCGACGACTACTACGTCGACCGCGAGCGCACCCTGCGTGACGAGAACGGCAACTACGACTTCGAGGCGATCGAGGCGCTGGACCTCGCGCTCCTCCAGGATCACGCGCGGCGCCTGCTCGCCGGCGAGGTGGTCGCGACGGCGCGCTACGACTTCCGCACGGGCAGGAGCCAACCCGACGGCGGCCCGCGCATCCAGCTCGGCCCGGGCGACGTCCTCATGCTGGAGGGCATCCACGGGCTCAACCCCCGGCTGCTCGGCGAGATCCCGCGCGGAGGCGAGCTGTACCGCGTCTTCATCCATCCCGCGACGACGCTCGCGTTCGACCGCCTCTCGCGCGTCTCGGCGACCGAGCTTCGCCTCCTGCGCCGCATCGTCCGCGACCGGCACCACCGCGGATACCGCGCCGACGAGAACATCCTGCGCTGGCCGTCGGTCCAGCGCGGTGAGCGCCAGCACATCTTTCCCTTCCTGTCGAAGGCCGACGCCATCTTCGACAGCTCGCTCGTCTACGAACCCGCCGTGCTGAAGGTGTACGCCGAGCGTTACCTGCTCGAGGTGCCCCAGAGCTCCCCCGCCTTCGGGACGGCCTGGCGCCTGCGGCTGCTCGTCGACCGGTTCGTCTCGATCTACCCGGAGCACGTCCCCCCGACGTCGATCCTGCGCGAGTTCATCGGGGGGAGCGGGTTCGAGTACTGAATACCCGGGGCTCGCGCCGCCCCGCCCCGCCGGCAGAGCCGTCGGGGCCCCACCCTGGCTAAGAAGCCAAAGGGTACTTTCGACAGGTCTTGAGTCGCCGGGGGCGCAGGCCGCCCCCGCCCCGGCCACGCCGCAGAGCGATCACAGTCTCGACAGGTCTTGAGTGACGACTCGGACTGGGGCTCGGACCCCAGGCGTCAGGTGAGAAGGACAAACACCAGGGGTGAGGCGCTGGCGCCGAGGATCG
>JBGQKH010000121.1:0-3774 GCA_041499395.1 Candidatus Limnocylindria bacterium
GCGTGCAGCTCCGGCGTGTCGCGGGGTGGGCAGGTCTTATGGCAACGGCACTCCGCCTCCAGGTCCAGCACTGCCCGAATGATCTTGTCGGGTGTGTCCCTCATAGCGGTTAGTGTGGCCTGCTAAGCCAATAAGCCAAGCCCCTAACGTGACGGCCTGTTGGACGATCCGGACGAGGGCGTTCCGGAAACTGCTGGCGCTCGGGCCGGACTGCTGGCCCACCGCGGCGGCGATGGATGCAGGGTTCGTACACCCCGGCAAGGGTGCGCCAGAGCAGGTGCGGGCAAGAGTTGTCGCCGCGAGGACGAGCCTCGCCACCAGCGGTACCCGCTCAGTCGGGGTAGACAGGGTCTGCGACGTCGTGATCGGGCGCTGGCTCGCCTCGTTCGGCCTAGTCACTGAGCGCGGCGCGACACATCGCCTCGCCGGGTCCCTCCGGCTCCTGCCGGTAGAGTGCTGGTGTAGGCCAGGGGACGGGACGCATTCCAAGGAGCCGCCATGACCGACAAGGGAATCTCGAAGCCCTCCACGACCGAGGACGAGTACTTCGTCCGCGAGGATGCGGAGAAGAAGCGCCGGATCGCGCTCGAGACGAAGAAGGCGCTGGCCGCCGAGGAGCAGAAGAAGCTCAAGGACCTGCACTTCATGTCCTGCCCGAAGTGCGGGATGAAGCTCCAGCAGATCCGGTTTCGCAACGTCGACGTCGATGCGTGCTTCTCCTGCGGAGGCCTCTTCCTCGATAAGGGCGAGATCGACCGCATCGCGAGGCCCGAGGGGAAGGGCGTGATGTGGGCGGTCCTCAACTGGTTCAAGGAGGAGACCGAGCGGCCGGTGAAGTGAAGCGGTCGCGCGGGTGGGCTGCTCGACGAGCAGGACCAGGCCCGAGAGGCAGGACCATCGCCCGGAGAACGAACAGGAGGATGACATGCTGCCTTCGACTCCCGCGCGGATCCTCCTGCGCCGAGGCCCGTCGGGCCGGATGATGGTCAGCGGTCGGCGCGCCGAGCGGCGGCTGCGGGTCGCTGTCCTCTGCCTGGTGGCCTCGGCCTGCGGGGGAAGCCGCGCGGCCAGCTCGCCGCCCGGCGCGCCGGCCGCGCTCGTGGCCAATGCTGGCGACGGTGCCGTGAGCCTGGGCTGGGATCCGCCGGCGCAGGGCGGGGCTGTGGAGAGCTATCGGGTGGCGGTGACGCCTGCCCAGGGCAGCAGCGTGACGATGTCCGGTAGGACAGCCTTGGTGCGCGGCCTCACCAACGGCACCCCGACCACTTTCGCCGTCACGGCCACGGGGGCCGGTGGAACCGGGCCGGCCCGCACGGTCGACGCGACACCGCAGGCATACGTCGCGGCCGGCGAGGCGGCCCTGACGGTGGCGGGCGACACCAGCTCGAGCGGCATCTTCGACCCATCGGTGGTGGGGGGCGCGACGACCGCCTGGCTGTCCTACTCGTCGGTGAACTTCCACCTCGACGCAGCGAACCGCCGCGTGCAGGACGTCGGGATCAGTCTCGCTCGGAGCGACGACGGCGGCCTCAGCTGGACCTTCGTCCGTTCCGTCGCGATCCCGTCCGACACCACGGTGACCGACACGACCGGCGCAGTCTGCGGCGCGGCCAGCTGCACCGGCCGCTGGGTCTACGAGACCTCCTGGCTGGTCGACGACCCGACGGACGCCACGGCACGCTACAAGCTCTTCGCCCATCAGTACTTCCTCTACCCGCCGGCCAGCAACTCGACGATCTACGTGCTGGGCGCCATCGTCATGTGGACCGCGACCTCACCGGAGCGGCTGGGGGACTCGCCGCCGCGCACGGTGCTGAGGTGGAAGCTCACACCGCCGGCGCTAGCTGGCGGCATCGACGTCAACGGCCTGGCCAGCGACCTGGCGGGCTGCCTGGCGGTGGCGGAGGGGAGCGGCTCCGCGCGACCCGACGCGCTCGACCTGGTGCTCAGCTGCACGTACTTCGTCGCGGGCGCGAACCCCCTTCCGCAGAAAGTGGTGCTGCTCCGCTCCACCGACCACGCGGCGACCTTCCGGTACGTCTCCACGCTGCTCGACGCGCCCGACGCGGCGCCGCTCCAGGCCACCTTCTTCACGGCGCCGGCAATCCTGGCGGCGCCGGATCCAGCGCCGGTCTTGCTGGTCACGCCCGCCTTCTCCGGCATCTACGGAGGTTGCGTGGCCATCCCCTTCGCGGATCTGGAGGCGGGGACGCTGGCGCGCGACGGTGGCTTCCCCGTGGACCTGCTCTTCGTACCGGCTGGGACGGGACAGTTCGGGGGGGCCTGCGCCCTCGACCGATCGCTCGCCATGGGCATCCTGCGCAACGAGGTGGACCTAGGCGCGCCCTGGCCGCCCACCTTCCGCATCATCCGGACCGGCCGATCGCTCTAGGAAGCTCGCCCTGCCCTGGAACCCCAGATAGAACCGGATCCCGATGCGCGCGCCCTCGGAGCGGACGCTCCTGTTCCTGGTCGGGGCCGTCCAGTTCGTGAACGTCCTCGACTTCATGATGGTGATGCCGCTCGGGCCCGACTTCGCGGCGGCCCTCGGCATCGCGACCTCGCGCCTCGGCCTGGTGGGCGGCGCATACACGTTCGCGGCGGCCGTGGCGGGCATCGCCGGGGCAGGCCTCCTCGACCGCTTCGACCGGCGGACCGCGCTCGGCACCGCGATGCTCGGTCTCGTCGTGGCGACGTTCACGGGCGGGCTCGCCACCGGCTTCGGGTCGATGCTCGCTGCGCGGCTGCTCGCCGGATTCTTCGGTGGCCCGGCCACCTCGATCGCGCTCTCGATCGTGGCCGACCAGGTCCCGCCCGAACGGCGCGGGAAGGCGCTCGGCTCGGTGATGAGCGCCTTCTCGGTCGCGTCGGTGCTCGGCGTCCCCGCCGGGCTCGAGCTTGCGCGGATCGGCGGGTGGCGCTTGCCCTTCTTCGCGGTCGCGGGGCTCGGGCTCGCGCTGGCGGGCTCGTCGCTCGCGCTGATGCCACCGATGCGGGGCCATCTCGAACACGCCGGGGCGCCGGCGCCGCTGCCGATCCTGCGACGCCCCCTCGTGCTGCTCTCGCTCAGTGGCAGCGCGACCGCGTTCATGGCGTCGTTCGCGATCATCCCGAACATTGCGGCCCACCTGCAGCTCAACCTCGGATATCCGCGGGCCCGGCTCGGCCTCCTCTACATGGTGGGCGGCGCAGTGACCTTCGGGACGATGCGCCTCGCGGGACGCCTCGTGGACCGCACCGGCGCTCCGAGGGTGGCCGCCGGCGCGACGGCGCTCCTCGTGTCGGTGCTGGCGATCGGCTTCGCGTTCCCGCCCGCCGGGCTTCCCATCCTGCCGGTGTTCGTCGCCTTCATGGTCGCGAACTCCACCCGCAACGTCTCGATGAGCACGCTCTCGACGCAGGTGCCGGAGGCGGCCGAGCGCGGGCGCTTCATGTCGGCGCAGTCGGCGGTCCAGCACCTCGCGGCCGCGGCCGGGGCGGCGCTCTCGTCGCGCATCCTCTGGGAGTCGGACGGTCGGCTCCTCGGGATGAACCGCCTCGTCGCCTTCTCGGGCACGCTCTCGCTCGCGCTGCCCTTCATCGCTGCCGGTGTGGCGTCGGGGCTGCGGCGGCGACGCGGCGCCGAGATTCACACCACGTGACGATCGCGGCGGGGTCCCTCGCCCGGCGCCGGCGCCACGGTCTCTCCGGCGCTCGACGCGAGCCGGCGCCGGCGTGGCCCGGCGGCAGCGAGGTGGCCCAGGGCCGCCACCGTCCCGGCCGCCAGGCAGGCGA
>JBGQKH010000122.1:0-3636 GCA_041499395.1 Candidatus Limnocylindria bacterium
GACGCGCTCGGCCGCGACGCCGGGCTGGTGATCGAGCTCACGGACTACTCCGAGCACGCGCTCGGCGAGGGCGCCGACGCCCGGGCCGTGGCCTACGTCGAGACGAAGATGCCGGGCGGCAAGACGCGCTGGGGCGTGGGCGTGGACGCCAACATCGTCACCGCGTCGCTGCGCGCGGTGGTCAGCGCGGTGAATCGGCGCTGAGCTGGACCGCGACAACCTCGGCCCGGCGCTCGCGCGCCGAAGCGTCAGCGAGTCGATCGGCCGCCCCGCCCGGGCCGGCGACGCGGGGAGGCGGCCAGGCGGACGGTCAGCACCGGGCAGGGCGCGGTGGCCGCCACCCCCGCGGCGACACTGCCCAGGAGCAGCCTTCGCAGGCCGCTCCGCCCGTGGGTGCCCATGGTGATCAGTGAAGCCCGTCGCGTCCGGGCCAGCTCGACGATCTGCTTGGAGGCGCTTCCGTCGAGCAGCACGCAGCCCGCCTTGATGCCTGCGCTCTTCGCCGCCGCCACCAGCCGATCGAAGCCCTTGCGGGCAGCGACCGCCGCGGCATCCCGGAACTGCAGTTGCCGCGCCATGTAGTCCGCGTCGCCGAACGTGGTGGGCTCCAGCACGTGGACCAGCAACAGGCGCGCCCGGTCCCGTTTCGCGGCGGCGAGGGCGCGGCGAAACGCCGCCCCGGCGCCGGGGGAGAAGTCCGTTGCGTGCACGATCAGCTTCGCCATGTCCGCTTCGTTCCTCACTCAGGTCTGCAGGCCGAACCGCCTGATCAAGGCCACCTTGAGCACGTCGTTCACCCCCAGCGAGCAGATCATCGCGTAGCCGAACACCAGCAACGTGTGCGTCCAGGGCAGCGGTGCCAGGCCGAAGAGACCCACCGACGAGAGCGCCGTCCCGACGACGGCGGCCAGGACCAGGGTGCCCATGAGGAGCCCGCCGGGGCGGGACGTCCAGAACCACCGGCGCTCACGGATGGAGACGATGGAAAACAACGCGAAGTAGAACAGGATCTGGAACGTGAACGTGTCGAGGGCCTCGCCGCTGGCCATGATGTCGAACGCGCGCGCGCCGATCAGCAGCATGCCACACGCCTCGATGACCATGACCACACCCAGCACGACCGCCAGCCAGGTATGTCCACGCGCCTGCCAGGTCTCCGGCCGGCGCGACCAGCGGACGTCGTCGGTGGCCAGCGCGATCTTCGCGAAGTCCGTCAAGAACACGAGCAGGAGCATGGCGAACGCCGAGATCACGAAGCGGTCGGTGACGACGAAGGCGACCGTCACGAAACCGGCCTTCAAGATGGTCCGGCTGATCTTGTTCACGATCCAGGTCAGGATCCGCTGATAGATGATCCGCCCCTCTTCGACCAGGGTCACGATACCCGAGAGCCCCTCGTCGGTGAGCACGACGCTCGCCGCGCCCTTGGCGACGTCGGTGGCGGTGCTGACCGCGATACCGACCTCGGCCTGGCGCAGTGCCGGGGCGTCGTTCACGCCATCGCCGGTCATCCCGACGACGTGGCAGGCCCGCTGCAGCTGGGTCACGACCAGGTACTTGTCTTCCGGGTACACCTCCGCGAATCCGCCGATGCGCTCGATGATGTCACCGCCCGCCGTCGGCACCGGGGCAGCGCCTCTCAGATCGGCCGCCCGCCGCAGCGGCGGCAGCCCCACCTGGCGGGCAATCTCCTGCGCCACCGGCAGGGCGTCGCCCGTGAGCATCTTCACCGCGACGCCGTGGTCGCGGAGCGCCGTGATGAGGTGGACCGCATCGGGCCGGAGCGAATCGGCCAGTGCGACGAGACCGAGCAGCTCCAGCGGGGCACCCTCCGCACCCCGCGCCACCGCCAGGACGCGATCGCCCCGCTCGGTCTGCTCGCGGGTCCGGGTCTCCAGGCCGGCGACGCTGGCCGGGTCGAGGCCGCACGCAGGGGCGACGACTCCGACGGCCCCTTTCATCACCCGAATGCGGAGGCCGGCCTGGTCGACGAGAGCCTCGGTCCGCCGCGTCCGCGGGTCGAAGGGCGTGAACGTGATCGGCTGCGCCCCCGCGAGCCGAGTGGCGACGTCAGGGTCTCGCGCCGCCGCCAGAAAGGCCAGGTCGATCGCATCCTGGTTGGCCTCCTCGGACGCGAGCGCCCCGGCGGCGAGGACCTCCGCGCGCGTGAACCGGTCCAGCGGAACGACGTCGGTCACGCTCAGCCGATTCGTGGTGATCGTGCCGGTCTTGTCCACGCAGAGCACGTCCATGGTCGCCGCGTCTTCGGTCGCGCTCAGCCGCGTCACCAGCACGCCCCTCCTCGCGAGATGTGCCGCCCCGACGGCGGTGCTGACGGTGAACATCACCGGCAGCGCCACCGGCACTGCGCTCATGAGCAGAACGAGGGCCAGCGGCACCGCCTCGATCGGTGGATAGCCGCGCAGGACGGCGAGTCCAACCGAGATGGCCACCAGCACACCGACGATGACGAACAGCCGACCGACCACGGTGGCCACCACGGCCTCCACGTGCAAGCGGGGCCGAGCGAGCTGGACGAGCTCGATCGTGCGGCCGAAGTAGGTGCGGGCGCCCGTCAGGACGACGACGCCGGTGGCTTCACCGCGACGGACGACCGAGCCGGAGTAGATCAAGTCGCCCAGGCGCTTGTCGGCGTCGTGCGACTCCCCGGTGAGCGCCGACTCGTCCAGGCCAAGCTCCCCCGACAGCACCCGGGCGTCGGCAGGCACGAAATCACCGGCGCGTAGCCGCACGATGTCGCCGGGCACCAGCCCGCCGGCGGGGATCAGCCGCCACGAGCCGTTGCGCAGGACGCGCGCCATCACCCGCAGGCGCCGGCGCAGGGTCTCGATCACCCCTGCCGCTCGCCGCTCCTGGGCCAGACCGATCACCGCGTTGACGAGCAGCAGCCCGCCCACGACGACGAGGTCGGCATACTTGTGAAGCAGCCACGACAGCACCATGATGAGCTCGAGCATCCACGCCGAGAGCCCCCAGAACTTCTTCAGGATGTCGCGCAGCGGACGTGGCGGTGGCGCCGGGACCTCGTTGGGGCCGATGCGATCGAGCCGCGCCTGGACATCGCCGTCCGCCAACCCGGTCGTGGCATCGGCGCGGAGGGCGGCGACGACCTCCGGCAGAGGCGCGTGAGTCGGATCGAGACCCTCGACGCTGGGGGGCATGGTCGGTCGACGCGCACGCATCCGGGCCTCCTCTGTCGCGACGGCCGCCGCCGGTGTTAGGATGAGGCCGCTCCCAGCGACGGCAACTGCGAGGAGGATACACGATGGCAACGAACCGCACGGTCGGCGCCCCGTACCTCGGCGGCGTGAAGGCCTGACGCCATGATCGAGCAACGGCAGCTCGGCCATAGCACGCTCGAGGTCTCGGCGATCAGCCTGGGCTGCATGGGGCTCTCCGGCGTGTACGGCCCCGCCGACGACGCCGAGTCGACGACGCTCATCCACAAAGCGATCGATCTCGGCGTCAATCACCTCGACTCCTCGGACATGTACGGCTGGGGCCACAACGAGGAGCTGATCGGCAAGGCGCTGCGCGGCCGGCGCGACCAGGTGATCCTGGCGACCAAGTTCGGCCAGGTGCAGAACCCCGGTGGCCCCAACCAGGTCAACGGCC
>JBGQKH010000123.1:0-3372 GCA_041499395.1 Candidatus Limnocylindria bacterium
CCGGCCGCCGCCAGGAGCCGTGCCGCCTCCGCCGCGACCCGGCTGACGCCGCGCGAATGCGTGACGACCCCACCGGGCAGGTCGAAGGAGGCGAGCAGCTGCTCGGCCTCGGCAAGGGTGGGAACGGCCATGCCTCGATGCTACCCGTCGCCCGCCCGGCCGTGATCGGCGCCTCGACCACCGCCCGCCACGGATCGGTCCCGACCCGGCTGCGCACCTCGTAGCGGAGGCCGTCGGAGATCACCTCGATGTTGCCCTCGAAATCGGTCCGATGCAGGCGCAGGCCGGGAATCGCGTGCAGGTGGTCGAGCGTCACCTGGTGGGGATGGCCGTAGCCGTTCCCAACCCCGACCGAGATCAGCGCGACGCGCGGACGCGTGGCGGACAGGAGCGGCGGACTGCTGCTCGAGTGCGACCCGTGATGCCCCACCTTGAGGACGTCGACGCGGCTCAAGAGACCGCGCTCGACCAGCATCGCCTCCACCGGCGCCTCCGCGTCGCCGGTGAGAAGCGCCGAGAACCTGCCACTCCGTAGCAGCGCAACGACCGAGGCGTTGTTGATGTCGCCCTCGGGCAGCGGGCCGATCACGTCGGCAGCGGTGGGATACAGGATGGTCAGCAGGGTCGTGGCGTCGAGGCGGATCCGCTCGCCGGCCCGAGCCGCCGCGAGCCGTCCGCCGCGCTCGGCGCGGGCGAGCTGCAGGAAGTGATGGTAGGTCGGGTTCGGGTAGTCGCGACCACCATCCAGGATCAGGCCGACCCGATACCGCTCCAGCGCAGCCACCAGCCCCGCAACGTGGTCCTCGTGGGGATGGGTCAGGATCATCACGTCGATCCGGCGCTGCCACCAGGGCAGCCGCTCGCCGAGGAGGCGCAGCAGCAGATCGGGATCGGGTCCACCGTCGATCAGGACCGTCTTGCCGCCGGGCGCCTGGATGAAGATCGCGTCGCCCTGGCCGATGTCGAGCATGACGAGGTGCAGGCGCCCGTCGGGCAATGAGGCAACCTTGAGGGCAACCAGCACCACGGTTACCGAGGTTACCGAGGCGAGGCCTACCACTGGTCGCGCCAGCAGATGGGCGAGGCTGGCAACCCGCTCGAGCGCCCTCGGCCGATGGGTCGCTGGACGAAGCGGGAGCAGCTCAGCGGCCGGTTCCGGTGCGGATTCGCCCTCCTTGTGCGCCGCGAACCGACGCCACGCCAGCCCGAGCGCCGGGTACCACGCCAGCGCCAGCCAGCCGGGCGCAGTGACGGGCAGCGCCGCGAACGGCACCGATGCCGCCGCCTGCTCGGCGACGATCATCGTCCGCAGGACGAGCCATGCGATACCCCCCACCGCCCAGCGGGCCGCGTCGGCAAGCGGGTCGAGGTGGAGGCCGGTCGCAATGGCCCCGATCGGCGCGGCGATAGCGCACAGGAGCATCACGATCGGGACCAGCGGGACGACCGCGACGTTGGCGGCAGGCGCTACGAGCGAGAGGCGCCCGAAGCTCCCCACGACGACCGGCAGCGTGGTCAGCTGCGCGGCGAGGGTGAGGGCCACCGGCTCGCGGAGCCAGGCGGGCCAGCGCACCAGCCGCGCCTCGATCGGCGCGGCGAACAGGATCAGGCCGCCGGTGGCCAGCCCCGAGAGCTGAAAGCCGACGTCCCACAGCACCGCGGGCGCCGCCACCAGCATGACGAACGCGGCAAGGCAGAGGGCGGAAGCGGCGTGGGCGCGCGAGCCGCCCAGCCTGGCGACCATCATCGCGGCAGCCATGAGCGCCGCCCGGACGACGGATGGCGAGGCGCCGGTCAGCAGGACATAGGCCGCGATGGCGGCCGCGGCGGTGCCAGGTGCCAGCCAGCGGCCACCATGACGCTTCTCCAGCGGACGGGCGAGCGTGGCGACAATCGCCGCCACGATGGCGATGTTCCAGCCGGAGATGGCGACGACGTGGGTGAGTCCCGCGGTCGCGAAGGCGGTCGAGATCTCCGGGGCGATGCTCGTCCGCACGCCGAGCAGGATCCCTGCGCCGAGCGCGGCTTCCGGCTCAGGCACCATCTCGTCCAGTCCGTTGAGCAGCCACGCACGAGCGGCCGCCGCAATCTCGGCGGGACCTGCTCGTGCCGGCCCACCCAGAACCCGCGCCTCCCGGACTCGGACCAGGCCGCCGATCCCCTGCCGAGCCAGGAAGGCGGGATAGTCGAAGCCGTCGAATGCTGCTGGGGCCTCGACGGAGGATGTGACCGCGACTCGTTGGCCGACTCCCAGCGAAACGGATCGCGGCAGCGTGGCCAGGAGGCGACCACGGATCGGATGCCCGGCGCCACCCTGCCTTGCGGCGACGATCTCCTCGAGCACGACCTGCTGCGCAGTGCCGCTCGGCCGTGGGTCATCGACCACCGTGCCGATGAGTCGCAGCTCGCCGTGCCCCACCAGCTCCGGGACGCTCCCCGGCCCCAATGGCAGCGCGATGCTCCCGCCTCTCCACAAGCCCAGTAGCAGGCCGATGGCGAGACCCGCAGAGGCGATCGCCGTCGTCGGCCTGCGCACGAGCAACAGGGCCACCGCGGCGGCGAACGAAGCGGCGGCACCGAGGCTCGCGATCGCCGCGGCGGAATCGGCCGCGAGGATCCCGATTGCAAGTCCGACGAGCGCGGCCGGGAGCGCGAAGCGGGTTGCCATCGGGTGAGCTCGCGTCAGCCGACCGTGACGAGGTCCCGGATCTTGTCCAGCTGCGCCTTCGTGAGCACCTTGCGTGTCACCAGCTCGTCCACGGAGCCGAATGGCTTCTCCGTTCGCGCGGCGACGATCTTCTGGACGGTGACCGGGCCGATCCCGGGCAGCGCGTCGAGTGCTGATGAGCTCGCCGAGTTCAGGTCAAGCAGCCCGCCGATGGTCCCGCCACCAGCGCTCGCGGCGGGGATGCCGATCCCGGGCACCACGATCTGCTGCCCGTCGCGCACGAGCGCGGCCAGGTTCACCTCGGCAGCGGCGGCCTTCAGATCTGCATCTGGCCCGTAGCCGCCTGCCGTGGCGACCGCATCCGCCACTCGCGATCCGGCCGGCAGCTGGATGATGCCCGGACGCAGCACGGCACCTTCGACATCAACGACCAGCAGTTGCGGTGTGGTCGGCGCCCCTGTCGAACCCGCGCTCGCGAACGGATCGATGAGCCCGCTCGCTGCCGGCGCGGGGCTCGTCCCCATGGTGAGGACCAGCCACGCGCCCAACCCCACCCCAGCGAGCGCGATGCACAGCGCGCCCACTGCGATCCGGTCGCCGACCGTCACGGACCCTCCGTCGCGGGAGGCGAGCGGGATCGGTTGACCTGTCCGGAGCCCGGCGCCCGGGCACTCGACGCCGGGCTCCGGAAGCAGGTGGCGCAG
>JBGQKH010000124.1:0-3317 GCA_041499395.1 Candidatus Limnocylindria bacterium
CAGCGTGACTTCGGGCTCCTCTGGTTCGGCGGCTTCGTCTCCAACCTGGGCGATTGGGTCCTCTTCGTCGGCCTGCCGTTCGAGATCTACCGCCGCACCGGCTCGACCGTGGCGATGGGCGGCATGGTCCTCTCGTTCCTCGTCCCGAACATCCTGCTCGGGTCGGTGGCTGGGGTCTTCGTGGACCGATGGGACCGGCGCCGGCTGATGATCGTGGTCAACCTCCTGCAGGCAGCCAGTCTGCTTCCGCTCCTGCTGGTCGGGCAGCTCGGCCTCTGGATCGTGTACGCCGTGCTCGTCACCGAGAGCTCCATCTCCCAGCTCTTCAACCCCGCCCAGACGGCGCTCGTCCCGCACCTCCTGGTTCGAGGGACCGACGAGCTGGTGACCGCCAACGCGACAACCGGGGTGGGGCAGCACACGGCGCGGTTGATCGGGCCGGCGGTCGGCGGGGCGATCGTCGCAGTCGGCGGCCTCGGCGCCGTCACGGTGATCGACGCTGGATCCTTCGTCTTCTCGGCGGCCATGATCGCGCTCATCCGTGCGCGCCCTACGCGGCCTCGCGCCTCGGACACGCTCGAGCACGCGGCGGCCTCGGCCTGGCGACGGGTCGTCCGCGAATGGCGGGATGGCCTGCGGGTCGTCCAGCGCGCCGTCGTGCTGCGCGCCCTCCTCGCGTTCTCGGTGATCACCGGCATCGGGGAGGGATTGACAGCAGCCCTCTTCGTGGTGTGGGTCTTCCGGGCATTGAACTGGGATGCGCAAGGTTATGGATGGGTCCTCTCTGTCCAGGCCATTGGCGGGCTGGCGGGCGCCCTCGTCATCGCGCGCCTGGGGTCGCGGGTGCGGGCACTGCCGCTGCTGATCGGCGGAGGGCTCGCGTTCGGAGGGATCGACCTGGTCCTGTTCACCTACCCCGCGTTCTGGCCGATCATCTGGCCGGCCCTGGTGATGCTCGTCATCGTCGGCGTCCCGGGGGCGGCGATGGGGGCGGCGCGGACGACGCTCATCCAGTCGGAGACCGAGGACAGCCACCGTGGACGCGTGGCCGGCGCAATGAGCGCCCTTGGCGGACTTGGGTCGCTGATCGGGGCGGCGGTCGCCGGCGTGGCCGGGCAGGTCGTGCCGGTGATCCCGCTCCTCATCGTCCAGGGGAGCGGTTACGTGGCCGCGGGGACCGTCGTGTGGCTGATGGTCAGGGGGCGGGCAGCGTCCAGGGCAGCAGGGGCCTAGCGCGCCTGGTTGTGGTCGATCGCCATCTTGGCGACCTTGACCGCGATGCTCCCGCCGGGCACGAGCAGCCCGACCGTATCGGCGCCGATGTCGAAGAGCGAGTCGCGCGTCACGCTGCGCGACAGGCGGGCCATCAGCGCCTGGCTGTTGCGCATCTCACCGGTGACCGCGTCGAGCTCGACGACGCCCTTCTTGTCCTTCAGCTTCCAATGGAACTCGAACGCCCACCACGGGCGGAAGTAGAGGTCGATGTTCTCGAAGGTGATCGACTCCTCGTGGACGACATCGGCCTGGAGCGGCTTCAGCATCCCGGTCAGCAGCTGGCGCACCACGAACGATGCGCGCTGCTCCGGCGGCCGGACGATGTCCGCCTCAGCGGCGAGCGCCTCGAGGTCGGTCACCTCGTGTCGCGTGCTGGTGACCAGGTTCGGGGCCTCCACCACCGCGGCCCCGCTCACGCCGTCAAGGAAGAGCGCCTGGCGGTAGTCCTCCCGGTTGTGCTCCACGGTCGAGATGGTGAAGGAGCCGGCGGCCGTGGGATGGTCCTCGCCGTGCACCGTGACCGACTGCACCTGGGCGCCGCTGGCCGGGACCACGTAGTCGTGGGATCGGTCGTAGATGTAGCGGGCGCTGCAGGCGACGTGCCAGAACGGCTCCAGGCGGCGCTGACTGTCGATCAGCTCGATGTCATCGGCCTTGGGGCGGGAGAAGAGGTTCTCCAGGCCACCGCCGAAGGCGCCGGTGCGGCGGTCCATGGCACGCTGCCGGATCTCCTCCGGGGTGAGGCGGTCATCGAGCCGATAGATGTGCTGGTCCGCGAGCTGGATATCCATGCCGATGCAGCCCTCTCCTCGATGTCAGGAATAGGGGATGCATCTTAGGAACGCGGCCGCGATTCGGCTAGCCCCAGTCTCGATCACTCCGGTTCGACGTTGCCCGTGCTGCCGTCGACCGTTACACGCATTCCGGTTCGCAGCCGGGCGGTGGCGTCGCCGCAGCCGACGACGGCGGGGATCCCGTACTCGCGCGCGATGATCGAGGCGTGGGAGGCGGGGCTTCCGACATCCGTCACGACCGCCGCCGCCTTCGTGAAGAGCGGGGTCCAGGCCGGGGCGGTGAGCGGCGCGACGAGGACCTCGCCGGGCTGTAACTGGTCAAAGTCGGCCGGCCCACGGATCACCCGCACCGGCCCAGTCGCTCGCCCTGGCGACGCCGGCACGCCGGAGACCAGCGCGTGATCCGATGGACGGGCGCCGATCAGCCCGGGGAAGCTGTCCCACACTCGCTGGATCATCGGGTTCACCCGGCCGACGAGGTGTGGGGGCACCAGCCGGGACTGTTCGATGCGCACCGACCGTCGATCGCGCACGTCGATCGTCGACGCTGGCAGGGTCCCGTCCAGCGCCAGGAGGACCTCGGCTCGGGTCAGGAAGAAGATGTCGTCGGCGTTGGCGATCACCCCGCGGTTCGTGAGCGCCTCGCCGATCCTGAGAACCGCTCGTCGCATGACCGGCCACGCGATCGTCAGCTCCTCCGTCTGCTCCTCCCGAATCGGGACGAGGTGCTGTGCGTCAGCCAGCAGGCGGCGGAACGCTCGCAGTCGCCGTGGCGACGCGGCCAGTGCCTCGAAGGCGGCAACCTCGGCCGCCTCTCTGGTCTTGATCACGCGGTCGTGGTGCTGGCCCGCGGCAGCCGCCGTCGCTTCGAGGGGCATCGTCGCATGCCACCAGTCGAGTGACACCATGCCCTGACGCTCCCCGACGGCCGGCGGTTCGAACCCTGCGAGGAGCGGGAGGTGGCTGCCGCCCAGAGAGGGACCCAGGCGGAGCCGATAGAAGCGGGCGAGGTTCATCTCCATCTTGTAAGCCGCGCCGCTCAGCGCCGCGATCCCGCCGAAGTACTCGCCGGCGAGGTCGGTCAGCTCGTCAATCAATGGGGGCAGGTCAGCGACGGCCAGGGTTTCGACCCGGCCTTCCGCGTCGGCGACTGACGCTCGGTAGCGTGGTTGCAGGTCCTCACGCCACCTCCGCTCGAAGACCGGGAAGCTGTGGCGGACGGTCGGCGGAATGATCCCGGCAATGTGG
>JBGQKH010000125.1:0-3208 GCA_041499395.1 Candidatus Limnocylindria bacterium
AATCAGCCACACCAGCGCGCCGATGGCCAGGAGCGTGAGCCTCAGCGGCCACCGCGACGACTCTCGAGCGTTCCGGACGGTCTTCATGGTTCTTGGCGCCTCCAGTCCATTGGATGCCGTCCGCACCTCAAGACGGCGCCCAATGCCTGCCCGGCGCCGTCAAGGAAGTGTCAAGAAGCTCGGCTACCCCTTCGGGAGGCCTGCGGAGACGTAGAGCTTCAGCAGCGGCTTCATCGACAGGCCCTGGACCAGGATGGAGAAGGCGACCACGAAGTAGGTCATGACCAGCAGCAGGTCGGCCTGCCGGGCGGGCAGGTGATCCCGGAGGACCAGCGCGAGCGCCACCGGTAGCCCCCCTCGCAGGCCCGCCCAGGTCAGGAGCTTCACCATGTGGGGTGCCGGCGACACGACCGCGCGGACCAGCTGGAGCGACAGCCCGGCGGCGACGAACCGGGCCAGGAGCACTGCCGGGATGGCCAGGACGCCCGCCAGCACGTACTCGGGTCGAACCGGCAGCACGAGTACTTCCAGCCCGAGGAGCACGAAGAGAAGCGCGTTGAGGATCTCGTCGATGAGCTCCCAGAACGTGTCGAGGTGCTGGCGCGTGCGCTCGGACATGGCGAACGCTCGGCCCTGATTGCCCACCAGCAATCCCGCGGTGACCGCCGTGATCGCCGCCGAGAGGTGCAGGCGCTCGGCCCAGGCGTAGCCCGCCATCACCAGGGCCAGGGAGATGAGGATCTCGACCTGGTAGTTGTCGATGCGCTTCAACATCCAGTAGGCCAGCAGGCCCAGCAGGAGCCCGAGCGCGGCACCCCCCAGCACCTCTCGGAGGACCAGCACGAGCAGATCGAGCCCCAGGGTGCCCGCGTCCGGCATCGGCCGGCCGCCGTACTGGAGGAGGGCGAGAAAGACCACCACGCCCACGCAGTCGTTGAACAGCGACTCGCCGGCGATCTGTACCTCGAGGTGCCGCGGGGCTCCGAGCGACTTCAGCATGCCCAGCACCGCGATGGGGTCGGTCGGGGAGATCAGGGCTCCGAAGAGCAGGCAGTGAAACGGCGTCAGGCCGAGGTCCAGCGCGCAGGTGACCAGCCAGCAGAGCCCGCCGACGATGCCCGTCGAGAGGACGGTGCCCACGACGGCCAGCACCCCGATGCTGACCCGGTGCTCGCGCAGGTCGCCGAGCTCGATGTGGAGCGCCCCGGCGAAGAGCAGGAATCCGAGCGCACCGTGCAGCAGGAGCTGGTCGAAGTCGAGGGCGGCGAGGAAGCGCTCGGCGTCCACCTTGATCGGCGGATAGACGAGCGAGAGAGCGACGAGGGCCAGGGACAGGGTGAGCCCCATGGCCATGATTCCGACCGTGACGGGGAGCCGGGCGTAGCGGTCGTTGACCCAGCCGAACGTCGCGGCGAGGACCATCAACACCGCCAGCACGTCGAATATCGCCATGACGCCTCGTCGCCGGTGGTGCGGCCTGGACCTGGCCCTAGCGCAGCATGAGGTGCTCGACGAGAGGGCCGAGAGCCAGGACCGGCAGGTAGCTGAGGGCGCCCACGATCAGGATCGTCGCGATCGTGAGCCCGGCGAAGAGCAGTGTGTCGGTGGGCAGCGTCCCCGCGGTGACCGGCTTGCTCGGCTGCCGGGCGAACCGGCCGGCGAGCGCCAGCGCGGGGATCGCCAGGCCGAAGCGGCCGGCCAGCATCGCGAGCGCGGTCGAGATGTTGTAGAAGGGAGTGTTTGCGCTCAGGCCGGCGAAGTTCTGGCCGTTGTTGGCCATCGACGTCGTGTAGGCCACCAGGATCTCGCTGAGCCCGTGGGCGCCCTTGTTCGTGGTGAGACCGGCCAGGCCCGCGTCCGTCACCAGCGCCACCGCGGCGAGCGGCAGGATTGTGAGCGGCGCGATGATGGCGTACAGCGCGATGAGCTTCATCTCGGTGACGGTGACCTGCTTGCCGAGGTACTCGGGAGTCCGTCCGATCATGAGGCCGGCGACGAACAGGCCGACCAGCGCGATCAGCACCAGGCTGTAGAGTCCAGTGCCGAGCCCGCCGAGCACGACCTCGCCGAACAGCATGTTCAGGATCGTCACGAGGCCGCCGATCGGAGTGTAGCTGTCGTGCATCGAGTTGTAGGAGCCGGTCGCGCCGTTGGAGGTGGTGACCGCGGCCAGCACCGAGCCGCCGATCCCGAAGCGGACCTCCTTGCCCTCCATGTTGCCGCCGGCCTGCAGCGCGCTCGTCGCGTGGTCCACCCCTTGGGCGGCCAGGGTATGGCCGCGCTGCTCGGCCAGGTTGCACACCAGGAGGCCCGCCGCGAACAGCACGAGCATCACCGCGAACAGCACCCAGCCCTGCGCGGGCCGGCCGGTCATGCGCCCGAAGGTGTAGGTGAGCGAGGCGGGCAGGACCGCGATGGACAGCAACTCGAGGAGATTCGCCAGCGGTGTCGGATTCTCGAAGGGGTGCGCGGCGTTGACGTTGAAGAAGCCGCCCCCGTTCGTGCCGAGGTTCTTGACAGGCTCGAGCGCGGCGACCGGGCCCATCGCGATGATCTGCTCGGTGAGCCGGGCCTTCTTCGTCTTCGGCTGCCCCTGCTCGTCGAGGACGGGCTTGCCGTCGAGGTCGGTGAGCGGCTCGTCATACTCGACCGGCTGCACGACCGCGGCGTGCGCGTACGGGGCGAAATTGAGGGGCACCCCCTGCCAGACGAGCACCGGGGCGGTCACCACCGCGAGGGGCAGCAGCACCCAGAGCGTCGCGCGGGTCAGGTCCACCCAGAAATTGCCGAGCAGGGGCGTGCGTTCCCGGGCCAGGCCCCGGATGAACGCGATGCCCACTGCGAGACCGGCGGCTCCGGCCAGGAAATTCTGCGACGTGAGGCCGACGACCTGGCTCAGATAGCTCATCGTGGTCTCACCGCCGTACGCCTGCCAGGTCGTCGTGGTCGCGAAGCTGATCGCGGTGTTCATCGCGAGGTCGGGAGCGAGCGGCCCCGGCCGGTACGCCGGGTCGAACGTGTGGAGCAATGGCTGCACTCGCAGGATCGCGTACAGCAGCAGCGTGCCGCCGAGGCCGAATCCGACGAAGCACCCCGCATAGTGCTTCCAGTCCATCTCGGCGCCGGCGTCGACTCCCGCGAGCCGGTAGATGATCCGCTCGAGCGGACGCAACAGCGGGTCGGGCCAGGTCCGCTCACCGCTGAAGAC
>JBGQKH010000126.1:0-2996 GCA_041499395.1 Candidatus Limnocylindria bacterium
CTGGCCGACGGGGTCGCCGGCAACATCGAGCGCGAGAGCATCACCTGGAAGATGTGCCGCCAGCTGGTCGACGAGGTGGTGCTCGTCGACGAGGAGCAGATCGCCGACGCGATGCGCTGGGCGATCGAGGTGCACCACCTGGTCGTGGAGGGGAGCGGCGTGCTGGGGATCGCAGCGCTACGGGCACGCCTTGGCGGACTCAAGGATCGTCGCGTGGCGGTGGTGCTCACCGGCCGCAACGTCGACGGGGCGACGCTGCGCTCAGTCCTGGCGTCGGTCTAGGGTGACCACCGGGATGACGCGCGTGGTCTTGAGCTCGTATCCCGCGAAGGCCGGCATCATGGCGGCCTGCGCGTCGTAGAGCTTCCGCCGCTCTGCGCCCTCGGCCACGCTCGCATCGGCCTGGAATGTCTCTTCGCCGACCTCGAGCTTGACTGCGGGGTGCGCCAGCAGGTTGTGGTACCAGGCCGGATGGGTCGGCGCGCCGCCCTTCGAGGCGATGATCACGTAGCGGTCGCCGTCACGCGTGTAGACGAGCGGAACGGTCCGCGACTCCCCGCTCCTTGCACCGACCGTCGTGAGCAGCAGCAGCGGCCGGCCAAGGAATGGCCCGCCCGACGCTTTGCCGCCATGCGCCCGGAAATCGGCGATCAAGTCGTCGTTGAAGCTCATCTGCGGCGTTTCTACCATGTCTCGGGTCGCGCTGCCCGCGCTGCCATTTGGCACTGGCCGCGTGGCGGGCCGGGAGTAGCATCGGCGCCATGAGCGAACCGACCCAACCGCCGCAGTCTCGCTCGGGGAGCCCCGGGGCGGCTGTGCTCGGCGGCATCCTCATCGTGCTGGGGCTCGTCTTCTTCGCCAGTCAGCAGCTCAACATCGACATCGGCGCAGCAACATGGCCGTTCTACGTGATCGCCCCTGGCGTCGCGATGGTGGCCTTCGGCCTGACCCAGCGCCGCGGCTCCGGGCTGACGATTGCGGGGAGCATCGTGACCATGGTCGGCCTGGTGCTCCTCTACCAGAACGCGACCGGCCGATTCGAGAGCTGGGCATACGCCTGGGCGCTCGTGGGTCCGGGTGGGAGCGGCATCGGGATGCTCCTGTACGGCACCCGCAGCGGCGACAACAGGATGGCGCGCAGCGGCTTCTTCGCAATCCTCACCGCGCTCGGCATCTTCGCCGCGGGGTTCGTCTTCTTCGAGGGGATCATCGGCATCAGCGGAGAGCGGCTGCCGGTGCCCGCCTGGGTCCTGCCCGGGGCGGTGATCCTGATCGGCGTGCTGCTGCTGCTGCGCGGGGTGACCTATCGTGGCCAGGCCGGCCACGGGTGGGGCACCACCGAATGGCATGGCGGCACCGATGACCCGACCGCTCCGCCGGAGGCCGCAGCGCCACCCGAGGCCACAGCGCCACCCGATGAGCCCCGACCCGACGCCTAGCCCGGCTTCGCTCGAGGTCCATCCCGTCACCTCAGACCGCTGGCAGGAGCTGGCGGCCCTCTTCGGGCCGTCCGGCGCATTCAGCAATTGCTGGTGCACCTGGTGGCGCCAGACCTCCGGCGAGTTCAGCCGCGGGATCGAAGAGCACGGGGCGGGGAACCGCGACCTGATGCATTCGCTCGTCGAGGCCGGCTCCGAGCCTGGGCTCCTGGCCTATCGCGACGGCAGGCCGGTCGGCTGGGTCAGCGTCGCGCCGCGTCCGCAGTACGGGCGCTTGCTGCGCTCGCGACGGATCGGGCCGCCACCGGAGGAGGCGGGCGACGAGCAGGTCTGGTCGGTGGTCTGCTTCTGGATCCCGCGCGCCGAGCGGGGCAATGGCGTGGCGACGGCGCTGCTGAACGCGGCCATGGAGCGGGCCCGTGCCCGCGGAGCCACTGCGCTGGAGGCCTACCCGGTCGATGCCGCCGGGGGCCGACGCCAGGCGGCGACCCTCTTCACCGGGACCCTCTCGATGTTCACCCGCGCCGGCTTCCACGAGGTGGATCGGCCCCGTGGCGTGCAGCTCGTGGTGCGACGCTCGCTGTAGGCGCGCCCATCCCCGTCGGGCCGATCCCGACCCGTATCCTTAGCGCGCCATGGCAGCCGATGAGACGACCGAGAGCGAGCGCATCGAGCGAGCCCTGGAGGGGGTGAACGCCGGCTACATCGCCGAGATGCAGGAGCAGTGGCTCCGCGACCCGGCGTCGGTCGATCCGGAGTGGCGGGCGCTCTTCGAGCCGGCCATTGCACGGCCCGCCACCGCCGCCGAGCCCGCTGCCGCGGCTTCGACACCCCTTCCCCTAGGCGCGACGCTGCTGCGCGGCCCCGCGGCCCGCCTCGCACGAAACATGACCGCCTCGCTCGCCGTGCCCACCGCGACCAGCCTCCGCGACGTGGAGGTGGCCACGCTCGAGGCGCGACGCCGCGAGCTCTTGGAGCGGATGGCTCCGCAGCGCGTGAGCTTCACGCACCTGATCGGCTTCGCGATCGTCCGCGCCGCGGCCGAGCAGCCGGGGATGAACGCCTCCTACCTCGAGGCCGATGGAGCGCCCTACCGCGTCGACCCCGGCGGCGTGCACCTGGGGCTGGCGGTCGACGTCGAGCGGCCCGATGGCGGCCACTTCCTGGTCGTGCCGGTGATCCGCTCCGCGGAGGCGCTCGACTTCGCCGCGTTCCACGCGCGCTACGAGGAGCTGGTCGCGAAGGCGCGCGCAAACCAGCTCTCGCCAGATGACATGGCCGGCGCGACGATCACCCTCACCAACCCGGGCACGCTGGGAACGACGGCGTCGGTCGCGCGGCTCATGCCGGGGCAGGGGGCGATCATCGCCACCGGCGCGATCCGCCCAGGTGGCTCCTCGCGGGTCATGACGATCAGCTCGACCTACGACCACCGCGTCATCCAGGGGGCCGAGTCGGGCGCCTTTCTCGGCCGCGTGGACGCGCTCCTCCAGGGCGGCGACGCCTTCTACGAGTCGCTGGGGCTGAGCCCGGCCATCCCGCTTCCGGCGGCCCCTC
>JBGQKH010000127.1:0-2775 GCA_041499395.1 Candidatus Limnocylindria bacterium
CGCCGACGAGTCCGCCGATGCCGATCATCTTCCAGTCCAGGTGGCCACCGACGACGCCCTGCGCCAGCGCCGAGATGAGCGTGGCCTGCGGCGCCGGGAGCGGATTCGGTGCGACGACGCCGACGTTGGCCGCTCCCGCGAACCCGTAGGCCTTGGCGAGCAGGTTGAGCACCGACGGAATCACGGCGGCGCCGGCCGCCACGCCCACGATGAGCGCGATCTGCTGACGCATCGGAGACGCGCCGACCAGCTGCCCGGTCTTGAGGTCCTGGAGGTTGTCGTTCGAGATCGTGGCGCAGGCGAAGACGATCGCCGTGATGAAGAGCGCGAAGGCGACGAGCGCGGGCCGGGTCTCCTCCGTCGGCCGCACGGTGAGCGCGACCGCCGAGGCGCAAATGACGATCGAGAGGATGCCGACGCCCGAGATGGGGCTGTTGGAGGCTCCGATGAGCCCCGCCATGTAGCCGCAGATCCCGGCGATGAGAAATCCCACCACCAGCACGAACGGCACCGCGACCAGCGTGAGCGTGAGCGCGCTCGGCGCGAGCACCGTTGACCGGGCGAAGGTGAAGGCCAGCCACGCGGCGATGACGAGGGAGACGGCGGTGAGGGCGAGAATCCACGCGGGCGAGAGATCGCGGTCGCGATCGTCGTCCGTCGCGGTGGCGCGGGAGGCGGCGAGGGTGCTAACCAGCCCGCTCAGGACCGGCTTCGCCAGGCGCGCCAGGGTGTAGATCGAGGCGACGCCGATCGCGCCGGCCCCGATGAACCGGACCTGGGTGCGCCAGATCGTCAGGGTGTGCGCGGCGAGGGTGACGCCGTCGGCGGCGGGTTGCAGCGACGTGAGGATCGGCACGGCGATCGCCCACGAGATGATGAGGCCGGTCAGCATCGCCATGCCGACCGACAGGCCCACCAGATGCCCGGCCCCGACCAGCGCGAGCGACCACGCGAAGTTGTACCCGCTGGAGGCCGTGGCGCCGAGGCGGAAGAAGCCGGTGAACTCGCCGGCGGCGACCCGCGTCGCCGTCACGATCGCGAGACCCGCCGAGGCGACGGAGCCCAGGATGACGGCGACGAGCCCCTCGCGCGCCTCCCCGGTCTCGTCGCTGGTCTCGCCCCGCGTGCCGGAGCCGACCTTCAGCACCTCGGCGGCGGCGACGCCTTCGGGGTAGGGCAGGTCGGAGGTCGTGACCAGGGCGCGCCGGAGCGGGATGGTGAAGACGACGCCCAGGACCCCACCGCTCACGCAGATGAGAAAGGACTGCCAGAACGGGAAGCCGGTCCAGTATCCGACGATCACGAGTCCCGGCAGCACGAAGATGATCGCCGAGAGGGTGCCGGCCGCGGACGCGACGGTCTGGACGATGTTGTTCTCGAGGATCGAGGAGTCCTTGACCGCGCTCAGGATCGCCATGGAGATCACGGCCGCCGGAATCGACGAGGCGAACGTGAGGCCGACCTTGAGGCCGAGGTAGACGTTGGCCGCGGTGAAGACGGTCGTGATGAGGGCGCCGAGGATCAGCCCCCGTAGGGTGAGCTCCTTGGGTCGCATCCGGTCGATTCTTCCTCAGTCGGGGGATGCTCCCCGCCGTTCGGCGGGGAGCCAATCGTGCAGCTAGTGCTTGTCGAAGACCGCGACGTTGTCGAGCGCCTGGCCTTTCGCGTTCGTCCCCTTCGTGGTCAGCGTCAGGGTCTTCCCGTCCTTGGAGACCACCCGCTTGCTGGTCTGGACTACCTTGCCTGCCTTCTTCAACGTGGCTTCGGCGGTGGTGGCATCGACGCGCTTCAATGAGATCGTGTCGAAGTCCGTCGAGCCGGCAACCGGGTAGTCCTTGCCGTCATACTTGGCCGCGTACTCCACGAGGATCGGCTTTCCGTCGGCATCGACGCCCTTCAAGCTGTACTTCACGGTATCGCCCGCTACCGCGTACGTCCGCGTCTGGCTCTTGGGCGCCGGACCGGGGCTGAACTTCGACTTGGCGAGGTTCAGTTCCCACGTGCCGCTTGCCGGATCCGCGGCCTGGGCCCACAGCTTCGCGGCGGGGACGGCGAGCGTAAGCACAGCTCCGAAAGCGAGGGTGCGAAACAGTGGCTGCATGTCGTTCTCCTATTCGCGGGTTGTTACTGTATCAGGGAGACCCAAAATCGCCCGGACGCGAGTTGCGCGCTAGCTCCAACGCGGACCCGAGCCGAATGCCCGGACCGAGGATGCCGATGAATGCGATCGCTGCAAGCGCTCCAGCGACGAGCCACCCACGATGGCGCGGCACATCGAGGGTTCGAGCCCAGTCCGCAGGGGCGGACCGCCGCAGCGTTCGTCCTACCCAAAGCAACCCGAGCCCCGCGAGCGGGGCAGCCGGCGGCAACTTCAGCACGGCGTCGAGTCCGGCCGGGTCGAAGAGCGCGGCGAGGACCGATACGGCCGCAGCGACGATGTAAATCCATAGCAGCCGGCCGCCGGTGGCGGGGACAATGGGGTCGGACACCAGGTCGGGTCGTCCCCACAGAACGAGCGCCCGCGACCCCACGACCGCGGCGACCCCGACGCAGGTAAGCAGGCCGCGTTCCCACGGGGCGGGCGCGCCGACCCCGAAGAGGAACGCCCAGTCGCCGGTGCCGGTGATACCGGAGAAGACCATGTAGCCGGCGCCGAGGAAAAGGCTGTACGCGCCGAGCAGCCAGCAGAACAATTGGAGGTGCCGCGCGGATGCACGATGGCGCAGGCGCCGAGCGACGCCCAGGGCCACGATGCCGCCGATGACGCTCACCACC
>JBGQKH010000128.1:0-2768 GCA_041499395.1 Candidatus Limnocylindria bacterium
GCCGTCGATCCCCCTCGACTCCCCGCGATGGGGCTGGGCGCCGGGCGACGCGGTCGCGACGGAGCACCGGGGGCGAGCCTGCCTGGCCTTCGGGGATGCGTTCCTGAGAGCTGGTGGTCGCCGTCTCGGAGACCTTCGGCGGCTGGGGCATCCAGGCCCGCTTCCCGGAGCCGGAGGGCGTGACCTTCCATTAGCTGCTGGTGCAGGCAGCCTCCATGTGCGCCCAGCGCACATAACGGCCAACGTGGCCTGGGCGCGCGGCCTCGTCAGCCAGAGGATTTGGCTGCGTGAGCACGAATTCGCACCCCTCCGACTACGGCACCGTCGCCCGAGGGGGTCATTGGGCCTCTTCTTGCCTGTTACGTGCGCTGGGCGCACATCCGGCAGCTGGCCCTAGGCGGGCGCTCCGCTGGGGACGTAGACGACCGAGATGACGCCGCTGTCGAAGGCGGTCGCGTTGACAAGCTTCATCGGGATCCGATCCATGCCTCCCTCGAAGAGGCGGCGACCGGTGCCCAGCACGACCGGGAAGACGAGGAGCCGCAGCTCGTCGAGGAGGCCCTGCTGAAGGAGGGAGCGGACGAGGGTGATGCTGCCGTTGATCGCGATCTTCTTGCCCTCCGCCTCCTTCAGCGCAGCGAGCTCGGCGGCAAGGTCCGGGCCGAGGAGCGTCGAGCCCGGCCACTCCAGCGAGGTGAGTGTCCGCGAGGCGACGTACTTGGGAACGGTGTTGATGTAGTCGGAGAAGGGATCATCGGCCGATGTCTTGCCCGGCCAGTAGCCGGCCCACTCCTGGTAGGTGCGGCGCCCGAGGAGCATCGCGTCCGAGTCGGCCATGTTGGTCCCGACCACCGCCCCGACCTCCGGGGTGAACCACGTGGCGGTCCACTCGCCCGGCGACTCGGTCACGCCATCGAGGGAGATGTAGAGGCCCGCGAAGATCTGCCGCATCAGTTGCTCCTCTGCTTGAAGGTTGTCACGTTTCCCGGGGCGCCGCCGGCGCGCGTCCCCTACCGGCCTCCCCGCGCGATGGCGGTCGCCGAGCCGATGGTCACCAGTGCGGCAGCCGCCAGGATCAGCCACGCGATCGGCTGACCTCCGCTCGTGATCTCGAGGAGCGCGGCGACGACGCTCAGGGCGTTGAAGGTGAGCGCCATGAGTGCCGGGATGCGGGCCGACTCCCAGCGGCGCGACATGAGCACCATCGCGCCGCCCCCCCCGGCGCCGAGGGTCGCCGCTCCGCCCTGGCGGTAGACGAAGTCGTCGAGGCCGGTGTATCCCAGGAAATGCCCAAACGCGCCGGCGGGGATGAGCGCGGCCAGGCCGAAGAAGAGGGCCGCGACCGTGCCGATCCCGAAAAGGGCCATCACCCACGGGGCGAGCGAGGCATCGGACTCGGGGGTGGCCGGCAGGGTCGGCGGGTTGGCGAGGAAGTAGCCGGTTCCGGCCGTGAAGACCAGCGAGGCGGCCAGGATCAGGTACACGACCGGCTGCGCTCCCCCGCCGACGATGGCGAGGAGGCAGGCCACGATCGAGGCGGCGTTGAAGACGAAGGTGGCTGCGATCGGGATGCGCAGCGCAGTCCACCCGGCGCGGAATCCTGCCGCCAGGCCGACCGCGTAGCCAAACGTGGCGGCACCTGCCAGCCGGTACATGAAGACGTCATTCCCTGAGAAGCCGCTCACGTCCGCGAACTGGGTCGGGAAGACGAGGGGGGCGAGCCCGAAGAATCCACCTGCGGCGACGAGGAGCACGAGCAGGTATCGGAACGTCTGCATGCGCCGCATTGTGATCCTCGGCAAGCCCCTTTCGCTAGAGGGCTGGCGGACCGATACTTGCGACCCCAACTCCCCCTTCCGGATAGGAGATAGACCGATGTCCGAGCACCCCAACGCCACCGTCGTACGCAACATGTTCGAGGCCCTGGGCCGGAACGACATGGGCGGCTTCGCCGCCGCCCTGGACGACGACGTCGTCTGGTACGAGATCGGCAATCCGCAGCCGGTCCGTGGCAAGGCCGCGCTCGCTGCCCGCTTCAGCACCCCGTCCGACTTCACGATCACCGGCGAGACCCATGACGTGGTCGGCGGCGACGATCACACCGTCGCCCTGCTGACCGCCACCGCCACGCGCGCCGGGAAGCCGTTCACGTATCGCGTCGCCGAGATCTATCACATGCGCGACGGCAAGATCACCGAGCGCTGGGCCTTCTCCGACGACACGGCGGCGATCGCGGCGTTCTTCGGCTAGGAGCGCGGCAATGCGACAAGCGACTTACGCTGAGCGTAACTAACCGGCAAGCAACCATCTGATCTCATTACGGCGACACCGCGAAGCCGCTGCGTCGAGCACGAGCTGGCTCCCTGCTCGCCGTCTGGCGCCGGACGTGAAGCCTGAGACGCGTCCATTTGGCCTCTTCTTGCCGGTTACTTACGCTGGGCGTAAGCGCGCCCGGCCTCGGGCCTCGGAGGCGCCACTTGCCGCGGCACTCCCCGGCGCGGCACACTCCGCGCTCACATGAACGTCGTCTTCCTCTCCCCGCACTTCCCGCCCAACTGGTACCTGTTCGCGACCGCCCTGCGGGAGCAGGGCGCCACCGTGCTCGGGATCGCGGACGCGCCCTACGAGGAGCTGCGCCCCGAGCTGCGCGGCGCCCTGGCCGACTACTACCAGGTCCACGACATGAACGACTACGAGCAGCTGCTCCGCGCGCTGGCCTGGTTCACGCACCGGCACGGCAAGCTGGACCGGCTCGACTCCCTCAACGA
>JBGQKH010000129.1:0-2767 GCA_041499395.1 Candidatus Limnocylindria bacterium
CCGAACAGCGCGACGGCACCGGTGCGGCCGTAGTTGACGCCGAGAATTACGGCGCCGCGTTGATCGTCGGCAGGCAGCGCCCGGAAGACCGACGCCACCGTCTCGACCTGCTCGGGCCAGCCCGTCATGTCGGCGTAGTCCTGAGGCAGCGAAAGCGTCCCACCGTAGTTGGTCCGCGTCGCCTCGGTGACGCCGAGGGCGACGGCGTAGCGAGCCATGAGCGGCGGGGGAAGGAGCGGCACTCCCATTGGGAGCAGCACCAAACCTCCCAGGATCAGGAGAGCGAGGGCGCCTGCGAAGACCGGGATCCTGCCGCGCTTCTCGAGCCAGACGCCGACGAAGCTCGCCGCGGCGGCGATCAACAGAGTGTGCAGGGGGCCGAAGTAGTAATCCTTGCCGCCGGTGAGCAGGAGGACCAGGAAGATGGCAAGGGCCAGCAAGCCGAGAGGACGGAAGGGCCGGAGTGTCGGTGCGGCGAGCAGGGCGATCAAGCCGACCAGCCAGAGCGGGGCGCCGGGCCCGAGCATGAGGAACTGTCCCACGAGGAAGTCGAGCCGGTCGAAGTGGCCCAGCTGAGCGGCCCTGAGGGCGCGCAACTGCGCCACGAACGGCCAGCCCCAGGCGATCTGCCCGGTCAGGCTGGGCAGCGCGAGGACGCCGGCCAGCGCGGCACCAAGCCAGGGCCACCGGGTGCGAAGATCTTGTCGGAGCGGAGAGAGGCCAATCGCAACGAGCAGCCCGATCCCCAGAAAGGCGACGCTGAACTTCGTCAGGGTGCTTGCCCCGACCGCTGCGCCGAGGACCAGCCACCAGCGCCGGTCCCGTCCAGCGAGCAGCTTGGCCAGGGCCAGCGCGGCCACCGACCACCAGAGCTGCTCGAACACGACCGGCTGGAAGAGCGTGCCGGCCCGGAGAAAAAGGGGCGCGACCAGGACCGCGAGCGCCGCCAACAACTGAGCCCTCCGCCCACCGCCCAGCTCCCGGCAGATGAGCGCCGTGAGAATCGGCAGCGTCGCCCCGGCCAGCGCCGGCAGCAGGCGGATCGCGGTGAGGAGATCCAGCGGCAGGGCGCGCGCCGCTTGGGCGAGGACGGCGATCATGGGCGGGAACGACATCCGGAGCAGGTGGAGGTGGTCTCCCATCGCGAGGTAGAGCAGCTCGTCGCGGTGGAAGCCGTATCCGGGCTGGGGCAGGAGATGCAGGCCAAGCGAGACGAGGGCCGTGAGCCAGACGCCGGCCGCAAGGGGGGAGGGGGGCTGCGAAACCTGTTGCACGGGTTGATCGTAATCCCATCCACGCCGGTACGCCGGAGCAGGAAGTCTGGACGCCCAGGCATTGGTGGAATCGGTCCCGCGTCACACACTTCAACTCGCGCGCCAGGCGGGCGCGCACGGACCTATACACGAAGGAGCTCGCATGCCACCCGAAGCCACTCTGACCCGGCCGCGCACGACGAGCCGACGGGCGAACGCCCTGGCCACTCGCCTCGAACAGGGGGCGCAGGCCCTTGCCACCCTCGCCAGCGGACTCACCGACGCGCAGTGGCAGACCCGCCTTCCCAAGGACGGGCGCAAGGTGGGCGTCGTCGTGCATCACGTCGGCACGATGTATCCGCTGGAGATCCAGCTGGCGCAGAAGCTGGCCGGGGGCGAGGCGATCGCCGGCGTGACCTGGGACGCGGTGCACGAGATCAATGCCAATCATGCCAAGGAGCACGACGCCGTCACGAAGGAGGCGGCGCTGGACCACCTTCGCCGGAACGCGGCGGCGGCCGCGGCCGCGATCCGGGCGCTGAGCGACGAGGAGTTGGATCAGGCCGCGACGGTGTCGCTCAACGCCGATGCGCCGCTCACGTGCCAGTTCTTCCTGGAGGATCATGCGGTCCGGCACAGCTATCACCACCTGGCCGGGATCCGGAGGGCGTTGAAGGCCTAGGCTGGGGGATGGCCGGCAGGCGGTGGCGACGCTACTGCCGGCAGGGTGCGTGCGGGTCGGGCTTGGGCACGTCGAGAGCGGGTCTCTCGTTCTCGTTGGCCAGGCGGAGGGTCACGGCATAGACGAACCGGGCGACGCGGGCGAGGGCCTGGTAGTCGATGTACTGGGGCTCGTCGGTCACCTGGTGGTAGTCGAGGTGCTCGCCGCGGGAGAGCGACACGCTGGGGATCCCGTACCTGGCGTAGCTGAAGTGATCGGCCCTGCAGTAGTACTGGGACGGGTGGCCAGGCACGTCATACGCGGTGTTGAAGCTCATCGGCTCGGCGAGCGTGCGGTTCACGTCGACGAGCAGGTCGCCGAGCTGCCGAGAGAGGCGCCAGGCTCCGACGACCTCGAGGTAGCCCGGGCCGCCGCCGGGCAGGTCGGTCGCGCCGCCGCGTCCGATCATGTCGTCGTCGATCTCGGCGATGATCGAGTCGAGCGGCACGGTGGGGTGGTCGGTGAACCAGGCCGACCCGACGAGGCCGTACTCCTCGGCGGTGTGCGACACGAACAGGATCGAGCGCCGAGGGCGGACCTTCGCGGTGGCAAAGGCGCGAGCCAGCTCGAGCAGGGCGACGGTGCCGCTGCCGTCGTCGTCGGCGCCGTTCCGGATCGAATCCGCCCGGGGCGGGTGCAAGGCCCGGAGGCTGTCGAGACCGGCGCGGATGCGGGTCCACTCGTCCGGAGAAGGCGCGCGTTCCGGGGAGTCCGCTCCCAGCGGCCGCACCACGCGGTTGTAGGACCGGAGCGAGTCGTGGTCCACCGGCGAGTGATCGAATCCCACGTGGTC
>JBGQKH010000130.1:0-2762 GCA_041499395.1 Candidatus Limnocylindria bacterium
ACTGGCTGATCCCGCGCCACGCGGACGTGAACGCGCTGCTGCGCGACCGCCGCTTCGGCCGGACCTACCTGCACCAGGCCACGCACGAGGAGATGGGGCACCCGCCCGACCCCGAGATCCAGGCGCCGTTCTGGCATGTCGTGCGTAACGGGATGCTCGACCGCGAGCCGCCGGACCATACCCGCCTGCGCAGCCTCGTTTCGAAGGCGTTCACCCCGAAGCGGGTCGAGGAGCTGCGTCCCACGGTCCAGGCGATCGTCGACGGCCTCGTCGACGAGGCGATGGGGCGCGGACAGTTCGACCTCCTCAACACCGTGCTCGAGCCGCTGCCGGTGACGGTCATCGCCGAGCTGCTCGGGATCCCCAACGAGGACCGCGGCCTCCTCCGCCCCTGGTCGGCGGAGATCTGCTTGATGTACGAGCTCAACCCCACCGAGGACTACGCCCGCCGCGCCGCACGCGCCAGCATCGAGTTCGGCGACTACCTGGCCGATCTCTCACGGGCCAGCCGCACGCGCCCGGGAAGCGACCTCATCACCGCCCTGGCCCAGGTGGTCGTGGAGGGCGATCGGCTCACCGAGGGCGAGCTGGTCGGCACCTGCGTGCTGCTCCTGAACGCCGGCCACGAGGCGAGCGTCAACGGCGCGGGCAACGGCTGGTGGGCGCTCTTCCGCAATCCCGGCGAGCTCGCCCGCCTGCGGGCGGACCATGCCCTGCTCCCCACCGCGATCGAGGAGCTGCTGCGCTACGACACGCCGCTCCAGCTCTTCGAGCGCTGGGTGCTGGAGGATTCGGAGATCTGCGGGGTCCAGGTCCCGAAGGGGGCTGAGCTGGGCCTCATGTTCGGCTCGTCGAACCGGGACCCAGAGGTCTTTGCCGATCCGGATCGGCTCGACCTCACCCGCAGCCCGAACCCGCACATCAGCTTCGGAGCGGGGATCCACTTCTGCCTCGGGGCGCCGCTGGCCCGACTCGAGATGCAGATCGCCTTCGAGACGATCCTGCGCCGCATGCCGAAGCTCGAGCTCCTGGCCGAGCCCGAGTGGAAGCCGACCTACATCATCCGCGGCCTGAAGTCGCTTCCCGTTCGGGCGTGACCGACTCCCGGCCGCGCTGCGGGTGGGGCACGACCGATCCGCTCTCCCTCGCCTATCACGACGACGAGTGGGGCGTCCCGCTGCACGATTCCACTGGCCTCTTCGAGCTGCTGAACCTGGAGGGGGCGCAGGCGGGGCTGGCCTGGATCACCATCCTGCGCAAGCGCGAAGGGTATCGGCGCGCCTTCGACGGCTGGGATCCGAAGCGGATCGCGTCCTATCGGCTGGACGACGAGGCTCGCCTTCTCGCGGATGCTGGGATCGTCCGGAACCGGGCGAAGGTGCGCGCGGTGATCGGCAATGCGCGTGCCTATCTGGGCATCGAGGACTTCGACCGATACCTGTGGTCGTTCGTTGACGGCAAGCCGATCCAGAACGGATGGCTCGAGAGCGGAACGGTCCCGGCCGAGACCGATCTCTCCCGCGCGATGTCACGCGACCTGAAGCAGCGAGGCTTCAGCTTCGTCGGTCCGACCATCGTCTACGCGTTCATGCAGTCGGCCGGGCTGGTCAACGACCACCTGGTCAGCTGCTTCCGCCACGCGGATCTTTCAGCCGCCGATCAGGGCTGAGCTGTCCAGGCGTCCGGCAACGGACCTGCGGCGATGATGGCGGCGAGCGCCAGGAGGGGGATCGGCACCGGGTCGGGACCTGTGATCAGCATCTCGCCGCCACTGATCGGCGACTGGATGATCGGGTCCGTCAGAACCGTACCGTCCAGAAGGAGCGGGAGGCAGCCATTGATGTGGTCGGCGGTGTAGGTCGCCATCGCCTGGCTGCCGACCGCGCCGAGCGTGATCTTCACAACGGGGTTGCCGGTTGAGTCGGTGGACATGACCGCCGAAGTCATCTCCGCGGCATCAACGAGCGGTTCGGTGGTGACATCCATGCGGTCGCCCTGCGCCGGGGGCTTATCCGGACACCGCACGAACTCGATGACCCCGGGGCGCTTCAAGACGGCATCGACGAGCTGCGCGTCAAATGTGAGCGGAACGAGGATGACGAACTTGATCGTGTCGCCGGCACTCACCGTGAAGTTGCCGATGCCGAGAGCTTTCAACCGCTTCGAGAACACGTCGACGGCGTCACTGCTGAGCGCCTTATCGGCCACGGGCACGGGAATGGTGACCGTCATCGTTTGCGTCGCAACGATTGGCTCGGGAGAGGCCTGGCAGGCCGCGCCAACAACAACCAGGAGCGCAAGCAGGGACATGGCGTATCGGGGCGTTCGGTGACTATCCTCCGGCAGAGTCATAGCCCTCGCGGATAGCCCGGGCGAGGATGACGATGACCGCCACGGCGGCAGCGGCAGGCACTGCCAGGGCGAGCGGCGGCCAGACGGCACCCAACGTCGTGACCAGAACGGAGACCGCGACCAGGGCAACGCTGACGAGAATCCATCGACGAATGACCCCTCCGACGTAGAGGTCAAAGCGCTGGCTCTTGGTCAGGGCCCTGCGACCCATGTTCTCCTCGCCCCTCACTCGACTCCACCATCACGCGCAGGGGTCGTGCTGTCAAGCCAGTCATTCGCGCTCCCTATACTCGGCCCGCATGCCCATCCCGATCGCCACCGTGGAGGTGCCCGCCAGCAGCGCCAACCTCGGGAGCGGCTTCGACTGCTTCGCCGCCGCGCTCAGCCTGAAGCTGCGCGCGGAGCTCTTC
>JBGQKH010000131.1:0-2728 GCA_041499395.1 Candidatus Limnocylindria bacterium
ACCGGCTCGTGCGGCCACTTCCCGGTGTGGTAGGCCTCGCCGCGGAAGCTCTCCACGCCCGGGATGGTCGGCATGGTCGGGGCCGACAGGGGCCCGATCGCGGTGACCAGGAAGCGCGCGCGCGCCCGCCGGCCGTCCTCGGCCTCGATCTCCCACTGGTTGGCCGCCTCGTCGTAGACCGCCGACCGGATCCGGCAGCTGAACTCGATGTCGCGGCGGAGGTCGAGCTTGTCGGCGACGAAGTTGCAGTAGCGCAGCGTCTCCGGCTGCGCCGCGAAGTGCTCGCTCCACTCCCACTCGCGCAGGATCTCCTCGGAGAAGGAGTAGCCGTAGGTCCACGACTCGGAGTCGAAGCGGGCCCCGGGGTAGCGGTTCCAGTACCAGGTGCCCCCGACCCCGTCGCCGGCCTCGAACACCCGCGCGCTCAGCCCCAGCCCACGCAGCCGGTGGAGCTGGTACATGCCGGAGATCCCGGCGCCGATGACGATGGCGTCGTAGCTGGACGTGGCTGGCATGCTTCCCTCCGCTCGGGAGCATAGCAGAGGGGGGCGGCGGCCACGAGACGGCTTGCCGAAGCGCCCCGCTTTCCCTATCCTCGGCGGCAGCCATGAAGCTTCGCACGTTTCTCCTCGCGGTGGTGGGCCTGACCCTGGTCCCGATGCTGGGCGTCGCCGGCATCGCGATCTGGTGGGCTCACCAGGACGAGCGTCGCGCCATGGAGCAGGCGCTGCTGTACCACGCCCGCTCCCTGACGCTCGCGGTGGATCGCGAGGTCGACACCTCCCTGGCGGGGCTGAAGGGGCTCGCGACCTCGAGCGATCTCGACTCCGCCGACCTGCGGCGGTTCTACGAGCAGGCGCGGCTGGCGCGGGAGGCCTATCGGCGGTGGCTGACGGTGGCCCTCGTGGAGCCCTCGGGCCGACAGCTGCTGAATCTCCTGCATCCGCTCGGGAGCCCGCTGCCGAGCGTGGCCAACCTCGAGACCTTCCAGCGAACGCTCCGGACCGGCCAGCCGCAGGTCTCGGATCTCGTCATGGGGCCGACCGCCGGGCGCCGGGTGATCGCGGTCACGCTGCCCTTACTCCGTGACGGCAAGATCCGTCACGTCCTGGTCGCGGTCCTGACGCCGGAAAGCTTCGCGTCGGTGCTGGCCGCGGCTCACATCGCGCGCGGGACCGTCGGGACCATCCTCGATCGCAATGGCATCGTGGTGGCCACGACCCAGGGGCAGGAGCAACAGGTGGGCAAGCCCGCGACCGCCGGTTTCGTCGCGAGCGCCCGCGCGCACGAGGAGATGGTGTTCACCGGTCCCACGCTCGAGGGCTCGACCGCCTACACCGCCTTCAGCCGGGCCCCGCGCTCCCAGTTCACGGTGGGGATCGCGGTTCCGAGCGAGCAGCTCGAGGGCCCGCTCCGGCGGTCGCTCTGGCTCCTGCTGGGCGGCACCGTCGGCGCCCTCGTGCTCTCGCTCGGCCTCGCCCACGTGGCGGGCCGCCGGTTCACCGGCCGCCTGCGCCGGCTGATGCTCGCGTTCAACGCCTTCGGCCGGGGCGAGACGGTGCCGGAGCTGCCGGAGTTCCGGCTCGCCGAGCTCAAGGGGGTGAGCGGCGCCCTCGGCGAGGCCATGGAGCTCCTGCAGACCCGATCGGGCGCGCTGCTCGAGTCGGAGCAGCGCTACCGCACCATGTTCGCGCGCAACCCCGCCGGGATGTCGCTGACCCTCGAGGACGGGCGCATCGTGGACTGCAACGACGCGTTCGCCCACATCCTCGGCTTCGAGCGCCCGGCCGAGGTGCTGGCCGCGAACATCGGCGACTTCTACGCCCAGCCGAAGGAGCGCGAGCAGCTCCTCGAGCGGGTCAAGGCGGAGGGCACCGCGGTCAACGTCGAGCTCCAGTTCCGCCGTCGCGACGGGCGGCAGATCTGGATCCTCGCGAGCGTGATCCGCGGCGCGGGCTCTCCCCGCTCCGACTTCGAGGCGACCCTCATCGACATCACCGAGCAGAAGGCCGCCGACGAGCTGCGCAGCATCGCCCGGCTCGCCAACGCGGCCGCCCACGAGATCAACAACCCGCTCACGCTGATCCTGGGGCGCCTGGCCATGCTCCGGGACGATCTGAGCCTGAAGCCGGAGACCCGGGAGCGCGTCGGCCAGATGCTCGCCGCCGCCGAGCGCATCCGGGAAATCGTCATCGACATGAACCGGCTCACCCGCGTCCAGCTCTTCGAGCACGCCGGCCGCGGCCTGCCCGAGATGATCGACATCCGCAAGTCGGCCGGCGAGCCGGGCGGCGCCGAAGCACCTCCGGGAGCTTCACCCCCGCGAGACTCTCCCGGCGCATAGCGCGGCGACGCCGCGTCCGGCCAGCTCCGCCTCGAGATCACCCGCCCAGAGGCGCCGGGCCTCCTCCTGTCGCCTCAGCATCGCGTCCAGGTGACACAGCGTGAGGCCCCGGACGAATACCCTCGCCTGGTCCCCCGAGCAGAGCTCGGCGATCGGCCGCATGTCCTTCGGGATCCACGCCAGCTCGCCCGTGAAGGGCGTGGCCCGCGCGGCCTCGTGCAATCCCTCGACGTCGTCCATGAAGTGGTAGTGGTCGGCCCGCCGCAAGATGACCATCTGTCGGGTCGCCGCAGTCCGATCGTAGAGCTCGTACATGCCGGCCAGGGGCAAGTACGTATCGTCTTCCGCGACCAGATACAGCGTCGGAACGTCACGTCCCCTCGT
>JBGQKH010000132.1:0-2719 GCA_041499395.1 Candidatus Limnocylindria bacterium
CCCGTCCGCTTCGATGGCGACCCGCTGGCGGTCATGCGCGGGGCGGGGGAGACGCCGCTGCCGCCATACATCCACGACCGGTCGACCAGCCCGGATCGGTACCAGACGGTCTACGCCATGCCGCCCGGTTCCGCCGCGGCCCCGACTGCCGGGCTCCACTTCACGCGCGAGCTGCTGGCCGGGCTTCAGGCGAAGGGCGTGCTGCGTGCCACCGTGACGCTCCACGTGGGGCTCGACACGTTTCGACCGCTCGAGGGGGAATACATCGACCAGCACCGCATCCATCGCGAGTGGTACGAGGTGCCTTCCTCAACCCCGGCCGCCATCACCGAGGCCAAGCGGCACGGGGGCCGGGTGATCGCCGTCGGGACGACCAGCGTCCGCGTCCTCGAGACGGCTGCCCGAGACGGGAGCGACGCTGGCTGGACCGACCTGTACGTCACGCCACCGCATCGGTTCGCGTCGGTCGACGCGATGATCACGAACTTCCACCTGCCGCGGAGCTCGCTGCTGCTGCTCGTGACCGCGTTCGTGCAGGCAGGCATGCCGGCCGCCACCGCCCTCGAGGCCCGCGACGTCCTGCTGGGGGCCTACCGGGTCGCGCTGGCCGAGGGGTATCGGTTCTTCAGCTTCGGTGACGCGATGTTCATCGGGTAGGCTGGCGCCGCGTGACCTCGCCCATCTCGTTCACCTACCGCGCCACCACGACTGGGCTGGCTCGGCTCGGGACCCTGTCCACGCCCCACGGCCAGATCGACACGCCGCAGTTCATGCCGGTCGGGACGCAGGCAACCGTCAAGAGCCTGACCCCCGGGGACCTGCGCGCGGCCGGCGCCCAGGTCATCCTCGCGAACACATACCACCTCTCACTGCGGCCGGGCCACGAGCGGATCGCGCGACTGGGCGGGCTCCATCGGTTCATGGGCTGGGACGGACCGATCCTCACCGACTCCGGGGGCTTCCAGGTGTTCAGCCTCGCCCACCTGGGGCGCGTCGACGATGACGGCGTGACCTTCGCGAGCCACCTGGACGGCTCACCCCAGCGGCTCACCCCGGAGCGCGCCGTGGAGATCCAGGAGGCGCTGGGAAGCGACATCGCGATGGCCTTCGACCAGCTGGTCGACGCCACGATGCCGGCGGAGCAGGTGGCGGCTGCCATGGAGCGAACCCACCGCTGGGCGGAGCGCTGCCTGGCGGCGCACAGCCGTCCCGACCAGGCGCTCTTCGGAATCGTGCAGGGTGGCATCGACCCGGTCCTTCGACGCCGCAGCGCGACCGAGATCGCGGGGCTGCCGTTCGACGGCATCGCCATCGGCGGGCTCTCGGTGGGGGAGAGCAAGGCGCAGATGGCCGCCGCGCTCGACATGGTGGCGCACGCCCTCGGCGAGGACCCCCGGGTCCGCTACCTGATGGGCGTCGGCTCGCCGGCCGACTTCTTCGCGGCGATCGAGCGTGGCATCGACCTGTTCGACTGCGTGCTCCCGACCCGCGTGGCGCGCAACGGGCAGCTCTGGACCAGCGTCGGCAGGCTGAACCTCCGAAACGCGCGGTTCCTCGACGACCCCGCTCCGCCGGATCCCGAGTGCGCCTGCGAGACCTGTCGGAATCACTCGCGGGCGTACCTCGCGCACCTCTTCCGGGCGGAGGAGCTGCTCGCCTATCGGCTCTCGTCGCTCCATAACGTCACCTATACTCAGGACCTCATGCGGCGGATCCGGGGAGCCCTCGACGACGGCTCGTTCGGGACCCTGCGCGAGGCCGTCACGGCGCAATACGGGAGCGTCGGAACGAGGACCGATAAGCCACCGGTAACGAGCCGATAAGGCCCCACCCGGCAGGCTTTCGCCGCCTCGACCGGCCCATATCGGGAGGTCCAGCGAGATGGCCAAAGGCCGCGATCGACCGCGCCACCAGGAGAAACGCAAGCCAAAGGACAAGGCGCCGAAGGTCCAGCCGACATCGGCCTACGAGCAGCCGATGACGGTCGAGCTGATCAAGAAGAAGCGCAAGCCGCGAAGTGAGCCCGGCCAGGAGGCTTGACCTGAATCGCCGCCGGGAGTGAGAAGAGAAGGAGCCCACGCGACCATGGAAGCCCCGGCGGCAGCAGATGAGACCCTGACCCCGACCCAGCGGACCGGCGAGCGTGGACGCGCTGTTGACGCCGCCATCACCCAGATCGAGAAGCAGTTCGGCCGCGGGGCGATCATGCGGCTCGGCGACAAGGGCGCCAAGATGCAGGTCGAGGTCGTGCCGACCGGATCGATCGCCCTCGACCTCGCGCTCGGGGTGGGCGGCGTTCCGCGCGGCCGCATCACCGAGATCTTCGGCCCGGAGTCGAGCGGCAAGACGACCCTCTGCTATCACATCGCCGCCAACGCGCAGCGCGCCGGCGGGATCGTGGCGTTCATCGACGCTGAGCACGCGCTCGATCCGAGCTACGCCAAGAACGTCGGCCTGAACGTCGACGAGCTCCTCGTCTCGCAGCCGGACACCGGCGAGCAGGCGCTGGAGATTGCCGAGACGCTGATCCGCAGCAACGGCGTCGACGTCGTGATCATCGACTCGGTCGCCGCGCTCGTGCCGCGTGCCGAGATCGAGGGGGAGATGGGGGACAGCTTCGTCGGCCTCCAGGCGCGGCTGATGAGCCAGGCGCTGCGCAAGCTGACCGGCGCCATCAACCGCAGCAACACGGCGCTGATCTTCACGAACCAGCTGCGCG
>JBGQKH010000133.1:0-2715 GCA_041499395.1 Candidatus Limnocylindria bacterium
GAGTACATGGAGCTGTGCTATCGGCTCTGGTCGAGCTGGGATCCGGACGCGGTCGTCATGGACCAGCGCACCGACACCTTCGCCGATCCCGCGAAGGTGCGGGCGATCGACTTCGAGGGCACGTACTACCGCTCGCGCGGCCCCCTCAACGCCACCCCGTCGCCGCAGGGGCGTCCCGTCATCATCCAGGCCGGCGCCTCGGACCGGGGGCAGGACTTCGCGGCCCGCCACGCCGAGGCCATCATCGTGTCCCGGGAGACGGCGGACGAGATGAAGCAGTACTACGATACGTTCAAGGCGCGGGTGAAGAAGCAGGGGCGCGACCCCGACGAGTGCAAGGTCTTCTTCCTCACCAAGCCGATCATCGGCGATACCGACGAGGCGGCCCAGCGGCACGCCGACGAGCTGTACGCCAATGCGCCGGTGGAGGCCGGGCTGGCGTCGCTGTCGACCATGCTCCAGATGGACCTGTCGACCTACGACCTGGACAAGCCGCTGCCCGCCGCGATCCAGACCCGAGCCATCCAGGGCATCCGCAGCCAGCTCGATCGCTTCTACATGTCCGGGCGAACGCCGACGCTGCGGGACATCGCCACGCGAAAGGTGAGCATCGACTCCAAGCCCTACATCGGCGCGCCGGAGCGCGTCGCCGACGAGCTGGCGCGCACCATCGACGCGGTGGGCGGCGACGGCTTCGCCATCCGGCAGGGCATCTGGCCGGGCTACGTCGGGCCCTTCGTGGAGAAGGTCATCCCGCTGCTCCAGCAGCGAGGCGCCGTGCGCACCGAATACACGGGCACGACGCTGCGGGAGCACCTGCGGGAGTTCTAGCCGGCCACCGAGCGAGGGCTAGGCACGGGAGGCGCACGACTCTCCTGGCCGGGGTCCCAGCCCGGCTCGGGGTAACGCCGGAGTGCCAGGTGGTAGCCGAGGTTCCGGGGCAGGTTCCACCACAGCCCCGCGCGCGAGCCCCACATCCGGCGCGCGATCGAGCCGAGCGAGTAGAACCGGCGCGAGGCCCACTCGGTCCCCGCGATCAGCTCCTCGGGCGACATCCGCGCCGGGCGGAACACGCAGTGCTTCTTGCCGTCGTACTTCGACCAGTCGGTGGTCAGGATCCGCCCCTCGGCCTGCCAGCGCCGGAACGTGGGTGTGCCCGGCATCGGGACGACCATGCTCATCGTGGTCACGTCGACGCTGGCCTCCTCGAGGAACTCGACGGTGCGGCGGAAGATCGCCCGGTCGTCCTGGTCGAAGCCGAACATGATCCCGAGGTGCGCGGCGATCCCATGCCGGTGGAGCGAGCGGATCAGCCCGCGGTAGGCGGCGACGCGGTTGTGGCCCTTGTTGGTCGAGTCCAGGCTCTCCTGCGAGATCGACTCGAAGCCCATGAACAGCGCCTTGCAGCCGCTGGCGGCGGCCAGGCGCTGGAACTCCTCGTCCTTGGCGGCCGTCGCGGTGCACTGGCTCGTCCACCACTTGCCGAGCGGCGCGAGCGCGCGGAACAGCTCCTTCGCGTAGCGCGGGTTGGCGCCGATGTTGTCGTCCCAGAACACGACCGCGCGGGTCGGGCTCCCCGCGACCTCGCGCACGACCTCGTCGACCGGGCGGTAGCGCATGGTGCCCGGCCCGTACAGGAGCGGGATCGTGCAGTAGTCGCACCGGTGCGGGCAGCCGCGGGTGGCGATCGTGACCGACTTCCCGTAGTGGCGCCCCTTGATCAGGTCCCAGCGCGGCGCGGCCTGCCCGTCCAGGCTGGCGCGGTGGGTCGAGCGGTAGAAGCGCTCGAGCCGTCCAACCGCCGCGTCCTCGAGCAGGCGCGGCCAGGTGTCCTCGGCCTCGCCGACGACCACGGCGTCGGCGTGCTCCACGGCCTCCTCGGGGAGGGCGGTCGCGTGCGGCCCGCCGATCACGACCGGGACACGCCGGCGCCGGAACGCGTCGGCCACCTCGTAAGCATGCAGCGCCGAAGGGGTGGGCGCGGTGATCCCGACCAGGTCGGCCGGGCGGTCGAGGTCGAGGCGCTCGACGATCTCGTCGGTGTGGTAAATGTCGTGCTCGCGCGGGGTCAGAGCCGCGATCAGTGGCATCGTGAGCTGCGGGAACTGGATCAGGCGCGACCCACGCAGCCGGCGCGACTCCGGTGACTCGGCGGTGATGAGGTGGATCCGCATCAGAAGTTGCCCAGGCGCACCGCCGTCGGGCGGATCACCACCTCGTCCCGCACGTAGCCGGTGAGGAGCAGCGCGTGGGTGCGCCTGGACGCCACCCCGCAACCACCTGCAGGCAAACAGTCTCCTGATCCCTCAGGAGGCTGTCGGTTCTGGCGCGGCCGGCACAATCAGCAGGTCTCCGTCGAGATGCTTCGGCTCCTTCAGCGGGCTTTGCGGAACGCGCGCTCGAATCCGGGCAGCGCGCGGACCACCGTGTCACGCTCGACCGTGAGCGAGATGCGGATGTGGCCGGGCATGCCGAACCCGGAGCCGGGCACCGTGAGCACGCCCTCCTCGGCCAGCAGGCGGACGAAGGCCACGTCGTCCGCGATGGGCGTGCGGGGGAACACGTAGAAGGCGCCCTGAGGCTTCACGCACTGGTAGCCGATGCGGGTGAGGCCCTCGTACATCAGGTCGCGCTTCTCCCGGTAGGGGGCGACGTCGATCGAGAGGTCGCCGACCTCGGCCACCACCCACTGCCAGAGCGCCGGCGCGTTCACGA
>JBGQKH010000134.1:0-2656 GCA_041499395.1 Candidatus Limnocylindria bacterium
CTGCGCTTCATCGAGACGAAGACGGTCCGGGCACTCGGCGATGTCGCCTCGCACCGAGTCGACGTGCGCATCATGGCCGCCACCAACCGCAACCTGCGCGCCGAGATGGCCAGCCGGTCCTTCCGCGCCGACCTTTTCTACCGGCTCAACGTTATCACGATCGAGCTCCCCACCCTGCGCGAGCGGCGTGCCGACATCCCACGCCTGGCGGGATGCCTGGTGAGCTGTAGCCCGTCGGGCCCCGAGGAACGGATAACCATGGATCCCGATGCCCTGGCCGCCATGATGGCGTACGACTGGCCCGGCAACCTTCGCGAGCTGCACAACGCGGTCCTGCAGGCGATGGCCATGGGGACCGGCCGACACATCGTCCTGGGCGACCTGCCGGACGCCGTGCAGCGGGCGTTACGCGGACGACCGTCGGAACGTAGGGAGGGGTCCACGGATCTGCCGCGGCTGCGGGCGGGTGAGGTCAGCCGGGAGTGGATCGAGAATGCGCTCGCGCGCGCCGACGGCAACCGGTCCGTCGCCGCCCGCGTCGCGGGGCTGTCGCGTTCGAGCTTCTACTACAACCTCAAGAAGTACGACCTGGGCTAGCCGACGCGCCGGTCTTCGGCGTCTCGGTGTAGCGACACCGCTCGCCTGACCTGTAAGGACACCCCTCGAGGCGGCGTCGGCACGATCAGCGCGGCGCTGTGCGCATGCCGGCCGAGCGGAGCGTGTCGCTCTCCAACGAGCCGTGGGCGTGAAGACGCACTGCACGCTCGACGCACAGGTGAAGTTCTGACGGCACGGCCATTGCACTTCGGGCCTGTCGATGACCGAAGGGGCCGAGACCAGTCACCTTGATCCACCGCCGGACAACCGTGCGCCGGACAGTGTTCGCACAGCGCGGTTGGCGACGGGACGCCTCCAGGGCAAGCTGGTGCTGGTCACGGGCGGCTCGCGGGGTATCGGCGCCGCCATCGTGTGCGCGGCGGCCCGCGAGGGGGCCACGGTGGCCGTCAACTACTGCCGCCAGAGAGAGGCGGCCAGTGCGCTGATCGCGCAGGTGAACGCTGAGGCCGCGCAGGGCGGCCGGGCCTTCGCCGCGGCGGGCGACGTCCGGGATCGGGACGCGGTCGAGCGGTTGGTCGGCGACATCGAGCGGGACTGGGGCCCAATCGATGTGCTGGTGAACAACGCTGGCATCGTGCGCGACGGGCTTCTCTTGTCGATGACCGACGAGGCCTGGACCGAAGTGCTGAGGGTCAACCTCGAGGGCACTTTCAACTGCACACGGGCCGTGGCCCGCTACATGCTCGGCCGGCACCGGGGAAAGATCATCAACATGTCGTCGATCGCCGCCGACCTGGGCGGGCGGGGTCACGCGAACTACGCTGCCTCGAAGGGCGCGATCAACGCCTTCACCCGCTCGATGGCGGTCGAGCTGGCCCCCAAGGGGATCAGCGTCTGCGCGGTGGCGCCCGGGGTCGTGCGCACGGAGATGAGCGCCCGCATCCGCCGGCTGGCGAGCGACCAGATCCTCGCCCGCATCCCGATGGGGCGCTACGGCGAGCCCGAAGAAATCGCCCGGGTGGTGGTCTTCCTCGCCTCGGACGAGTGCTCGTACGTCACCGGCGAGGTGATTCGGGTGGCCGGTGGGCTCGGGGCATGAGCAGTGTGGCAGCAAACTTGCAAGCAGGAAAGTTTTGAAAAGGAGAGGCCATGGACATCGACGCGAGCGTAGCTTCGACCGAGAGCAGCCTGGTGCTGGATCAGGAGGAGATCGGTGCGCGGGTACGACGGATCGTCGCCCTGGCGCTGGTGATCGACGAGGCGGAGGTGACGCCGCAGTCCGCGATCATCGAGGACCTGGGCGGCGAATCGCTCGATTTCCTCGACATCATCTTCCGCCTCGAGAAGGAATTCGGAGTGGCGTTCCCGAAGGACAACATGCTCGAGCGGGAGTCGCTGCGGCGCAAGCAGGCGCTCGGCAGGCCGACCGACGCGCCGTGCGACCTGGTGGAGGACGGGGTGCTCACCGAGGCCGGCCTGGTGCTGATGCGCGAGAAGATGCCCGAGGTCGACCCCGCCCGTATCGCACCTGGGCTGCGCGAGGAGGACATCGTCGCGCTGATCAATGTGCAGACGTTCATCAACGCGGTCGAGAAGCTGCTGCAAGGCAAGGAACTATGAGCCCCGCGACGCCACGTATCGGGGTCGACGTGGTCGAGATCGATCGGCTCGCCGAGCAGATGGAACGGACCTCGGCCTTCGCGGAGCGCATCTTCACGCCCGGCGAGCGCCAGTACTGCGAGCGGCGCCGGCGGCGGCGCTACACGCACTACGCGGCCCGCTTCGCTGCCAAGGAGGCGGTCTTCAAGGCGCTGGGCACGGGATGGTCGGGCGATCTCTGCTGGACCGACGTGGAGGTCGTCCCGGGACCGCTCGGAGCCCCGCGGCTCCGCCTGCACGGCGCCGCCCGCCGCCTGGCCGAAACGGCAGGAGTTCTCGACGCGGCGCTCTCGCTCTCGCACTCGCGCCATGTCGCCGTCGCCATGGTGCTCCTCGCCGTGGCGGCCGGGTCGAGTTCGGGGCTGACCGGAGGGGCCGGGATATGAAGCGGCGGGTGGCTATCACCGGGGTCGGGATGGTGACGCCGCTCGGCCTCACC
>JBGQKH010000135.1:0-2554 GCA_041499395.1 Candidatus Limnocylindria bacterium
ATGCGATCGCAGATGGCGTCGGCCAGGGTGGCGTCGGCGAGGTAGTCGTGCCACTGGGCCGGCGGCAGCTGGCTGGTGATGATGGTCGAGCGGTCGCCGTAGCGGTCCTCGAGGATCTCGAGCAGGTCGCGGCGCTCCTGGTCGGTGACGGGCGCCAGGCCCCAGTCATCGATGAGCAAGACGTCGACCCGAGCGAGCTTGCCGAGCAGGCGGATGTAGGTGCCGTCGGCCCGGGCCAGGGTGAGGTCGTGAAAGAGTCGGGAGGCACGGCGGTAGTAGGCGCGGAAGCCCTTGCGGCACGCGTGGGCCGCGAGGGCACAGGCCACGAAGCTCTTGCCGGTGCCGGTGGCGCCGACGAGGATGACGTTGTGGTGCTCCTGCACCCAGCGGCAGGTGGCGAGCTGGCGGATGACGGCCTTGTCGAGCTCCCGCCGGGCCGGATAGTCGATGGCCTCCAGGCAGGCATGCGGCAATTTCAGCTTGGCCTCCTTGAGGGCGCGGGTGACGCGCTTGTTGTCGCGGGCGAGCCACTCGGCGTCGACGAGGAGCCCGAAGCGGTCGTCGAAGGCGAGGGTGGTCGTCTCGGCGTGGTGCTGCTGCTCGCTCCAGGCCTGCGCCATGGCGTCGAGCTTGAGCTGCTGCAGCTTGTCCAGGGTCGGGGCGGTCAGCATGCGGGGGGCCTCCTCCTTCACAGGTAGTACTGCGGGCCGCGGACGTGTTCGTGCGTGGACGGCAGCGCCAGGGTGGGCGCCACCGCGGGGAGCGCGACCTGATCGAGGCCGTGCTTGAGGATGGAGTCGACGTGGCGGTAGGAGCGAGCGGCGACGCTCCCGGCTCGCGCGCACGCGGCCTCCAGGCGGGCCGGGCCGTAGCGCTTGGCCAGGCGCAGGATGCCCAGACACGAGCGATAGCCCTGCTCGGGATGCGGTCGGTCGGCGAGGATGGCCTCGACGAGCGCCGCGGTCTGCGGGCCGATCGTCTGAGCCCAGCCGATGATGCGCGAGGGCGTCCACTCCAGATGGCGCTGATGGGCCTTGGGCATGTGGGCGGGATCGGTGGTGTGACGACCGCGGCTGTCGGTGCGGCGATGGGCGCCGACGCGCTGGCCTCGGTGGAAGATCTCGATGGTGCTCACGCTGGCGCGCACGTCGACGACCTCGTGCACGAGCGCGTAGGGGACGGAGTAGTAGTGGCCGTGCAGCTCGACGTGGTAGTCGACGTTGACGCGCGCGGTCTTCCACTCGCCGTAGACGAAGGGCTCCGCCGGCAGCGGCCGGAGGGCGGGCTGGTCCAGGCGCTCGAAGAGCTCCCGGCGGCTGGCGCGGTAGAGCCGCATGGGGCGGGCGTTGAGGTCGGTGAGCAGCTCGGCGATGCGAGCGTTGAGGGCGGCGAGCGAGAAAAAGGTCTCATGGCGGAGACGGGCGAGGATCCAGCGCTCGACGACCTGCACGGCGACCTCGACCTTGGCCTTGTCGCGCGCGTGGGCGGGGCGCGCGGGCACGATCACCGTGCCGTAGTGCTGGGCGAGTTCCTCATACGTCCGCTGCAGGCCGGGCTCGTAGCGGCACGGGACGACCACGCCGCTCTTGAGCTGGTCACAGACGAGGGCGGCCGTGACGCCGCCGACGAAGGCGAAGGCGCGCTGATGGCTGGCGATCCAGTCCGGGACTTGCTGGGTGCGGGTGGCCTCGGCGTAGGTGTAGTTCGACGCGCCGAGCACGGCGACGAACAGCTCGACCGTGATCCGCTCGCCGGTCGCGGGATCGATGATGGCCGGCTTCTTCCCGGCGTAGTCGACGAAGAGCTTCTCCCCGGCGTGGTGGACCTGGCGCATCGTCAGGCCCCGGCGGCCGAGCCAGCGGCGGTAGAGCTCGCAGAACTGGGTGTAGCGGTATCCGTCGGGGTGCTGCTCGAGGTACTCGAGGTGGAGCAGCTCCAGGGTCACCCCGGGCTTGCGGCGCTCGGCGTGCAGGGCGGCGCAGTCGGGCCAGGGCCGGCCGCGGCGCCCAGCCATGTCGCGCAGCCCGTACAGTCGCCCCTCCAGGGCGTCGTCGGTCAGGGCCTCGACCTGGACCCAGTCGAGCCCAGCGGCCTGGGCGCGCAGGACTGTCGTCCCGACCACGCCGTGACTGATACCGAGGCTCTGGGCGATTGCCCGATGGCTGCGGCCCAGGGTGAGTCGCTGGCGCAGGATCTCTCGCGTGTGGCGCATGGACAGTCGCTCGGTGGCCATTCATCCCCTTTCGGATGGATGGCGCCTTCGGACCGTCCAGCGCCGCTACGCTCCGGCCATCCTCCCCCAGGAAGATGCACCGGCGGGGTGACCACGAGGACCGATGCCGGTGGTCACGCTGCCGATGTCGGTGACCACGATCGACCGATCTGGCTGCCCACGATGCTCCGATCTACGTGCCCACGATGGGCCGAAACGCGCAGTCCTGGGCACGCTGGTCGGCGTGCTGCCGGGGATCGGCCCCACCTCGGGCATCGCCATCCTGCTGCCGCTGACGTCGTTCCTGCCGCCGGCGCCGGCCATCATCATGCTGGCCGCCAT
>JBGQKH010000136.1:0-2473 GCA_041499395.1 Candidatus Limnocylindria bacterium
CGGTGACCGCGCACCGCCCGTGGGGCCGAGTATACCGCCGGCTCATGGACAGCCCATCCGTCACGACAGGCCCATGTCAGAGAGTACGAACGGGAACGCCGCCCGGATGGCCAGGCTCGAGCCGGCGGCGGCATCCTGGGGCGCGGCGGATCAGGCAGGATCGGAAGCGATGGAGGTGGTAGCGGAGGGCGGATTCGAACCACCGACCAAGGGCTTATGAGTCCCCTGCTCTACCACTGAGCTACTCCGCCGTGGTTTCCAAGCTTACCGAGCGTGGGTTACCCGGGCAACCGCCCAGGTTCCAGCACATAACTATGGAACAGCGCATAACGTTTGCCGCCGCCTCGATTGATCGCCAATTGGCTCGGGAGCGCCACGACTAGCTCCGTTACTCGACGACCGCGGCGCCGGCCTCCGCCACGCGTCGGGCGATCCCGGCACCGATCCCGCCCGATCCCGGGTCACGAGCGCCACCCGACCCGTGAGGTCGAGCAGGTTGGCGACGGGCGGGGCGCCGCCCTTCAGCGGGGCAACGGGTTCGGGCCGGTCGCCGTGACGAGACGCTGCGGGACCCAGTCGTCGACGTGGACGAAGCCGTCGAACCGGGCGCCCCCCAGAACGCAGACGTCGTACAGCGATCGACGGTAGAACTTCACATGCGTGAAGTCCTCGAAGAGGGTGTAGTACGGCTCGTTGTCGGCGCTCTGCAATTGCTGACCGGTGAGCGCGGCGCGGTGCTCGCGGGAGAACGCGTCGACCCCCTCACCGACGACCACCCCGAGGTGCTCGAGGCCCATCTTGTAGACGCGCTGGTGGACGGGCGGGATTAGCTCGATGAGCGGGACGGCCGTGCCATCGAGGACTTCGAGCGGGGTCACGAGCAGGATCTTCGAGATCGGGCGTCCGTTCCAGACGTTCTCGAGGTTGGCGGTCGCGTGGCGCTCGAGGAGCGTCCGCACGTGGACGTACTGGTCCCACTCGGCGACACGGACGGCCAGGTGGCTCAGGGGGTACGGGCGGATGTCGATGCCACGGGCGAGGAGGCGGGCGTGCTGCTGCGCGACGAAGCCGCGGTAGTCCCCGATGATATCGCCGACCGGATCGCCCATCAGGTCGCCACCCTCCGAGCCGTCATCCTACGTCGAACCTCGCGGGGACGCCCATGTCGACCTCGCTTCGCCGACCGCTCGCCTGGCTGCCGATTCGCGATCTCGATCTCGTCGCTCGTGCGGATGTAAAGGACGAATCAGGTATGCGCTCTATCCGAGTTATGTGCTCTTGGTACAGACGCCGATAGAGCCTATAAGTCACCCAATTCGTGCGTGGCTCCCACTCGGGAAAGCACAGCGGTTAGACCGGGAGGCTTATGAGTCCCCTGCTCTACCACTGAGCTACTCCGCCACGGCCGCGAAGTTTACCCGGGAACCCGGCGTCCGACCACCCAGCCTCCGGGATCCGCGCCAGGGCGATGGGCCCCGGTCAGTCGGCCGATCCGGTCGGATCCGGCGGATCGCCGGCCCTGGTGTCGGGCTTGTCGTCGCTGGACGCAGCCTGGCGGAACTCCCGGATCGCCCGGCCGAGCGCCGCGCCTGTCTCGGGCAGCTTGCCCGGTCCGATGATGACCAGAGCGATGGCGAGGAGGACGATGAGATGGAGCGGAGAGAGTGCACCCATGGCTTCCTCCAAGGCGCCGAGTCGGGTGGCGCGAACGCACCGATGCTGGCTTCCCGACCAGTCTACGCCCAGCCGTGCTGGGCGGGGCATGGAGGCCTCGGTCCCGACCCGCCCACACACCCGGAGCCGATCACGTCGCCGGGAGCGCCGTACCATCCGGCGGAGTCGGTCGATCAAACATGGAGGCTATCGATGCAGGGCTATCGCACGGCCGTCACACGGATGCGCCACCCGGTGAATGTCGCCCTCCACACGAACGCGCCGGTCGGCGTGCGTATCGCAAACGCCGTCACCGGGTTCCTGGGCTCATGGAGGTTCATCGTCCTGCAAACGGCGATCGTGGCTTTCTGGGTGGCCGGCAACATCTATGAGCTCTTCCACTTCGACCCCTACCCCTTCATCTTCCTCAACCTGGCTTTCAGCACCCAGGCGGCTTATGCGGCGCCACTCATCCTGCTCGCCAGCAACCAGTCGGCCGTCCGGGACCGGGCGACCCTGGAGCACGCGGCCGCCGAAGCCGAGGATGCGGATCGGAAGGACAGCGAGGTCCTGGCCCGCCTGGAGCGCATCGAAGCGCTGCTGAAGCGGCAGACCGGCGCCGGGAGCTGATGACCGTCCGGTCACCGAACCTCAGTCGGGCAGGGCCACCGCGACTGCTGCCAGCAAGCCGCCGTCGACCCGAACGTCCTCGCCGGTCACGAAGCTCGAGCGACCTCCGGCCAGGAAGCTGACGACCTGCGCCACCTCGCGGGCCCGGGCGACCCTTCCCAGCGGGTGGGACCGGCCCCACTGCTCGACG
>JBGQKH010000137.1:0-2469 GCA_041499395.1 Candidatus Limnocylindria bacterium
GTCACGATGGCGCCCTCATCGACGGCCGGATCGGCATCCGGGGCGATGTAGCCGAAGGCCTGGAGATCCCGGAAGTCGTTGGTGGTGCCCGTCTTCAGGGTGGCCGGCCGGCGGCCCTTCGGGGTGGTCAGCTGGAACCGCTTGCCCCAGATCGCATTCTTGGCCGGGTTCGTGTTGTCGGCCAGGATGTTGGTCACGAGGTACGCCGCATCGGCGCCGATTTCGCGCTGGGGCGGTGTCGCATCGGTCGCATGGTCGTAGATCACGTTCCCGTTGCGGTCGGTGATCGAGGTGATCAGGAACGGCTTGGCCAGCACGCCCCCGTTCGCGAGCGCGCCGTACGCACCAGCCAGGTCGAGCATGTGGACACCGATGGTGCCAAGCGTCAGCGATGGGACGGCCACCTCCTTCGCCTGCTGCGGGTCCCACTGGAGTCCTAGCCGCACGGCCATGTCGACCACGTTCTGCGTGCCGATCACCTGCTGTGCCTTGGCGGCCGGGATGTTCAGCGAGTACTTGAGCGCCTCGCGCACGAGGACCGGCCCGCGCGTCTGTCCACTGGCATTCGGGACCGAGTATCCATCGGCGATCAGGCCCTGGACGTCCATCAGCATGCTTGCCGGCGTGAGCGCGCCGCGCTCGAAGCCGGTGGCGTAGGTGATCGGCTTGAAGGCCGAGCCGGATTGCCGGTAGGCCTGCCCGACCACGTCATACGCCGGCTGATGGGCCGGGGTCGCTGCGCCGTAGTAGTTCGCAGATCCGACGTAGGCGAGCACCGCACCGGTTCGGTAGTTCAGCGCGACGAGGGCGTCGTTGTTGATGTTCCGGCCCTTGAGCAGCTTGATCCAGGTAAAGGCTTGCTTGCCGTACTTCGCTGTCAGCTCGGCATTCGTCATCCGGTCCATGTCATAGGCCACCCCCGCCCACTTCTCGGCGGCGACCTGGTAGCCGGCGTAGTCGAGGGTCGTGTGGATCACCAGCCCGCCGCGGTCGAGCAGGTCCTCGCCCCCAAGCAGGTCCGCGGCGGCGCGTCGGACCGCATATACGAAATGCGGAGCCTTGTACTGGCGATTGGTCGGTGGGGCCAGCACGATCTGCTGCGCCGCCGCCGCGTCCCGCTGGGCCTGGGTGATCGCGCCGATGGCGACCATCCCGTCGAGGACGCGCCCCTGGATCTCCAGCACGTGGGCGTCGCTGGGGATGACCAGGATCGTGTTGCCCTGCGCGTCAAGCTGGGGCACCGCGACCTGCGTCGGGTCGAGGGCCGATGGAGCGCGCACCAGGGACGCGAGGAGCGCCGCCTCGCCGATGGTCAGCTGGTCGGCCGGGTCCTTGGAGGTGATGTCCTTGCCGAAGTACCGGTTGGCAGCCGCCCAGATGCCGTAGGAATTGTTGCCGTAGAAGACCTGGTTCAGGTACATCTCCATGAGCTTCTGCTTGCCCTGGAGGCCGGGGTAGGCATCGCCTACGCGCAGCGCCGTCAGCGCCTCCTTGATCTTCCGCTCCCAGAGCCGCTTTGGGTTCGTGAGCAGGTCCGCGTCGAAGAGGCGGATCCGGACCAGCTGCTGGCAGATGGTCGAGGCACCGGAGACTGTCTGGGAGGCGGAGAAGTTCTGGAGGGCGGCGCGCAGGATCCCGCGGAAGTCGATGCACGGGTTCGTCCAGAAGGTGCGATCCTCCGCCGCCACCTGGGCGTCGATCATCACTTGGGGGAGCTCCGCGTAGGCCACGACGTGGCGCTGCTCGGCGGCGAAGGTCGCGAGCTCGACGCCATCTGCCGAGACGACGCGCGAGCCCTCCGACAGCTGGAAGTCGGCGAGCTTCGTCGGGTCGGGGAGGCCGGAGGCGTAGGAGGCAAAGACGCCCAGGATCCCGACGAAGAGCGCGAGGGCGACCGCCGCGAAGCCACCCAGGATCACGGCTGGCAGCGGCGCGATCCCGGTACGAGACGGGCTGCCGGACGGGCGAGGCGTTGCCTGCCGGCGAGCGTAGCGGTTGCGGGCGCTCCGCTGGGGGCGTCGGTACATGAAGGCCCAGACTCTAGCACGGGGCTCCGCGGCAGGCGTTTGACCACGATGTGGAGGGCCTCCCGCGACCCTGCCACAAAGGACCCGGCCTCTATACTCAAGCGCCCATGGCTTCCCCGATCCTCGAGGACCTCGCCTGGCGAGGCCTCGTCGCCGACAGCACCGATCCGGAGGCGCTGGCCTCTGCCCTGAATGCGGTGGCGCTCACCTTCTACTGCGGCTTCGATCCGACCGCACCGAGCCTCCAGTTCGGCAACCTGCTCCAGCTGGTCACGATGCGGCGCCTCCAGCTCGCCGGACATGACCCGATCGCCGTGGTCGGGGGAGCAACGGGCCTCATCGGTGACCCGAGCGGTCGATCGAGCGAGCGAACCCTCAACGAGGCCGATGTCGTCGCGGGCTGGGTCGACCGCATCCGGGGCCAGGTGGAACGGCACCTGGA
>JBGQKH010000138.1:0-2450 GCA_041499395.1 Candidatus Limnocylindria bacterium
CGCAGCCCGACCTGCGCGCGCGGCGCCGCCAGCGCCATCAGCGTCGCCCGCACGTACGCGTCGCCCCCGAGGAACGCGGAGTCGTACGTCCCGATGGCGGCGGCCCCGTAGCCGTCGGTCATCTTCACGAGGTCCATGAACTTCTGCGAGTCGGCGCCGCCGAGGAGCCCGACGCTCGAGCCGAGGCTGATCCCGAAGTCGATCTTCACTCCCGCTCGCTCAGTCGCCCGCTCATTCGAACATCAGCACGGTCCGCGCGACCTCTCCCGCCTTCATCGCGCGAAACGCCTCGTTGAGGTCGTCGAGGTGCCCGCGGCGGCTGACCATCTCGTCGAGCAGCAGCCGGCCCTGGCGATAGAAGTCGAGGTAGCGCGGGATGTCGATGCGAAAGCGGTTGGAGCCCATCCGGGACGTCTGCACCCGGCACTCCGGCCGGATGGCCAGCCACGGGAACTCGATCATCGCGTCGGGGGGCAGCACGCCGACGATGGTGGCCGTCCCGCGGATGGCCAGGCTCTCGATGGCCTGCCGGCACAGGGCCGCGTTACCGACCGCCTCGAAGGCGTGGTCGACGCCCGCGCCCCCGGTCAGCGCGCGCACCGCCTTCACCGCCTCGTCCTTCGCGCTGTTCACGGCGTGGGTGGCGCCGACGCGTCGGGCCATCTCCAGCTTCGAATCGAACATGTCGACCGCGATGATCTGCCGGGCGCCGCCGATCCGGGCCCCCTGGACGATGGACAGGCCGACGCCGCCGCAGCCGAAGACCGCGACCGTCTGCCCGCCCTCGAGCCCCGAGGTCCGGAGCGCGGCGCCCACTCCGGTGAGGACTCCGCAGCCCACCAGCGCCGCGCGGTCGAGCGGCAGGTCGGCGTCGATCTTCACGACCGAGTTCTCGTGGAGCAGCATCCGCTCCGCGTAACTGCCGACACCGGCGAACGGCCACAAGGCCTGGCCGCGCTGCGAGAGGCGCGGCGGAGCGGACGCGCTCCGAGCGACCGCGCCGCCCACGCAGAGGTTGGGATGGCCGGTGAGACACTGCGCGCAGCTTCCGCAGAAGCCGGAGAGGCAGGCGACGACATGATCGCCACGCTGGACCGTCGTCACGTCCGGGCCGACCGCCTCGACGATCCCGGCGCCTTCGTGGCCGAGCACGATCGGTCGGCCCACGTCGTAGCGAGAGGCTCCGTCGACCACGTGCAGATCGCTGTGGCACACGCCGGTCGCCACGGTGCGGACGAGCACCTCGCGGCCCGACGGCTTGTCGACCTCGATCGCCTCGATGGGTACTGGCTCGTGGACCCGGTGAAAGACCGCGGCGCGAATCTCCATGCTGTCCTCCCAGCGTTGCGCTTCGGACGCCGAATTCTGCTATGGCCGGCTCCCCCTGTCAACGACGCGCAAGCGGTAGAGCCCAATGGACCAAGGTCCAATAGCCGCCCGCCACCCGAAGGCTAGACTGAGCGGGACACATGGGTATCAGGCGGAGCTCCGGCAAGAACAAGAAAGACAACCGGCCCACCGACGCCACGACAGTCGAGGGGGACGACATCCTTCGCCGGGCGGCCAACGTGCGCAGCCGATTCGACAGCACGCGGCGCGGGCCCGGCTCCGGGTCGGATCGTGCGGCCCGGGGTGCCTCGCCGAGCCAGGATGGGCGCTCGGCGCCCAGAACCTCCGATGCCTCTCCCGGAACGTGACTCGCCGGCCAGAGGGCCGGTGAAGCCGCTGGTGACGCTCGCAAGGCCTCCGGGCCGAGCGTCCTTCTGGCTGGGCGCCATCCTGGTCCTGCTGAGCTTCGGGATCTACCCCGCGTATCCCCTGGTGCCCTTCTTGCCGATCTCGCTCTGGCAGAAGGGGGGAGTCGGGATCGCTCTGGCGGCCCTGAGCTGGGTGATGTTCCTTGCGGGGTCAGCCCTCCTCGGGAGGAAAGGCCTGGCCTACCTCAAGGGCTGCTTACCGTGGCAAAGGGAAGGCCGGTCGCGACCTGACCTGGGGCGAAGAGTTCAGAGGAGACAGCCATGAATCGACGGAAAGTGCTCCAAGAGGGAATCCTGGTCGGGCTGGCGGGTGCGGCCGCGGTCGCGGCCTGGTTCTTCGTGCTCGATCTGATCACCGCCACGCCGTTCCGGACTCCGGCCTTGCTCGGCGCGGCGCTCTTCGACGGCCTCCGCGATCCGGCGGCCCTCACCGTCACGCCCGGCATCGTCCTCAAGTACACCGCGGTTCATGGGCTCGCCTTCATCGTCTTCGGCCTGGCGGCCGCCGGCCTCTTCGCCCTCGCGGAGCGCGACCGACACCTGCTGATCGGCGTCTTCACGCTCTTCTGCTGCTTCGAGGTCGCGGTCTTCGCGGCCATGATGATCCTCGGCTCGTGGCTGCTCGACACGCTCCAGCCGTGGGCCATCCTCGGCGGGAACCTCGTGGCGGCGCTGGTGATGCTGGGCATCCTC
>JBGQKH010000139.1:0-2433 GCA_041499395.1 Candidatus Limnocylindria bacterium
GAGCCGGCGCAGGACGAGTCCCGTCACCCGGGCCAGCTCGGCCAGCGCGGGCGGCGCATAGTACCGGATGACATATGTGGCCGAAAGGCTCTCCCCGCGCGGCGCGCGCAAGGTCTTCGTCACCCGGTCGACGTTTTCCGCAGGGTCCCAGGCGCTGTGCTCCCGGACGCGTCCCAGGCCGGGGACGTCCTCTTCGACCTCGGCGAAGGGCCGGCTGGCCAGGCGGAGCGGGTTGTCGGTGGTGAGCACCAGGCTCCCGCCGGGCCGCAGGACGCGGGCAGCCTCGCGGAGCGCCGCCATGGCGTCCTCATGGGTGCCGAGGAACATCGAGCTGTAGAAGCAGAAGGCGGCGGCAAGCGAGCCGGCGTGGAGCGGGAGCCGGCGGAGGTCCGCGCGGAGCAGGCGGGCTGTGGGCGCCTCCCGGCGCGCCTCGGCGAGGAGCAGCGGGCTGCGATCGATCCCCAGCGGGTGCGGGTGGCCGTGCTCGATCAGCGCGGTCAGATGCCGGCCATATCCGCAGCCGAGATCCGCCACGGGCTTTCCCGGCTCGACCTGCGCCAGGCGCAGCGCCGCCTCGACGTCGAGCCGCGCCAGGCCGGGAGGAGCGTAGCGGCGGGTGGTCTCGAGGAAGATCCGGTCGGCTACCGGATCCATTCTTCCGCCCAGCGCTCGAGGCCGGAGATGACCCGGCTCAGGCCTCGCCCCTTCCCGGTCAGGTGGTATTCGACGCGGACGGGCTGCTCGTCGAGGACCCGGCGCTCGACCACGCCGGCCTGCTCCAGCTCCTTGAGCCGCTGCGAGAGCATGCCTTCGGTGACCACCTCCAGCTCCCCGAGCAGCTCGCTGTAGCGATGCGGCCGTTTGAGGAGGAGCTGGACGATCAAGGGGGTCCAGCGCTTGCCGACCAGATCCACGGCAGACTGGAACTGGGAGCACATCTTGCTGGAGTGGGGCCTCGCGGCGGACATGGGAAAAGTATAACGGGCCGAATCCGGCAGCGCACGAAAGCATCTGTAGCTACGTAAAACATAGTAACCAACCTTTTCTGGAGTCTCAAAATGGCCCTCAGCACCTGGAAGATCGATCCTTCCCACTCCGCGATTGCCTTTTCCGTGCGCCACATGGTGGTTTCGAAGACCCGCGGCCGGTTCACCAAGTGGAGCGGGCAGCTTCGCTTCGACCCGGCGGATCCGGCAGCCTCCTCCGTCGAGGTGAACATCGAGCCCGCCAGCCTCGACACCGCCGACGCCGACCGCGACGCCCACCTGCGCTCCCCCGACTTCTTCGACGTGGAGAAGTTCCCCACCGCCTCCTTCCGCAGCACGAAGGTCGAGGGCAAGGGCGGCGACCGCTACAAGATCACAGGGGATCTGACGGTGCACGGAGTCACGAAGCCCGTCGTCCTCGACGTCACCTACGAGGGCAGCGGCAAGGATCCCTGGGGCGGCGAGCGCGCCGGCTTCAACGCCACCACCAGCCTCGACCGCAAGCAGTTCGGCCTGGAATGGAACAAGGCCCTCGAAACCGGCGGCCTCCTGGTCGGCGAAAAGGTCGACCTCACCCTGGAGATCGAAGCCATCAAGCAGGCCACCCAACAGGCCGCCTGAGTTTCGGGGACACAATACGAATCTCCCGCGAGTTTCGTATTGTGTCCCCACAATTCCGGAGACGGCCGAGGGTATCCGCTAGAACATCCCCTTCTCCCGGTAGGCGCCCCACACCTTCCGGAACACGTCGCAGACCTCGCCCAGCGTGCAGTAAGCCTTCACCGCCTCGAGCACCGGGTGCATGAGGTTCTTGTCGCTGCGGCAGGCATCTTCGACCGCGCGCAACCGCTCCTGGACGTCGCGCTGCGAGCGGCTGCGCTTGACCGCGTTGAGGCGGTCGATCTGCTTCTGCGCCAGCTGGTCGTCGATCTTCAGCGTGGGGATCGGCGCCTCCCTCTCGGTGCGGAACGCATTCACCCCGACGATCTTGCGCTCGCCGCCGTCCACCTCGCGCTGCCACTGGTAGGCGCTGTCCGCGATCTCCCGCTGCGGATACCCCTCTTCGATGGCGCGGATGATCCCGCCGAGGCGATCGATCTTCCCCAGGATCTCCAGGCAGCGCTTCTCCGTCTCGTCCGTGAGGTACTCGACGAAATACGACCCCGCCAGCGGGTCCACCACCCGATCCAGTCCGCCTTCGTGGGCAAGGATCTGCTGCGTGCGCATGGCGATGGTGACCGCCTCCTCGGTGGGGAGCGCGTACGTCTCGTCGAGGGAGTTGGTGTGCAGCGACTGCGTGCCGCCCAGCACCGCCGCCATCGCCTGCAGGGCGACGCGGACCACGTTGTTGTACGGCTGCTGCGCGGTGAGCGCGACGCCCGCCGTCTGCGCATGCGTTCGCAGGGTCATGCTGATGGCCTTCTTCGCCCCGAACCGGTCGCGCATC
>JBGQKH010000140.1:0-2339 GCA_041499395.1 Candidatus Limnocylindria bacterium
ACGACGGCATTCCTGCGATTGGCGTACTTCATCCGCGAGCGGGATCGGCTGAGCGCGCGTTCCGAGGAGCTGCTCCTCAACATCCTGCCGGCAAGCGTCGCCCGGCGTCTGAAGGGCGGCAGCGCCACGGTCGCCGACCGCGTGGACGAGGCCTCGGTCGTCTTCGCCGACATCGTCGAGTTCACGCCCTTCGCGGAGCGCACCTCCCCGGAACGGGTCGTCGAGCTGCTGAGCCGGGTCTTCTCGACGCTTGACGACCTGGCGGAGCGCCACGGCCTCGAGAAGATCAAGACGCTCGGCGACGGCTACCTTGCAGTCGCGGGGCTTGCCGGCGGGAACGAGCCGCACGCCCTGTTGGCGGCACGGATGGCGCTCGAGATCGGGCCGGCCCTGCGCGCCGGCCTCGGCGCCGATTGGCCTGACCTGCGAGTGCGCGTGGGGATCGCGACGGGGCCCTTGATTGCGGGCGTCATCGGTCGCAGGCGCTTCTCGTACGACCTGTGGGGCGACACTGTCAACACCGCCAGCCGCATGGCCGCCCTCGCCGAGCCGGGGAGCGTCGAAGTCACGGAGGCGACAGCGTTGCGCCTGGGTGACGCGGCCATCACGGAGCGCCAGGAGCGGGTCGCGGTCAAGGGGAAGGGGCTGATGACCACCTATCGGCTGGTGGCGCTCACTCCGACCCCTCTCCAAGGGCAATGATCCGCGCGTCCTCGCGCGCGGTCCGGCGATCCTCGGCCCGCACCCAGGCGGCGACGACCAGGCCCATCGACAGCAGGAAGACGACGTCGCCACCGACCCACATCAGCATGCCGCCGATGCTCAGGTCGACGGCGGGCGTCGGCCCCCAGGTGCGGCCGTTGGTCAGGTAGTGCGGGTAGAGCGACGCCGGGGCGCTCATCAGCGCGATCCCCAGGAACGAGTTCTGCGGCATCGCCAGGAAGAGGTAGAAGAGGCGCACCGGATGGGGGAGCCGCCAGCGAGTCGGATCGGCGCCGACGACCGGCCACCAGAAGAGGAGCGCCGCGCCAAGGAAGGTGACGTGCTGGACGTCGTGCAGCCACGGGATCTCGAGCGCCTGGTCGTAGAGCGAGCTGAAATGCCAGCCCCAGTTGACCGCGGCGAAGACCATCCAGGCCAGCAGCGGGAACGAGATGACGGCGACGACCCGGCTGTGCAGGATCGAGAGCAGGCGCCGGCGGACCGATGGCGACGCGGCGCGCAGCGCCAGCGTCGCCGGGGCCCCGAGCAGCAGAAGCGGGGCCGCGACCAGCTCGATCAGCATGTGCTGGAGCATGTGGACGCTGAAGAGCTGCCCCTCGTACGCCTCGATCGGCGAGGTGAGGGCGATCACGAGCGTCGCCACGCCACCCAGGAAGGCCGCGTCGCGCCAGCCGCTCGGTGGGTGAGCCGGATGCCTGCGCGCCACGCGGCGACCGAGCAGCAGCCAGCCACCGACCGCGACGGCGGCAAGGACCAGCACCACCGGCTCGGGGCGCCACTCCAAGAGGATCCCGGGGAAGGAGGGCGGCGGGGCATAGCCACCATGGGCCAGCGCCACGCCGGGCAATGCGAGCACGCCGAGCGCAATCGCCGCGATCCCAAGGCCGACGCTGCTCCGCATGACGGTGGCATTCTGGCCCCGCGTCGCGTGGGGCGCAGCAGGGCGGAACCACGCATCCGTCTTTCGCGTCCATCGGCCATGGGTCGGATCAGCCAACGAATCCTGATGGTCGCGTTGCCGCTCGTCATTGTGATGGGCGGGTGCGACTGGCTCGGGGGCCCGATCGCCACGATCCAGCACCCGACCGGCGACGCCCTCATCCTTCGCGTCGAATACAGCGGCGGCTTCGTCGGCCCGGGATTCCTGTTGACCAGCGCACCGTCCTTCACGCTCACGGGTGATGGGCGCGTGATCGTACCGGGGCCCCAGGTCGCCATCTATCCGGGCCCCGCCATCCCGGCCATGGTCGAGCGGCGCCTCTCCGAGGGTGGCATCCAGGCCCTCCTCCGCGAGGTGACCGGCACCACGCTCTTCGGAGCGAGCGTCCAGTTCCGAGGCGCCCAGAACTGCGTGGCGGACGCGCCCGACACGATCTTCACCCTCCACGCCGACGGCCGCGCGGTAGCCGTCACGGTGTACGGCCTGGGCACGGTGGACCCGGGAAACAGCTGCCAGGGGATGTCCTCCGGCGAACGGGCAGCGCATCGGGCCCTCCAGCACCTGACGGAGCGCCTCATGACCCTGGAGGGCTGGCTCCCCGCCGGGGCGTGGGCCGAGTCGGCATGGCATACCTACCAGCCGAAGGCGATGCGCCTCGTGGTCCGGAACGCCGACG
>JBGQKH010000141.1:0-2204 GCA_041499395.1 Candidatus Limnocylindria bacterium
CGTCGCGCCGGCCCGCCAGCATCGTGCCGCCCGGCGCGCCGAGCCCCTTGGAGAGCGCCAGGCTGACCAGGTCGAAGGGTGCCGCGAGCTCCGCCGGCGAGGCGCCGGAGGCAGCCGCCGCGTTGAGGAGCCGCGCGCCGTCGCAGAAGCTCACGAGGTCCGCCGCGCGGGCAGCCGCCCCGACCGACGCCACCATGTCCAAGGGGAAGACCGCGCCGCCGGCGCGGTTGTGGGTGTTCTCGACGACCACCATCGTGGTGGGCGGGTAGATCTGGTGCCCGCGTGGCTTGATCGCGGCGGCCAGCTCATCGGCTCCGAAGACGCCCCGGTCATCCCCCACCACGCTGAACTGCACCCCCGAGTTGGCCGCGGAGGCGCCCGTCTCATGGGCGACGACGTGCGCCTCCCACGGCACGATCACGTCGTCGCCGGGGCGCGTCGAGATCCTGATCGCGACCTGGTCGGCCATGGTGCCGGTCGGCAGGAAGAGGGCCGCCTCCTTGCCGAGCAGCACGGCGACTTCGTCCTGCAGCCGGTTCACCGATGGATCCTCGCCGTACTGGTCGTCGCCGACCTCGGCCTCGGCCATGGCCCGGCGCATCCCGGCCGATGGTTGCGTGACAGTGTCGGATCGCAGGTCGATGCGCATCGGTCGCATGGTGTCAGGCGCGACGCGCCCTGCGCAAGGGAGCGCTACGCTCCACCCGTGACACCGAAGCGTCGCGTGCTCTTCGTCTGCATCCACAACAGCGCCCGCTCCCAGATGGCGGAGGGGATGCTCCGTGCATGGGCCGGCGACCGGTTCGAGGTGGAGAGCGGCGGGACCGAGGCGTCGCAGGTGCGCCCCGAGGCGATCGCGGTGATGAGCGAGCTCGGGATCGATATCAGCGGCCACGCCTCCAAGACGATCGAGCGCTACATGGGGCAGCCCTGGGACTGGCTGATCCCCGTCTGCGAGGAGGCGTGCGAGGCCTGCCCCTACGTGCCCGGTGCGAAGACGGTGCTGCGCTGGTCGTTTGACGACCCGTCGGCCGCCAGCGGCACGCCGGAGGAGCGGCTCGCCGTCTTTCGCCGCGTGCGGGACGAGCTGGCGGCGCAGGTGCGCGGCTTCATCGCCGCGGAGCGGTAGACTCCTCGCGATGCCCGATTCACACGTGAAAGTGGCCGTCACCGGCGCTGCGGGACAGATCGGCTACGCGCTCCTCTTCCGCATCGCCTCCGGCCAGATGTTCGGCCCGCGCACCACCGTCGACCTCCACATGCTCGAGCTCGAGGCCGCCCTCCCCGCCCTGGAGGGGGTGGCGATGGAGCTCGAGGACTGCGCCTTCCCGCTCCTCAGCAGGATGGTTCGCACCTCCAGCGCCGACGAGGCCTTTGTCGGCGTCAACTGGGCGCTCCTGGTGGGCGCCGTGCCGCGCAAGGCGGGGATGGAGCGCAAGGACCTGCTCACCATCAACGGCGGCATCTTCTCGGCGCAGGGCAGGGCCATCGCCCGCAACGCCGCATCGGACGTCCATACGCTGGTCGTCGGGAATCCCTGCAACACCAACTGCCTGATCGCCGCGGCCAACGCCCTCGAGATCCCGTCGGACCGATGGTTTGCCATGACCATGCTCGACGAGAACCGCGGCCGTTCCCAGCTCGCGGCGAAGGCGGGCGTAGCGGTCGACGCGGTGCGCGACCTGGCGGTCTGGGGCAATCACTCCTCGACCCAGTTCCCGGACTTCTATCACGCCACGATCGCGGGCCACCCGGCAACCGAGGCGATCCCAGACGAGGCCTGGCTCCAGGGCGAGTTCATGACCACCATCCAGCAGCGTGGCGCCGCGATCATCGCGGCGCGTGGCCAGTCGAGCGCGGCTTCGGCGGCGAACGCCGTCGTCGACACGGTGCGCAACATCACCCAGCCGAGCGGCGAGATCTTCAGTGCCGCGATCCTGGCCCCGGAGCAGGGCGGCTACGGCATCCCGGCGGGGATCGTCTTCGGCTACCCGCTGCGCGCGCCCGCGCCGGGGCGGGTCGAGATCGAGGCGGGGATCGTCCACAATGACTGGGCACAGGGCAAGGTCGACGCGACGCTCGCCGAGCTGCTCGAGGAGCGCGAGGCGATCAGGGAGCTGATCCAATGACGAACGACACGCTGACGGCCGCTGAGACCGCCACCCTCACCCTCGCCGGCAAGAGCACCTCGCTCCCCATCGTCC
>JBGQKH010000142.1:0-2163 GCA_041499395.1 Candidatus Limnocylindria bacterium
GCGTCAGCCCGCCCACCGTGATCGCCACCGCCGCAATGAAGACGGCGATCCCGCCGATCGCCGCTATCAGCGCGGCGGCCGCTCCCCGCTCGCCCAGGTGCTCCGGTGCGAGGGTATGGCCGCGTTGCCTCGAGGCAACAGACGGCCGCGTCGCCTTTGTGACCTTTGGGTTAACCACGGGCCCGGATTGTAGGGGACCGGTTCGCGAGGCACCACCGTATACTCCGGCCCGTGCCGTTCGAACCGCCGGCGGATCCGCGCCACGCCCGACGCAACACGATCTGGCGCTGGGTTTCCTTCACGATGGCGCTGGCGGTGGTCCTCCTGGTCGTGTACATGGGCTGGGTGGGGTACGTGGGCTCGCAGCTCTTCAGCGCCAACGACCGAGCCGGCGACTGTCGGACGCCGGCTTCCGCGTTTGGGTGGACCTACGAAGCGATCAACTATCCGATCGGCTCGGACGAGGCGCTCGCCTCCTTCGCCGATCGGCGCCACTGCGCGAACCAGGGAGCAGCGGCTGGCGACGCGCTGAAGGCTGCCGACGGGACCCGCCTCGCGGGCTGGTACATCCCGTCCGGGAGCCAGGCGGGGCCGACCGCCCCGACCGTCGTCCTGACGCATGCGGAAGGGGCCGACAAGAGCGTGATGCTCGATTGGGCCGCCCTCCTGCACGCCGACTTCAACCTCGTCCTCTTCGACTTCCGAAATCATGGGCAGTCGTCCGGCGACGTGACGACGATGGGCGTGCGCGAGGCGGGCGACCTGCGCACCGTCGTCGACTGGCTCGTCGCGTCGAAGCAGCCGACCTGGATCGCGCTGCTCGGAGTCTCGATGGGTGGCGCCGCCGCGATCAACGAGGCGGCTGGCGACACCCGCATCAACGCTGTTATCCTCGACTCGACCCACTCCACGCTGGCCAACGCGCTCCAGGCGCGTCTCGACCGCGACGGCTATCCGCTCTCGCTCCCCGGCGCCTGGTCGATCCTGCTCGGGGGGCTGCTCCGGACCGGCGAGGACATGAGCGCGGCGGACCCGGTGCAGGCGATCGCCAGGTACCGGGACCGGCCGCTCCTCATCATCACGGCCGGCAACGACCGGGCCATCGGCTCCAACGACGCGAAGGACCTCCTGGCGGCGGCGCGGCAGAACGGAAGCGGGAGCGAGCTGGATACCTGCGCTCCCGCGGGACATGCCGAGTCGATCACAGCCTGCCCGTCGGAGTACGACGGCTGGGTCCGCAGCTTCCTCGGGCGAACGCTCCAGCACCCGTCCTGATGTGGCGCGCCGCGCGGGCGCCTCTCGCGCTCGTCCTCGTCCTGGTCGCCTGCGGCGCGCCCCCAAGCCCGACGTCGCACCTCGCCGGCTGCCCGACCACGGCCCCCACCGCGGCGGGAGCGACCGCCATCCTCGCCGGCGCGCAGCGTGCGGTCGTGGTGACGAGCCTCGGCTTGTTCACGATCGAGCTCGACCCGCGCAGCGCCCCGATCGCGACCGCCAACTTCGTTGCCCTGGCGCGTTGCGGCTTCTATGCGCAGATCAGCTTCCACCGTGTCCTGGCTGGCTTCGTCGCCCAGGCCGGCGATCCTCAGACGCGGTCCAACCACGGGGCCCTCACCGGTCCGAGCAACGGGGGCCCCGGCTACCACTTCGCGGTCGAGTTCCCCGCCGACGACCAGCGCTACGACACGTACACGGTGGCGATGGCCAACTCGCTGCAATACGACCCGGCCAGCGGCGCGATCACCGGAGGAACCGATACGAACGGCAGCCAGTTCTTCATCGACCTCGCGAACCTGTCGGGCCAGCTGCGGCGCTACTACAGCATCATCGGCCGGGTGGTTGCGGGATCGGATGTGCTCGATGCGATCGGGGCGGTTCGCGTCGACGATCCGAGCCATGGCCTCCCGCTGGACCCAGTGATCATCGAGTCTGTGACCATCAAGGGGGGCGGGTAGCTGGGTCCCCATCGGCCTCAAAAGCGCTTCGGAATGTAAACGATTCTTAGTCCTCAACCATTGACCCAAAGCCGACCCCTCGGGTATCCTTTGGGTGCTGTTCGCACAGCGATTCACCACTGATCGCAAGGCCATGGGTAGGTTTGGGTAAGGGTAGAGCGGGAAACCGCTCGTGAAAGATGCCCTTGCGGTTAGCGAATCCGGCAGC